>QJWJ01000452.1 GCA_003235365.1 Deltaproteobacteria bacterium
CGTCAAGTCGGATCCGACGGCGGTGGTCCCCCCCTGGTTGTGGCAGATCACGAACCTCGACAAGCCCGATGCCGTCGTGGAGGTGACTGTGCCGGATGACAGCCCGGGAACGGCCCAAGTGACGTTCGAGGCAACCGGAATTCATTCGATCACTGCACACAGCCATTATCCTGGCACAGAAACTTGCGCCGCAAGAGTGTTGGCCAACGTGCAGTTCGTGCGGTGATGCCCCCAGGCCGTGACTTGGTTGCGGCAACCAATCTGATCGCCGCCCAAACGGGTGAGCACAGGCGAGCACGATTGTCGGGCAGGTTCTCAGGCCCCGTTTCGGTGAGGGCTGGAAGAAACGCCTTGGATCTGCTGAGTCTACTGAATCTACCGAGTCTACAAGGCGGGGGGAACGAACCGCTCGGATAGCAGGAGGCCATCCCACGACGAGCTGCGCCGACCCAATCGGATCCCCGAAAGCAGGACCCTACCGTTGCCATCGAGGGCCAGCGCGCGGCCGCTCATGGTTTGTGACGCAGCAGACGTCCAGAGCGTTCGCCCGTCACTCGTGTCGATGGCGATGATCCGCCTGTCATCGGTGGTCACGACGACGAAGAGTGCCCTCGACCATCGCTGGCAATCGCGTTGGTACTTGTGCAGTCCGCTCGATGCAATGGGCTGGGTCCAATCGTGGCCGCCGGACGGGGAATAGCGACTGAGGTACACGCCGTCCAACGAGGGCATCAGCGACAAGGACACGGCGATGAGCCTCTTGTGCATCCCAATCACGATGCGTTCGAACCTGCTACATTCGCCGCGTCATTGCATGATGTTGTAGAACAGGGACCTGTCGACGGCGCGCCCCATCGCTTCGTAGCCTTGGATGTTGGGGTGTAGGAAGTCGTTGGTCAGCGACTGCAGTTGTTGGCTCGGGTTGTTCGGGTCGGCGACTGCCTCGTCGAGAGGCAACACCGCGTCGAATTCGCCGCTCGTGTTGATCCAGTCGTTGACTTGGTTCTTCGTGGTTTCGCCGCTGGCGTAGCTGCTGTTGCCGATTGGTAGTAGCGGGATACCGTACACCAAGATGCCCACCTCGTGGGATCGCTCGATGATGTCGTGGTAGGCCGACGTGATCGGGGCAGCTGCGACACCCCCACCGATGTCGTTGACCCCTTCCAATACCAACAGCCACTTGATCTTCGGTCGTTTGAGCACGTCGCGCTCGAAGCGCACCAGACCCGAATCCTGATCCGCGCCGCTGATGGTCAGGTTGTTGGCCCCCATGCCGAAGTTCAGCACTGACACCTTGTCGGCGAGCATGGGGTCTTCCTTGAAGTGGAGCGTCATGAAATCCGGCCAGCGTCCGAACTCGTTGAGCACGCCGTAGCCGTCGGTGATCGAGTCGCCCAGCACGGCCGCCGCATAGCAGTCGGTGGGTGCCATCACCTCGATGGCGTCGATGAAGTACCAGCGATCGCGCGTTTCGGTGCTGCCCATGCTGGCTTCGCTGACGACGTCACCATTACCCACGTGGGACGTCGTTCGCGCGCCGGGGTGACCGGTGATGTCACTGGGTACTGCGCTTCCGAACAGGATCGACACCGCGGTGAGCTCGGTCTCTTTCAGTTCGAAGTCGACGGGATCCGACCAGGCCGTTTCGCCTTGGGGGATGGTCACTCCGTCGTTGCCATCGAAGGTAAACGCGGTATCCGTTGCGGCGTCCATCTGACCGCCACCGCCGCCGCCCATCGCGATGTGGACCTTGCTGATTTCGACCGGGCCGTTACCGCGCTCGTTGCTGAGCTGAATGCGGATCTGACTACCCGAGAACGATGGGTAGATGTACTGGCGAAGCGTCTTGCCGTTGAGCGCCGGGGGGAGGTTGTTCTGCTCCGTGCGCTGAATGGTCGTAGCCCACGAGGGTAACCACTCCATTTCGGTCGTTCCGGGGGTGCTTCCCCCGGCTCCTCCTCCCGCTCCACCGCCCGCCCCTCCCGCATTGCCGACGGATCCGCCCTCGCCAATGGGGCCGGGCGTCGAGGGCACGCCGCCAGCACCTGATGGGACTGGTGTACAGGTCCACATCATCGAGTCCGCACTGCACGTGCAGGTGTTGCCGGCGGCTTCGCAGGTCGTGACGTCGACCGTCGGGTTGCACGCGGTGCCCGACGTGACTGTTGCCGCACAAGTGCCTGGGCCTGCTCCTGTTGTCCCACTCGGTCCAGGCGGTGTGCTCCCCGTGGGACCGGCCGACGTCGTCGGAGAGCTCGGCGTGCCGCTCGGGCCCGGCTCCGTCGAGAGTGGTCCCGGCGCAGTCGTGCTCGGGCCAGGGCCCGTCAGTTGGGGGCCAGGAGCCGACACGCTGCCGCTGGGACCGCCCGTCGGGGCGTTGGTGAGCGCGGGGTCCCCTTCGCCGGTGTTGGCGTCCGAGCCACAGCCGAGTGCTGCCAGCAACGGCAAGCAAGACAGCAGGACCTTCCAGTCCAAGGAGCGCACGCGGGAGAAGGTTTCCATGGCGACATACTAATACCCGCTTCAGCGAATCCAGATCGCACAAATTTCTCGCGGAATTCGCGCTTCAGGGCGCGTGCTGGAGCGGCAATCAGGTTGATTGCCGCGACAAATCAATCACCTAGTAGAGGACCGAGCTGCGAGCACAGAGTGACCGAACGTTGCCCCGAACAGCGCCCTCACCGATCCCGGGCGATTTTTCGGGGCAATCCCGTGCACTGGCAAGCTGGTCGGTGCTCTCGTGGCATTCGCATCTTTCAGCCTCAGCGCTTCGAGGCGATATCAGCTCATCCAGGATCGGCAGTCTGTTGCCTGAGTGGATGCTGAGGGCGAGGGGGAGCGCAGTCGAACACGGCCGATTCCGTGATGCGAGGTGCGATCTCGTTCTTCGCCACCGTCGAGCGGACCCGACGTGTCGCTCCCAGGGGTCGTCGTGGCTGGGATCTCCGGCTGCGTCAGGCGCCGGCCCGGGACGAGAGGCGTCGTGATGGGCCGTGCAACGTCTCGAGTACAAAACCAACGTAGCTCAGTTGGCCACGAGCGGGGCACTCTGAACGTCGTCGTAGGCCGTTTGGGCGCCGTTCCAGCCGCCCAGCACGTAGGCACGAGAATCGTAGACGAAGGCTTCGAGGCCACTGCGGCGATTGGTCAACCCGTTGGGTAACGTGTTCCAGGGGCCCAGACCACCAGTGGCGTCCAGAGCCGCACTCATGCCCGTTGCGTAGGCGCCGTTGGCCGACCCGTTGTTTCCACCGAAGAAGAAGGAGTTGTCACCATAGGTAAACGATGCGGCGCAGGAACGCACTTCGGGAGCCGAGGGGGCGTCGTTCCAAGGACCCAGGCTGCCGTCGCCGGCAATCGTCGCGTACTCAGCCGAACCCTGTCCGCCCTTGAGCGAACCCCCGAGCACGTACAAGCGTCCGTTGGTGACGACGGCGACGGGTGAATCGTGACCGTAGAGCATCGGGGCGGACGTGGTCCACGTCCCGAGCGAACCGTCGTCGGCGAACTCGCTCTTGAACACCTGGTTCGTCGTGCCATCGTCGTGGGTGCCGCCCACCAGGTATACGTGATTGCCGTAGACGGACACAGTACCCGAGCGGCGCGGGAAAGGCAGGCTCGCCTCGCTCACCCAGTTGCCCAATTGCCCGGTCGCCAGCACTGGAGCGGAGATCACACTGTCGAGGCGCGTCTCGGTCCAATCGGTCACGCCCCCCGCCACGTACAAACGACCCGCGTAGGCAAAGCTGGAATGGTCGCCACGAGGCTCGGGGAGAGAGGTCGTGCTGGTCCAACTCCCGAGCGACCCGTCCGGTTGGAGCACCGCGAACTGTACGTCGTCGAGTTCGGTTCGATTGGCACCGGCGCGTCCAAACCCGCCGGCGATGTAGATCGCTCCAGCTTGGATTGCCGCACCGAAGTCGTAACGCGCTTCGCTGAACGACGAGATGCTGCTCCACGATCCGGTGCTCTGCGCCGCGAATTGGGGTTGGGACTCGCCCCGGATGTTGATCACGCAATTGGGTTGAGTGGGGTCGTTCGAGGTGAACGCCAGCCTGGCGGTGCGAGTGCCGGTAACGTGGGGCGAGAACGTGAGGGTCACGCTCGTGGTCTGTCCCGGTTGAATTGTGTCTGCAGGCCAACCCGTGATGCTGAACTCGCCCATGTCTGCAGAAGTCAGGGCGGGACTGGCAGAGAGTGAGAGGGTCGAGGCGCCGTAGTTCTCGATGTCCAGGGTGATGGACACTGAGCCCCCCACTTCGACGGAGGGCAAGGTCAGTGGGGCCCCACACTGGATTTGGCTCGTATTCGACTTGATTTGCAGGCCTGCCGAGTCTGGTGTGGGGATGCTGGGTGGGCCCGCGTCCGGGGTCGGGGGGTTCGTTCCGCCACCCGTGTTGGTTGCGCTTGGCACCGGCGGCGCTCCACCGTCGGGGCGCCCTCCTTGCGAGTCGTCGTCCCCGTCGTCGCCGGTTTGGTCGTCGTCGGGTTGTGCCGGAAGCTGTGGCGCGGGACCGCCGTCAGCATCCTCCGAGTCGACGGGATTGGCTTCGCTGGACGCTGCCGTGGAGGGAGTGGACTTTGGGTCGACGTCTGTCGTCGCAGGCCCGGCGGAGTTGGGCTGTGGATCGGAGGGGGAGTTGGATGCCGACGCAGCACCCATTGGTGTCTCATCGCCTTCATCGTCACTGACGTCACCGAGCCCATCCGGTTCAGCTCGTGCGCCCCCATCGACGAGCAGGCGTGATTCCGACTCCTGCCCTTCGTCGCCCGGTTCGAGCCGTTCGTAGCCCATCCGCCCACAAGCGCTGGCCGTGGCCAACGCGGCGATCGGCCAGACGCTTCGAACCAATCCAAGAGTGTTCCGTTGCCTTCGCGCTCGTGTTCTCGATAAGTCAGTCATGCCCCGGTAAGGGGCGGTACGGCGCCTATTCGGCGATGTTAATGAAGGCCGCGTGGTACCCTTTGTGGGTTGAACTGGCGATACGTGAGCGAAACGGCAATACTGGCGCCTACGGCGATGCGGCGAAGTGACTGAGCTCGAAGGGGTTTCGGGGTCGATGGTGGCGCCTACTCAAAACAGCACGTTCCAGCGTACGGGGAATGGTACCAAATGGGTAACGCTCCTCGCCGTTTCATTTGGTACCAGCTGTGGAGGTGCTGCCAGCAGTAACGCGCACGACGTAGGCGATCGTGCCTCCCCCAAACGCCGCTCCGATTGCGAACGACGTTGATGATCGAGCGGAGGGGAAGGAGCCGAGTGAACCCGGCAAGTCGAACGATCGCGGTGCGGCGTTGGCAGAGTCGTGGCGCGACGCAGACTCTGCTTGCGACATCTCACGGCACGCCTTGCGCCCCTGCTCCGAATCGAGCGACGCCGTGTACACCCACGTCGGTTCCTTCGACCCGTTCAATCCACGGATGCTGTTCCTCGATGCTGAGGGCGTACGCCCTCGGGGATGGGCTCCAGTGAGGTGCCGCACGACGATCCCGTCTCCGAGGACGGCGTGTTGTTTCTCGTCGACTACGACTTTGGTCGAGAAGTCTCTCGCCGTCGGATTGGTTCCATCGAAGGAACCGCATATGGTCATTCGACGCTGCGTAATGCGCGTGGAGACGTCATCGTCGCTTGGGAGCAGTTCGAATCGAAGCGCTACGAACAAGTGGAGATGAACGGTCGCGCCGTACTCGAGCCGGGCGAGGTCGACGAGGGCTGCCTTCGCTACATGGTTTATCAACCCTACGAGCTGTGGGTCGCCGTGCTGCGGGAGGGGCAGGAACCGGCCGTGTCGTTCATCACCGGGCCACACCCGTAGGGCGGACGGGAGCGTCTGGCCATTCTCGGGCGGTACCGTGATTTCGTGGCGCGACTCACTTGCGTCGGGAATAGCCTTGCTCGCGGCGCTGTTGCTGTCTGGTCGAGGAGTATGGCATGCAAGAAGATCGCGAAAAGGCAATGAGTTTTCTCGAGCACTTGGACGAGTTGCGTCGGCGCCTGATGTGGTGTGTGGTCACGTTCGTCGCGGCGCTCCCCGTCGCGTGGCTGTTCCGTGAAACACTGTTCGAGTGGATCAAGGCGCCGTTCGATGT
Source organism: Deltaproteobacteria bacterium (assembly GCA_003235365.1). GTDB lineage: Bacteria > Myxococcota_A > Polyangia > Polyangiales > Polyangiaceae > SZUA-265. Next base: position 6,091 of record QJWJ01000452.1, read on the forward strand.
GGCCTGCATGGAGTTTTCTGGAACGGCGTGTGCGTTGAACTATCCGTCACCCACTGCCGGATTCACGGCGTACATCGCGATCGCCGTCACGGCTGCCATCGCGTTGGCGCTACCGGTCATCGTCTATCATGCTTGGGCGTTCGTCGCGCCGGGATTGTATCAGCGTGAGCGGCACGTCTTGTTGCCCCTGCTGCTCGGCACGTTGATACTGTTCACCGCGGGCACCTGGCTGTGCCGGGCTTTCGTGCTGCCGAGGGCGTTTGCCTTTTTGCTCGCGAATTCTCCAGGCACACCGATGATTATGGTTGACGATTACCTTGCCTTCTTCGTGAGATTGTCGCTGGCCTTCGGGCTCGCTTTCGAGCTGCCCGTCGTGGTGTTGGTGTTGGCGATGGCCGGGATCGTAAACCACCGCCAGTTGCTGAGCGTTTGGCGCTACTTCGTGGTGGCGGCGTTCGTGCTCGGTGCCTTCCTGACGCCGCCAGATATGGCCAGCCAGCTTGCTCTGGGCTCGATACTGTGCGTTCTTTATGGCGTCTCCGTGGGCCTCGCCTGGGCCTTTGGGAGAAGCGGTCGGTCGAGCGGTGTCGAGCTGGCTCTGTTGTTGGCTGCAGGTCTGCGCGCCCGCGCGTCGTGGAACCGACTACGCCTGCCTAGTCGAGGCGTCGACGTTTGACGAGGTGTACGGCAAGAACTGCGTAATACTCACGAGCAGGTCTGCCTCTCTCCGAGCGCTGTGATGTCGTTGGTTTGATTGGGGTCGAGGCGAGTTGAGCTACGGGTCGTCGCTTCCCTCGCGGGGATCACGTGTGCGTTCTCGCTGAAACGTCTGTGGGCAAGCGGCTACCGACTCCAACGCGGTGTGATTGGGTGTTGCGCTTGCTGTCTGGCTGTCGATTTCCGCATGGGAACGACGCGCGCGCGAAACGCGGAAAGCGGAGTCTGATCAGCGGCGGTGGTGAACGT
>QJWJ01000133.1 GCA_003235365.1 Deltaproteobacteria bacterium
CCACCACACGCATTCGGATGCCCGAGCAGACCGACGGCATCTGGCACATCTACATTCCACACCTGGCCCCAGGACAGTTGTACGGCTACCGTGTCTTTGGCCCGTACAAGCCAGAGCGAGGCCTGCGCTTCAATCCCAACAAGCTGCTCATCGATCCCTACGCCAAGGCGTTGAGCGGCCCCGTGCGTTGGGACGACTCGGTGTTCGGTTACACCATCGGCCACGCCCTCGAGGACTTGAGCTACGACGAGCGCAACAGTACTGCCTTCATGCCCAAGTGCGTCGTCGTCGACACGACGTTTCCTTGGGGCGATGACCGCCCACTGCGTACACCGCTGCACAAATCGATCATCTACGAACTGCACGTCAAGGGCTTCACGAAACTGCATCCCGGCATCCCCGGGAACATCCGGGGCACCTACGTTGCGCTCGGTTCACAAGTCGTCATCGATTATCTCAAGAGCCTGGGCGTGACCGCGGTCGAACTGCTTCCCGTTCACGAACACGTCGACGATCGCTTCCTGGTCGACCGTGGATTGTGCAATTACTGGGGCTACAACACGCTGTCGTACTTCGCACCGAATACCCGCTACAAGAGCGACCCCACGCCGGGTGCCGAGGTGCGTGAGTTCAAGTCGATGGTCAAGGCGCTGCATGCTGCGGGTATCGAAGTGATTCTGGACGTCGTCTACAATCACACCGCAGAGGGCAATCACCTCGGCCCGACGCTGTGCTACCGAGGCCTCGACAATTCGACGTACTACCGCACCGTGTCCGACCAACCGCGTTACTACATGGACTACACCGGCTGCGGCAATACCATCAACGCGCTGCACGCTCGCTCACTGCAGCTGATGATGGACAGTTTGCGATACTGGGTGACGGAAATGCACGTCGATGGGTTCCGCTTCGACTTGGCTGCCGCGCTGATGCGCGGCCTCCACGAAGCCGACCGGCTCTCTGCCTTCTTCGACGTGATCTCCCAGGACCCAGTAATCTCCAGCGTGAAGCTCATCGCAGAGCCGTGGGACGTCGGCCCCGGCGGGTATCAGGTCGGCAATTTCCCCCACCTGTGGTCAGAATGGAACGGCAAGTATCGCGACACCGTACGCCGCTTCTGGAAGGGCGACGAATCGCAAGTCGGTGAGTTGGCGTTTCGCCTCTCGGGTTCGAGCGACCTGTATCAACACAACGGACGACAGCCCTACGCGAGCATCAACTTCGTCACTTCTCACGACGGATTCACACTCGGCGACCTGGTCAGCTACAACGACAAGCACAACGAAGCCAATCAAGACGACAACCGCGACGGCGATTCTCACAACTGCAGTTGGAACTGTGGCGAGGAAGGACCGACCGACAAGGATGACATCGTAGAACTGCGCGCGCGGCAGCGTCGCAACTTGATGGCAACCCTGCTCCTGTCTCAGGGCGTTCCCATGCTCTTGGCCGGTGACGAACGCTGCCGCAGTCAAGCCGGCAACAACAACGCCTACTGTCAAGACAACGAGATCAGCTGGCTCGATTGGTCGCTGAACGAAGAGCGCCGAGAGATGCTCGAGTTCACCCGAATGCTGGTCAGGTTGAGGCAGCGGCACCCGTCACTGTGCCGCCGCCGTTTCTTCTTCGGTCGACGCGTGCACGGCGCGGGGATCCGCGACATCGGCTGGTACCAACCGAGCGGCCACGAGATGACCGACCAAGAATGGTCGCTCGGCTACGTGCGCTGCCTCGGCATGCTCGTCAATGGTGAGGCGATGCACGAGTGGGCGACCGATGGAACGATCGTTCACGATCAACCGCTACTCGTCCTGTTCAATGCCCACCACGAGGAAATCGCATTCGCGATCCCGGAATGCGGGTCGCACACCAAGTGGGAGGTGGTGTTCGACACGACCGCCAGCACAACCACGTCGGGGCGCACACTGACCACCAAAGAGAACTACCCACTCGGGGGCCGCTCACTGGTCGTGCTCCGGACGGGTCGTCGCACGACTGCGGCAACCCGACGTCGGGAGCGAGACGAACGAGCCGTGGGCCCGTCTCGCTGACTCTGCGGCCACGGGTTCGCTGAAGCTTCAGAACGTGCCGCCCAGTCCGAGAAAACCGCCGACGCCACCGTTCCCGTCGGGAGCGACGGCGATCAATGGCAGCAGGCTACCCCGCTGCCGCTCGGCGACGGCGTCCGCTTGACTCGCAGAAACGAAGGCATCGAAAACCATCGCGGCCGATGTCGCGGCGCCTAGTCCCACGACGCTCAGGATCAGCGGCGCGGGTACGTCTTCGTCGGCCAGGCCCAGGCCGAGCAGCACGAGCGCGTCGGCAACGGTGAGTCCGTAGCCAATCCAACCGGCAACCCGCGCCCCGGTCAGCCCGCGCACTTCGGGGTGACGCCGCGCGGAGCTCGCGCCGACGGCAGTGATCGGAATCGCAATGGCAAAAGTGACCGTGGCCGCGGCCCCCAGAGGGATCGCCGCATCGGGATCGCCGGTTGTGGCAGCGGACAGCACGCCGACGCCAACTGTGTTTGGATTGATCTCCCACAAAGCCACGGCCTGAGCACCATCGAGCGGGAACTCTTGCGGTCAGTGTACGACTACTACGTCACTTGAACCCTGGTGACACGCCCAAGCTAGCGCTCAGTTGACGTTGCGGCCAAAGTCCACTCGCCAAGAAAACATCGACCCGAGTTCCGTCGCGGGACGTAGGGTACGCATGCGCCGACGCCTTCACCGTGCTCTGCTGCTTGGTGCGGTAAGCCAGGGCTCACTGCAGCATGGCTGCGCCGCAGCGCCAGACGACTTGGAGTACTGCAGAACGTCTGCGGCGTTGGTCGGGGGCGGGCCATCGACCAGCTACCTCGCCATCGGAACGGAAGCGAGCGCCATCGGCGTACTCGCTTCGCCCCGGGCCGACGGGTTCTGCGTTGGCTCCAGGATTGCGCGCCGGTGGGTGCTCAGCGCCGCCCATTGCAGCGGCCTTCCTGAGGCCATTTTCACGACGTCGGGCGCGCCAGCGATCCCCACGCTACGTGTCGTCGAGCACGACTCGAGCGACGTCGCCTTGTTTGAGCTCGATCTCGACGACTGCGAATCGACGACCAGTTTGCCGCTGGCGCGTCTCGCCTCAGCCGCTCCCCGTCTGAGTCGAGCCACGGTGGCCGGACTGGTAGATGCTGACGGATTACGCAACGCCGTGGGCTTTCTGACGGAGGCGGTCGTGCAATTGGATGCCGACTACGTCGCGGTTGACGGTCGCGGCAAGACGGGAGCGTGCTCCGGCGACTCAGGCGGACCGCTCCTCGTGCGCGACGATTCGGGTCGAGTGGCCGTGCTTGGCGTGTTGTCGAAAGGCGAGGCCAGCTGTCGTGGCGTCGACTACTACGCCCGAGTCGACACGCTGAGAGTCTGGGTAGAGGAAGTGGTCGGCGCGCTCCCCGAGCCGCGCCAAAGCTGCGGGAACCTCACCGACGTCGGTCGCTGCTTCGACGACCAAGCGGTCTGGTGTGAATCCGGAGAACTCACCGCACGGCTTTGTGGCACGGGGTCCTGCGGATGGTCCCCGCTGCGAGGCGGCTTTCGCTGCAACGAGGGCCCGGTATGCGAGGGAGATGATGCGGGCCGCTGCGAGGGCGATCGGCTCGTCGAGTGTGCTTCCGGTAAGCGCATCGAGATGGCCTGCGCGGATGGTTGCGGCTACGACCCACGTTCCGGGGATGCGCGTTGCGAATGACGATGCTTCAGCTGACGGCTCCGTTGGAGTACTGCACCCATTCGCAAGCTCATGCATTCGCCGCCCCGACAGTTGACGCTTGTTAACGTTACGCAACAAATAGACAAACACCGAGCAACTCGAAACGACCAGTTCCCAACTCGCCTCCGTACTACCTGCGTTCGATCACTTCGATCGACGTGGAGGTATTCATGAAGAGGACGTATTTGGGGCTGTCAGCTACCTTGGCAGCAGTTGGAGTTTGTAGTCTGGTGGCAGGTTGTTCCGGCGAAGCGGAGTCTTGGACCGAATATGAGCTGCAAGGCGAGGGTTCCGCTGCCCAGGCGGCGGATCTACACGGAGTTGAATCGAGCTCGAATCGCGCCGCTGGTACTGACCAGGCCAACGGCGCAGAGTTGCTCGCAGAGTTGCACCCGTCCGAAACCCACAGGATCATCGTGGAGCGGGAGGCCGACGGAGAAGTTTCGGTCACCGAGACTTTCAACGTCGACCAGGTCGCCTACGAGGAATCGTTCACCTACAACCGGTTCAGCGGGCTGAGCGCCGAAGATGCCTACGACCTGATTGCCGGAGACGACTGGAGCCAGGAAACCCGCGAGCTATTCGTGGATGTCGGGCGGCAGCTCGATTCATCCGTAAAGCCCGCGGTAATCGAAGAGATCGACTCGCTCGAAGCAGCACACGCCGACGACATCCGCGCATGGGGAGAACAGTCCCCGGAGCACGCCGGCGCGATCGAGACCGCGGAAGCGACGAAGGCTGAAGCAGTCAACGGCACTGCATTGGTCGAGAAGGCGTGCTCGGACCCGTCCGGCTTCAACTTCCAAGCAGACGATGGTCGCTTCAAACAGATCTTCTGCGGAACGAACTCGAAGTTCTGCGTGACCAGTGGCCAGGAATCAAACGGCTTCGCCAGCTATGGTTTCGACCGGACGAAGTTCATGGCGGCCGTTGGCTTGTCACAATCGTTCTGCAATACGGCGCGCTTCCGCTACTGGAAGCGACACTACGACGGCTTCCCGACCTACGGGATCTCTGACAGCAACGTCAAAGACGTACAGCTTCCTCCGCGAAACTTCTTCGGACATCACCGGTCGAACAGCAGCGGCGATTGGGCCTACAAGGCACGGATCGACCACGTCAGTGGTCCGGCGATACGTCGTGTAGCGTTCTCGATTCACGTCGATAGCTCTCGTCCACCCTGGTTCAACACTGGCTTCCCGTCGTCGTTCTGAACCGCAAGAAGTGCCGCACGGTGGGGGATGCGCTCGAGCTCCAGTGGAGCTCGGGCGCCCGGCGCCGTCCGTTGCGAGGCTTCGCCCCTGGAACGCGCTCAACCCCGCGCCGGCCTCGACGACGAACGGCGGCGCGCAGCAGGCGTAAACCCGCCAAAGTCACGCATGAACTCGTCAATCAATACGTCGACCGAGACCACGGACGGCTCAGGCCGAGCCATCGGCCCCGCCAAGAACTCACGCAGACCCATCTTCCCGTCGACGAAACGCTGAACGAAGCGCTGCAGACTCTGCAAGTCGTCCAACTCCTGTTGGGCAGTCGTGATCAGTACTTGCAGCTGCGTCTCGACCTGTTCACGCAGGCGTTTCTTCGCGCGCAGGTCGACAGGGATCGGCATCGAAGCACGGGCTTGCTTGTGCTCCTCGGTCAATTGTCGAAGTTGACGTCGCAGTTCGGCGTTCGCCGAGTCGAGTTCTTGGATTCGAACACGCAAAGCTCTCGGCTCGTCGGCGAGCGGCTCACGCGCGAGTAGTGTTCGTTCGAGTTCGACGAGCCGCGCGACGTCCCCCGCTTCGTAGGCACGGGTGACGTCTTTCATCCAAGTGGTGCGCTCCGCCTTTTCGGATTCGCATTGCACTTTGTCTGGATGCAGCGCAACGGCCAGGCGACGAAACAGCGTACGGAGGGTAGACGCGTGATTCTCGGCCGGCTTGCTTGCAGAGAACCCGGCGTCGCCGGTGGTAGCCTCATTGCTCGTCCGCCGAGACCAATCGTGCTCTTCCTGACCGCGCCCGGTTTCCTCGACGAGTTCGTCGTCGTCGGTGGATGAGACGATCTGGATGTCGAGTGCGTCCAGGAGCTCGTAGTAGGCGGACCGCACACGCGCCTGTTCGCGACGGCTGAGGTGACTGCCCGCGCCGAGCAACTCGACGAACAGGCGGTGGACGACGCCGACCGCCTCATCGAACTGTCCTTTGATCGGCCCCAGCCCTTGCAGCAACCGTTCGGTGACGTCGCGCACCAACTCGTCCATTGCGCGCAACGCGGCCTTCTTCTTCGCGATGTCCCGCAGCAACTTCTCGTGCTGTCGCCGCAGCATATCGACCCGAAGTTCTTCAGGTGAACGGCGAACCACCATGCCATCGGCAGCGGCGACACCGCCACGCTCGCCTGGAGCGACGGTGTCGGTCGCGCCTTCCGGCGCGGAACTCACCTCAACGACGTCTGCTGCCACTGCGCCACGCGGCACCGCACTCGTGCGACGGGTGCGTCGACCAGGAGACCTCTTACGCGAACGTGCCACTGGATTCACATAGTCCATCGACGGGCCGAGTGATAGTCGACTGCGCGCAGCGTCCTGCTTCGGCGGTGCGCCGCGATCTAAGCCCTCCGCCAATGTGGAGTTGACCGCCCGCCACCGACGAAACAGACTGTCGACATAGCCCATGCGCGTCATGCGGGCTGATCGCTGGTGAGTCCCGTTCAATTCAACTGATCCCATGGGTAGTTGTAGGCTTCGATGGTCCGTGTCCCGCGCGCTCCGCGCTTCGCGCGATCGCCGAGGACGACAGTTGCGCATCGCGCTGACGATGCTGACCCTGCTCGCTTGCACCCCCGGGCATGCCCCTCTCGAGCCCACCCCGGTTCGCTCACCGCCCCGCGCTTGGCCAGCCACACCGCTGGACATCACGTGCGCCATCGATCCGGTCACGGACATCGCGACACTCGACGCGGATCCGCACGCCAACATCGCCTACCGCAGTGGCAACTCCGAGTTCAGCTACCGTTCACCCACGATGCGCAACGGCAAGCTCGGCCATCACCAGGGCATTGGGCGAATGTACATCAACGAGGGCGTCGATCGCGGCAACTATTTCGTCGTGAGCGCATCGACCCACAACGTCGACCCCGGTTTCGAGGTGGTGCAGATTGCTTCCAACGACAGTCCGGGCGCGTTGGGTTCACTGGCATCACCACGAGCCGTTTCGCGCCGCAACGATCGAATCGTAAACTGGGTGACCTTCGACAATGCCTGGCTCGACACGAACTACAACCATGCGGGCGGCTTGCAGGTTCTCGGCCACATCGTGGCCGTGCCTTTGGAATCGTACAAGGTCGACTCCCCAGACGATGCGTCGTTCGTGTTGTGGCAATTGCGGCCGCGCTTCGCAGAAATGTCCGAGCCGGTACAGCGCCGAAACAGCAGCGAGCACGGCTCCACCGAGCACGCCGGCTCGATCGGCATGACCCGGCTCGGCGATGGGCGGTACCTGGTCATGGTCTTCGGTCGCCACGCACGTGAGGTCGAAGTGTTCATCTCGACCGGCGGTTACCTGCCGTGGGCCAGCGACGACTGGGCCTCTGCTGGCGCCTGGGACGTCTCGCAAGAGGCCGGCACGGTCGTCAGCGAGGAAGAGTGGCCCGCCTACCAGGGAACGCAACTGTTCCCCAGCTGCGATGGGAAACTCTACTTGCTTGCCGGCAAGCGCATCGACGGCAACGACTGGGTTCACCTGTGGTCGGTAGATCTGGATGAACAGACCCTCCGCCCCACGTTCACCAGACGAGCGCAGCGGCACTTGTTTTGCTCGAGTAAGGCAACCCGCGGCTACGACTACTGCGACTTCTCTGCGGGCAGCGGCGGGTACGTCGACCCAGCAGGCCATTTGATCGTGTACGGCGTCGAGGGGACGGCCTGCGTCGCGGGCGATTGTGATCATCGACGTCGGGGCGACGGCAATCACGTCGGCGTACGCGAGTTCGCACCACACCGTTCGACGCCCTGAGCGTTTTCTTCTTTTGGGGTGCCGGCCCGCACCGTCATCAGTCGCCCATCACGCGGTTCGCCCTCACGAAGCGCGCGGCCCGGACGGGAAAGTCGTGCGGCGGCGTTTCCTCGTTTCACGGCCACGGACCCGGAACCGCGCGATGCGCCGCCGGCGCGGCACCGCAGGCCGACGGCGTTCTGGCAGTCCCTGTACAACCCACCAGAACAATTGGACAAAGTGTCAATGTTTCCGCGCCGTGCGTCGGGGGTGTTCAAGTCTGCCACCTTCGATCAGAATGCCGCCCCAATGAAGACCCTCAGCATCATCGGGCTGGTCCTCGCCATCGCCTTCGCGGCTCCAGGCTGCAAGAAAAAGAAGAGCGACGGCAAGACCGAAAGCAAAACGACTACCGCGGCGAGTGCCAGCGCCAGCGCGACGACGGCAAGCGCGAGCAAGCCAGAAGAAGAGTCGCTCCCTGCGCCCGACAACGTCGCCGCGCCGCCCGCCAACGCGGAGAAGACGGAAAGCGGTCTGGCCAGCGTCGTTCTGCAAAAAGGAACCGGCGATGGCAAGCCCACCGAGTGGGACAAGGTGAAGGTGCACTACACGGGTTGGTCGAAAGACGGAAAGATGTTCGACAGCTCCGTCGTTCGCAAGGCACCCGCGACGTTCGGTCTCAAGCAAGTCATCAAGGGCTGGACCGAAGGTCTGCAACTGATGACCGTCGGCGAGAAACGCCGCTTCTGGATCCCGGGGAACCTGGCCTACGGCGACACGCCGCGCCGCCCCGGCGCGCCTGCGGGACAGTTGACGTTCGACGTGGAACTGCTCGAGATCATCGCCGGGCCGAAGCCGCCCGCCGTTCCCGAGGACGTCGCTGCCGCGCCGGCCGATGCCAAGAAGACCAAGAGCGGAATCGCCTACAAGGTCCTGCAAAAGGGCACCGGCAAGGAGCACCCAGCCGAATCCAGTCGTGTGCAAGTGCACTACAGCGGGTGGACGACGGACGGCAAGATGTTCGACAGCTCGGTGATGCGTGGCCGCCCGTCGAGCTTCTCACTGCAAGGAGTGATCAAGGGCTGGACCGAAGGCGTGCAGCTGATGGTCGAGGGTGAGAAGACCCGTTTCTGGATCCCGGGCGACCTGGCGTACGGCGACAAGCCGACGCGACCAGGCGCACCGTCGGGCATGCTCGTGTTCGACATCGAGCTGGTCAAGATCTTCCCGTCGTCGCCGCACAGCATGTCCCCCCACGCCAAGCCCGGCCCAAAGGGAAGCGCAGCGACGGTCGGTGCCAAGACGCCAGCGGCGAAAACCCCGACGCAGCCCACGGCAGCCAAGCCCGCTGCGCCCAAGCCGCCCACGCCTCCGGCAACGCCGGCTGCACCCAAACCCTCGACGCCCTGAGCCATACGCGGTTCGAGAACGATGCCGCGCCGGCTCCTTCGGGACCGCGCGGCGTTTCGCATTTCACGGGCGCGGCGTCGTGCGACGCAGCCCACTCGAGACATGGGAACCGGCACCCGCCGAATCCAGAACGGTGCTCAGCGCGATGGCGGCGTCTGGCTTCCGACGACGCTCGCCACGGCTTCAGGCGAAGTGCTCGACCGTTCGTGACGCTTTTGCCAACGCGGCAAGACGTGAACCCGTAGCACGTCGCGCATCAAACCGAGGTGAGCACAGTGGTCGGCTGAGCCGCTTCCGCGAAACCCGCGGACGTGAAAGTCACCTTCGCTGAACGCCTCCATGCGCTCCAGCCCCATCGGATCCTGAGGCAACGGCTCGACCGGCGCGGGTTGTCCCCCCACCTTCCACACGAGGTAGTGGGCGGTTTCGGTCGTGGACGCATATCCCGTCGTCGAGATAGAGCTGTGACTGATGAACAACAAGCGATTACCGTGCGTCGCCGACTGTGCGAACTCGATGAACGGTTCCAGCCGCTGGGCATCCAGGGACTGCCCGACGTAGCCGGAATGCAATCCGTCCAGCAACACGACCGTGTCGACCAACTGTTGTCCGAGCGGCTGCGCCAGGATCTGCTCGATGGCGCCAAAACCGGCACTCCACGAGCTGAGCGCGACATTGCCGACGCGCGCGTCGGTCCTGCCCGTGCGCTTGGCGATCTCGGCTTCGACGGCGCGGATCACGCTGCCGAAGGTGCGCGCATCTGCGTAGGCGTCAGCGTACGCTCCCGAATCGATGCCGATGTCGATCGCCACCAGGACCGCTTGGTCCATGCTCTTGACCCACTCCTTGCGGATCGGCTCACGCCCGTGGAAGTGGAAGACGACGTCGAAACGCTCCTCAGCGTCGAGCACCATTCGCGTCGGTGCCAGCACGTGTGCCATGGGCGCAACCTGCACCCACTTGGAGTAGGAGCCGAGCCCGGGGTCTGGCGCGACGCACGGATAGATGCCCCCTCGCGCGGCGTTGGACTTCTCTCCTTGGGCGTTCGATGCGGGACGTTCGAGCACCCAGCGCGGCGCTATTTCTTCGAGCGTGCTGGGCGGCGGGAGAGTGTCGCTGGCGTACAACTGCTCGGCGTCTTCTTGCTGACGCGAGGAGATCAACGTCTTGGCACCGCGCGGCAGCGGCACCGTCTCGCGCTTGGAGGCGAACCGGGACAGCACGGCCATGTCACTGGGATGCGCGAGCCGTTTGGAGTTAACGTTCGATTTCACCGAGACCGAGGACGTGGCGACGCTGCTCTTCGCTGCGCTGGCGCCTGGAGACCCGGCCGCTTTCGCAGAGCGGCGCGGCCGCGCGGAGGGCGCATTGCCGGCCTTCGTGGCAGGCTTGGCCACCTGCCGCGTCGCGGTCTCGGACTTTTCCGCGGCGGGTTTCGGGGTGGTAGCCTTGGAGTCCTTGCTCGGAATGCGCAGCTTCTGTCCCTGGCGGATCTTCTCGGAGGTCAGGCCATTCGCCTTCTGGATCGCTTCGACTGAAACGCCATAGCGTTTGGACAGCGCCCAAAGCGAGTCGCCCGCCTTCACCTCGTGACTTGCCGAAGCGGTCACCGCGCACAACACCGCGCAAACCCCCAAGACCGAGGCCACGACGAACCGACGCCCACCGCGCGACACCCGTCCACTCGCGGCAGCGCACTCCGACGAGTGCCGCCGCGGCGAAATCGCCGAAGTGACCGGTGCGATCGCGCCGGGGGGCGATCTGGGCCGATCCGGTACTGGGGGATTTTCGAAATCGGTTCTGCGCTGCCACATCCCTTCCTCATCGCGCCCCCGCCCCGATACCGTCAAAATTTCTGCAACCCTGGACGGATTGGAGGGGGTTGGCCGAGACAGCCCCGACCTGTATAAGCGCCCCTCCTGGACTGGTCGCGCGGTGCGCTCCGCAGCCGGTTCGGCAAAGGACCCAAGCCATGAAGACCTTGCGCAATCTGCACGTCCAAAGCATCAACCCGCTGCTACCGCCGTCCATTCTGCTCGAGGAGCAGCCCGCGGACGAGACGGTGGCCACCACCGTGTCGGCGGGTCGGCAAGCCGTGATCGACGTCCTGGAGGGAGCCAGTGACAAGTTCGTGGTGATCGTCGGGCCGTGCTCGATCCACGATCCTGACGCCGCGTTGGAATACGCCACGAAGTTGCGCGAGTCAGCGCAACGTTACGCGGACGAGCTCGTGGTCATCATGCGCGTGTACTTCGAGAAGCCGCGCACGACGATCGGTTGGAAGGGGCTGATCAACGACCCCGATCTCGACGGCAGCTTCAAAATCAACGACGGGCTACGCAAGGCACGGCGGTTGCTCTTGGACATCAACGGCATGGGCCTGCCGTGTGCCACGGAGTTCTTGGACCTGATCACGCCGCAGTTCCTCTCCGAACTGGTCGCATGGGGTGCCATCGGCGCGCGCACGACCGAGAGCCAAAGCCATCGCGAGCTCGCGTCCGGGGTTTCTGCTCCGATCGGCTTCAAGAACGGAACCACCGGCGACGTGCAAATCGCCGTGGACGCCGTGACCTCCAGCTCGCGGCCCCATCGCTTCGTCGGCGTGACCGAGCAAGGGCTGGCGGCGATCGTGCACACCACCGGCAATCCCCACTGTCACATCATCCTGCGCGGCGGGCAGAGCGGTCCGAACTTCGATGCCGACAGTGTCGCGGGAGCGGCCGCCGCGTTGGAGGCTTCCGGAGCACGCGGGAACGTCATGGTCGACTGCAGCCATGGCAACAGCAACAAGGACTTCAAACGCCAGCCCATCGTCGCCGAAGCACTCGCAGCTCAATTGCGCGCGGGTCAGCGGCACTTGATGGGCGCCATGCTCGAGAGCAACCTGGTCGAAGGCAATCAGAAGCTGGGCGATCCCGCCAAACTCGTGCGCGGTCGCAGCGTCACCGACGCCTGCATGAGCTGGGACAACACCGAGCCAGTCCTGAAGAACTGGGCCGACGCGGTACGCGCTCGACGCGGCCGCTGAGCGCCTCGCCGCTGGTCGGACTCGACGGTACACTCGGCGCCGATCGGCGGCTGGCGGTTTGAACTCGCCCGCTACTCGATGCCCCGGCCCCCGATCCCTGGGCTCAGCGGCGGCGCGCGATCAACCAGCACAACTCGGCACACTCGTGCGCGGCATTTGCGGCAACTTATCGTGAGCTCGAAATGCGTCGTGGCCGATGTGCGGCTTGCGGCACGGAAGGAATGGCAACGGGCATTTCATTGTCTCACGCATAGCGCTGTGGTCGTCCTCTGGGCGTCCCCGCTCGTTACGAGAAGTCCGAGGCCAAAAAACAGGCCGGAAAGGTTGCATGGCAACAGAGACCAAAGTTGCGAGGCCCCAGCTTCGCCCCATCAACGCTCCACTCCCTAGTCCACGAGCCGCTCTACCCGCTCGAGGCAGCGCCGTACGCGAGACGCGTAACGGAATGTCGACATTGGCAGCCCGCGCGTTTGCGGCGAGGTGGAGCCTACTGCTCGTGTCGACCGCAATGGCCGCCGCGGCCTGCGCCTCGGATACTGGCGACGGCGACGACATGACGACCACTCCGACCGGCGGCCAACCGTCGACGACTGCCCCAGGCCCCACGACGACTGCCCCAGGCCCCACGACGACTGCCCCAGGCCCCACGACGACCGCCCCGGGGCCAACTGACACGACAGCGCCCCCGCCCGCGCCCACGGGCCCGGAAGCCATCGCCCCCATCGGTTCCCCCGCGCCCACGGGGTTCACCGTCTGCGGCGTGTGTCACGGCAGCGGCGCTCAAGGCGTCGCTTCTCTCGGGCCAGAGTTGCGCCACCCGGTAGCCGACTCGTTCACCTGGGTCGTGCGCAATGGACGCACGGGGCACCCCGACTACCCCGGTGCAATGGCACCCTACGACGAGACGCTGATGCCAGACACGGATCTCCAAGAGATCATCACTTGGCTCGGAAGCGCGCCCAAGCCCACGACGGGTCAGGGCTTGTTCGCCGACTACTGCGCTTTCTGCCACGCCGAAGACGGCAGCGGCGGCGCCAGCGGTCGAGAACTCCGCACCCACACGGGTGAGTTCCTGAGCAACGTGCGCAACGGCTCGCACCCCGGCGATTTCGGCAACCGCACCGAATACATGCCGAGCTGGACTGCCGATCAATTGAGCGATGCGGAAGTCCAGTTGATCGCCGACTACATCGCCAGCCTCTGAAGTCCGCCTCTGCCGAGCAGCCCCAAGATCCGCTCCGCGGTTGGGGCACTGCTCGGCAGAGTTGCGTCTCGCGTCAGACCGACGGGCAGCGCGTCAAGGGCAGAAGCCCGACGGTTGACCGACGTAGGTATCGCAGATCGTCTGTCGACAGAACTCCGTCTTCGTCGCGTCGTTCTTTCCTCTGTTGGTGCAGTCGCACTCGCAGTTGCCAGCGAGGCCACCCAAGAAACTCGCCCCCGCACAAGCTCCGCCAACCCCCAGCCCCTCGCACACGCTCTTGGGGATCTCGGCCGAAGTGGTCACCTCCACCATCAGGTTGACGACGCCGACGCCGGCCTTCAGACAATTCAGATCGCCTTTCTTGCACGGGATCGGGCGTCCTTCGACACTCGGTTCGACCCCAATGATGGGTGCAAGCTCGACGTCGGCGAGCACGAGTTCTTCCTCGGCGTTCCGGACATCGAAGTCTTCCGAGAAGTCCTCGCCTTCGACGGCCGCACCACAAGCCAGCGTTTGCTGAGCAATGGCCAACACTCCACACAACACGATTCGATTCATGATCGTTCTCCTTTCACCGACAACAGCATCGGTTCCTCGAGCTCCGTACGGGTGAGGGTCATCGACGGATCGACGCGACCGCCCCAATCGAACGAACGGCGTTCACCCGGGAGCTGACGCGACAGAAACTCCCAAGCGCTTCAGACGGGGTGCACGTCGCTGCAGCGCAGCTGTTCGAATCGCAACATCGTCCCAAACACCGCCGGGACAGCGGCAAGTCGACGCGTGCGCCAGCCGTTCAGTACGCAACTCACCGAAAACGCCACCGCTGGTGGACGACCACCGGCCGCCGGGAGCACCGAGCATTCCGACGGGGGCGGCGCTAGAGATCGACTTCAGCCGCGCAATCGCACGGCGAGCAAACGCAACGGCAGCTGGTGGGCAACCTGTCGAGGATCGGCGCTCGGTTCACCCAGCGCCGTGTCGATGGCGTCGGCGAGCTTCTTGTCTGATGCGTCGCTCAGGTGAGCCAGCACGCGCGCGACGACGGAAGTGACTTGGGGATCGGTGAACTTCGGCAGCATCGAAACTAAAGCATCTCGCTCCTTCGTCGAACCGAAGGCACCAACCATCACCAGACACTTCAGAGCAATCGTGGTGTCGAGGTCGCTACTGATACTCGAGCCCCCGAGATGGTCGAGGTAGCACTTGGCTTGTTCACTGCACTTGCCCACCAACTCGGCGGCGCGTTCGTAGGCAGGGGTGCCGACACGACCGCCGTATTTCTGCGAGGTGCGGTTGCCTTCCTTGACACGTTCCGAGGTGATCAGTTTTGCCAGCGCCACCACGAACGTGCGTTGTAGGTCGCCCTTGCGTGGCCCCGCTCCACGGATCCTGTCAGCCTGATCCATCAGCCACGGCGCCAGATCGGGCTTGAACAGATAGGGGCTATTTTCGATCAGAGCCTCCAGCGCACTTTCGCCAGCGGGCAAGCTCAGCTTGAGCGACGCACCGAGGTAGGACTTGCGGAAGATGTCCATGGTCTCGTCCGTGGCGTCGAAGTGCGTCAGTGCAATGGCGATGAGCACCTTCGATTGAGCGTCGCGCACGCGACTCCACGTCGCGGTGAGCGCTCCGACACTGGAAGGATCGCCGAGCCGCTCGAGCCAATTGGAAGCAAAGTACACCTGAGGCTCAGCCACGTCGCTGCGTGCCTGCTTGGCGGCTTGAACCAACTCCGCGTCCTCACCGGTGAGCAGCGCTATAGCGACCCGCGCGGACGCCTTGCCGAGCTGCACCAAAGCAATCTCGGCGTTGGCGTGTACCTCCTGCTTCGAATTGTCGAGCAGCGCTCGCACCAGATCCCGAGCCGCACCGCCATCGCCAATCACGCCGAGCAAACGAGCGGCAGAGGTCTGCCAATACAGCTGGTTTTGATAGCGCTTGACCGCAGGGCGGTCGTCGAAACGACCCGGTCGTTGAATTGGACCGGAGAGGTACTCGCGCAGCTTGTTCACCCACGATGGCGACGCGTTGTGCACCATCGCCGGCAACAAGTGACGACCCAAGCGATTGCCGTCGTCGGTGGCCATTTGAATGCCCGCGAACGCAGCCATCAGGGCCGGAGCGAAACGGTCGTCCTTCAAGCGCTGAGCAGCCAGGCAAGCGGCGATCGCGTCGTCCGTGCCGGAATTGTCTTTGCCATACACCTGCAGCGCATGGGCGTGTGCCGGCACCGTGCGTGGATCGGCAAACGACAGCAGCTGGGTGCTCAAGGCCAAGCGCGTCTTGGGCTGCAATGCGGCGTACTGGTCGACGTAGGCTGTCGCCAAGGCCTCGGCGTATTGGTCGACGAAAGCACGTGCCTCGGGGGTCTGGCTGCCGTTGCGCGCCACTTGCTTGTAGCGTTCCATCAGCTCGTTGACGCCCTGCTCGACCGTCGATGGATCCTTCAAGGCGGCGATGCGGCGCCCCGCGTCCGGATCCTGCGCGACCGGCGCGGCGGGTGCCGGTGCAGGCGCTTCGACGCTGGAGTCCTCTTGGGAGGGTGGAGCTTCGGGGGGAGGCTGGGCACCGGCACACGCGACGCTCAACAAGCTGAACCACGCGGCGCGACGGACGGAGAAGACGGGAGCACCATTCATACGCCGAGGTTAGCCAGGAGCTGCCGACCTCCGCAATCCAGCTGCGACGATCTCAGCCGTTGCCTTTGCGTGGCGTTAGCGGCGGGTCGTCGGCCACACGCAGCTGCAGTTGCGTGTCGGGGCTGAGCGGTTTTTTACCAGCTAGCAGTATGTCCCAGAATCCGAAGGTCTGGGCCATGATGTGGTCGAGTTGCCACGTGCCCGAGTCCATCGCACCGGTCTTGCGTGGAATGGGTGCGAGTCGGTCGGGATCGGGCAAGCAGTAGGCCCCGAACTCGGAACCCTGGAGCAAATGCAATACGCCTGGCGAGAATCCACTCCCCGCGTAGACCAGCACGCCAGGGACGCGGAGCGCCTCCATGTCGTCGAGCGCATAGGGGATCTTCTCGTCGGCGGTGCCGGTGGAGTCCTGGTACTTGCACTCGACCACCAACGCCCGTTCGTTCGGGCCCAGCAAGAACAGGTCGATGCGCCGCTGCTTGCCGATGATCGACGTGCCGAGGTTCACCTCTTCGTACACGTCGATGCCACGAGCCCCGTAGCAACGCGCGATGTAAGCCCCAATCAACTTCCGATACTCGTTACCGGTCATGGGAGTTCGAGCACCGATCGTGAGAAGCGCCGTGGTCGCGCGTGGCTCGTAGTGGAGGGCCCGAGGCGGCTCGAGTGGCTTTCTCCGATCATGACTCTCCTGTGTCGTTGGTTGCCAGTCCGGCTCAGATCAAGAATGGTTGGGTGTTCCTCAAGGCGGCGTATAGCTCTGCGGGCTCACCGTGGGCGGCCAACCGCTGCGCAGCGCCGGCTACGGCGCCGTCGAACAAGTCGTTACCCAGGAAGCGCCTGCCGTTGACCAGCGCGGCCTCCCCCGCCGAGCCCGAACCCATGAACGGGTCCACGACGAGCTCCCCCACCGCGGTACTCTGCCGGATCAGCACCTCGTTGACGTACGCGGGCTTCTCCGTGGGATAGCCGTTGCGAATCCGGTCGCACTCGATGATGTCCGACTGGCCCAAGTCGTTCAACCGTCGCTTGCCCTTCTCGAAAAACAGGATGAACTCGTACCGAGAGCGGTAGTGGTAACCCATCCCAATCTTGCGCTTGTCCCAGACGATGGGCTTCCAAAAACGAAAGCCGGCAGCTTCCGCCGCGGGCTTGGCGACGAACATCGTCTCTTGATCGCAGAACAAGTAGAAGTGTCGGTCACGCTTGAGCACCCGATACACTTCGCGGAACAGATCCGCAAAGCGGTCGTTGGGAAAGATCTGGAACCAGTCGTTGCTCGACGCCTTGCTGTGCTTGAGCCGCGTCGTCGTCCCGACGGCGCGATGCTTCTCGAGAGATTCGTAGGGCGGATCGGTCGCCAGCAAGTCGACGCTCTCGCTCCGTAGCCCTCGCAGCCACTCGACGGCGTCGGCACAACCGAGGTCGAACACGTTGGCACCTGCCTCGCTCATCGTCGCGCGGGGCTCCACTGTGGCGGCCTGAACTGGCTCCTGACGTTCGGCGGACTTCCCGCCCGTGCGCTCACGTTTGCCGCCCCCGCTGGGCCTGGCCGTGGGCCGCCCAGCCCCGGGAAGGGTAGTAAGCGAGAGCCCGAGAGGAGGCACATCCAGCGCACTGTCCGTCATAATCGAAGAGCCTACCACTGAGCGACCGTGCAGTCTGCTCACTTGTGCGGCCCTAGGACATTGAATGTCCGTCGGCGCAACACGCGACGGCGACGAGCGGCGCTGCTGCTGAGCCTCGAAACCGTGTACTGTGGCGTGCGATGGATCCGGCCAGCCTGAGGGAGCAGCTCGCGAGTGCCACGTCGTTGCAGGCGGCGGGCAGGGTCGTCAGCGTGGTGGGGCTGAGCCTGAGAGTCACCCTTCCGAGCGCTCGGATCGGCGATCTGCTCCAGATAGAGCGCCGCGGTGAACCGCTGCCTGCCGAAATCGTCGGCTTCGACGATGCCGGAGCGATCGCAATGCCTCTGGGCGATTTGACCGGGGTCGGTCCAGACGACCCCGTGCGATCGACGGGCGCCCCGCTGACGGTTCCCGCCGGCCCCGGCCTACTCGGAAGAGTCCTCAACGGCTTCGGGCGTCCCCTCGACGAGCAACCGCTGCCGACTCACGGTCTGCGCTGGGTCCCGAGCAAGGCCGCCCCCCCACCCGCGCTGAGGCGGCGCCCGGTCCAGCGACGGCTGGCCACCGGCGTGCGGGTGATGGACGCCTTGATGACTGTCGGCGAGGGGCAGCGTGTGGGCCTGTTCGCCGGCTCCGGTGTCGGCAAGAGCACGTTGCTCGGCTCGCTAGCACGCGGAGTCGAAGCCGACGTCGTCGTGGTTGCGCTGGTGGGTGAGCGCGGTCGGGAGGTGGGCGAGTTCTTGAAAGACTCCCTGGGTGAAGCGCTGTCGCGTTCGGTGGTCGTCGTCGCAACCAGCGACGCACCGGCGCTCGAACGGCTCACCGCGGCGCAAACAGCGACGGCCATCGCCGAGCATTTTCGGGACGCGGGGCAACGAGTGATGTTGATGGTCGATTCCATCACGCGTTTCGCACGCGCCCAGCGCGAGGTAGGGTTGGCAGCAGGTGAACCGCCCGCTCGCCGAGGCTACCCTCCCAGCGTCTTCGCGGCGCTACCGCAGTTGCTCGAACGCACCGGGCAAGGCCCCAACGGATCCATCACGGCGCTGTATACCGTGCTCGTCGAGGGCGGCGACATGGACGAACCCATCGCTGACGAGGTGCGCGGGATCCTCGACGGACACATCGTGCTCGACCGAGAACTGGCGGGAAGGGGTTGGTACCCGGCCGTCGCCGTCAATCAATCACTGTCGCGAGTCATGCCCCGTTGCGCAACGAGTGAACACCTCGCAGCTGCGGCCACGTTGCGACGTCTGCTCGCTGCATTCGAGAGCAAGCGCGATCTGATCGCGCTCGGCGCATACAAGAAAGGCGGCGATCGCGACGTCGATCAAGCGCTGGCAGCCATGCCAGCCATCAAAGAGCTGCTGCTGCAGCCGCCGACGCTTCAAGCGGGCTACGATCAGACCGTGGCCGCATTGCTGGAATTGTCGAAGCGCTACGGTTGAGGCTTCGCACGCGCTCAGCGAGCACCAAGCTCCGCATCGAGCTCTTCCAGCAGCTTCCTCGCCTTCTTGTTGAGCTTCTTCGGCACCTGTACGCCGACGACGATGTGAAGATTGCCCCGAGCGTCGCGTTGGTTGACCACGGGCATGCCTTTGCCTTTGAGCGAGACGACCGTGCCTGGCTGGGTCCCCGCCGGCACTGTGTAGTCGATCTCGGTGCCGTCGGGCAGCTCGAGCTTGCGCTCCGCCCCGAGCGCCGCCTCGGCGAAGCGCAAGTCCTGTTGAGTGATCAAGTCGTGTCCCTCACGGCGAAATCGTTCGTGGTCCTCGAGCTCGACATCCACGTAGAGATCACCCGCAGGCGCACCGTTGGGGCCGGGCATGCCCTGACCCGGAACCCGCAGTCGCTGCCCCGAGTCGATGCCGGCGGGAAACGACACGAGCACCTTACGGCGCTTTTCGACCATGCCCCGGCCGCTGCACGACTTGCACGGGTCGCTGATCACCCGCCCCTGACCACTACAGCGCGGGCAAGTCGTGCTGAACATCACGAAGCCGCGTTGAGTCGCTACCTGGCCGCTGCCCCCACACTGCAGGCAGGTCTGAGCAGAGGTACCGGCCGTAGCGCCGCTGCCGGAACAGTCCTCGCAGGGAGCCGCTCCGCGAATGGCGATCTCCTCTTTGGTGCCGGTCATCGCCTCTTTGAGCGTGATCGTTGCCTCGACGCGGACGTCCTTGCCGCGCTCGGCACGACGCCGACCGCCGCCACCCCCGCCGAATCCGCCACCTCCGAAGAAGTCCGAGAACAAGTCCTGGAACTGGCTGAAGATGTCCCCCATGCCGGCCCCCGAGAAGTCGAATCCCGCACCGGGCCCGGCGTGACCGAATCGGTCATAGGAGGCGCGCTTGTCCTTGTCGGACAGCACACTGTAGGCCTCGGTCGCCTCCTTGAACTTCGATTCGGCAGCCGCGTCGCCGGGGTTGCGGTCGGGGTGGTACTGCAGCGCCAGTTTCCGATACGCCCGGCGAATGTCGTCATCGCTGGCGTCCCGGGAGACTCCGAGTACCTCGTAGTAGTCGCGCTTGTCGCTCATGAATTCCGCGTCGCCCGGGGGGAAAGGGACGCCGCAAGCTAAGTCGCCCACAGCGAGTGTCAACGCCGCGACGCAGGAATTTCGGGGAAATGATGGGGAAACCAGCCCGCCAGGCGCTATTCGAAATGTTCCGGGACGACCCAGTCGCTGACGGATTCAGTTGGCGGCAACTCGGCAGCGCCTTGGGTTGCCGCGCGAACCGCTACTCAATGGGTCTGCGCACTCTGGTACTGTTGCAGGAGCGTGATCTTGTGCTGCAACTCGGCGCGCAGACTCTCGAGCTTCGCCTCCGATTCGGCGGCCTGGTCGCTGAGTTTGTTTTCGAGTTCCGCGACGGTCCACTGCGCCGCCGTCAGGTCGGCCACCCGCCGAGCGTCGACCCGAGCTAGCTCCTCCAAATTGGCTCGCAGTTCGGCAACCAGGCCAGGATCTGGGACACCAACTGGCGCGGGGGTCGCCAACTCACCCGCTTGCTCGTCGGGCTGAAGTTGACCGAGCAATTGCCAGCCGAGGCGTTCCGTCTGCCGCAACTGTTCTCGCAACTCATCGATGCTGTGACCCCGCTCCCGCAGCTGCTCCTCGAGCAGCTCCAATTCACCGCGAGCGCTCGTCAAATCGACCTCGAGCTCCCGACACTGCCCTTCACGCTGCTCGAGCAACTGCTGGACCTTGCTCAGCTTGCGTTCGGCGCTCTGCAACTTGCTGGCGAGCGCGTCGCGCTCTTCGATGACAGCAGCGTCTTGCTGCTGCGCCGACAGCTCCGCGTTCGCCGCAGCGAGCTGCGTTTCGGCTTCCTTCGAACGCTTCTCCAGCTCGGCAAGCCGCTGCAGCGCTTGCTTGTGACGGTGTTCGGCATCAGCGGCCCTCGCCTGTGCCTGCTCGGACTTGGCCTCCGCGTCGTCGGCGCGCGCCTCGGCGTCATCCGCACGGGTGTCGGCCGTTGCCGCTCGCGCTTCGAGTTGGGCGACCCACGCATCGCGTTTTTCGAGCTCCTGTTTTACCTGCACCAGCAACTGCCGATCGGCGTCACTGGGTACCTTGGTCCGACGAGCGGCCTCCAGTTGCCCTTTGAGCTCTGCAATGCGCGCCTCCCCTTCGGCAAGCTGGGCCTGCAGCTGTTCGCTACTCGCGGAAAGGGTATCTGCGGCCGGCAATTGCACGACGTTGAAGCGTTCGACTGCAACAGGGAAGTGGCTCGCGACGGCGATGTACCACTCGGGTTCCTCGGCGCCGCCCTCGACGAACCCCGTGTCGATCGAGAACTCGTCGTCGTTGCCGGGTGTGAAGTCCGCCAGCGCGTAACCGACGAAGGGCGTCTGTCCGACCATGCGCACCTCGTCGAACTCGGCGGAAACGAATTCGTACAGTTCGTAGTAGCTGGGCGGCGAGGAACTGACCCCGGGCTCTGCCAGCAGGGTCGGCGTCAGCTCACCGTTGGGGCAGATCACGAACGCCACCCCGCGCGCCGCCAATGCTCGTCGCAGCCGCTTCATCACCGCGGCGGGATCCGAGTGACTGCCCAGGTTCTCGATGATGCCGACGTCGAACGCGCCATCGCGCACCGCGACACCGCTTTGACCCAGCGGCGCGTAGGCGATCTCGCGCGAGCTGCTTCGCGCTGCCGCCTCAGCGACTCGTGTCAGATCCGTGTCGTAGACGTGAACCAGGCGCGCTCCCCGTTCCAGCAACTGGTCGGGCAGCGGCGACGTGCAGTCACCGAACACGATGACTTTGCGTCCTTCGATCAGAGTCTGAGCGTAGGCCGCTACGACCATGCTCGGCGACGGGCGCGATGCTTCCATGATGGGGGAGTGAACCTACTCGATTTGCCCCGGGGTCGGCTACTGCCGGCTCGGTCGGTCCAATCGCGGGACCGAAACTCGCAGCCGCAACGCCAGCCGCGCTCGTGCTATTGAGTCGCGCCCATGATCGACGAGAACGCTTTCGGCATCTTGGTGGCCTTCAGCAAGATCGAAGACGAAGAGTACGCCAGCGACGACCTCGAGCAATTCGTCGACCGATTCACGCTGTTTCAGCGCCTGACCCTCCAATACGTTCAGGATCACCCACCGGCCCCGCAAACGCGAGGCTTGGATCTGGGGCACGCAATCTACGTCGAATTTCCCGACGAGGAGGTCAGTGGGCTGCTGGCTTGGGTCAGAAGCCTGCGCGCCGAACTGGCCGCGCAAGCGCTCGAGAGTAGCGTGTTCGTGACCCAAGGCGGACGCTGGGTCGCGGACGAAGGCTCAACAGACGTTCAGTTGAGCCACGCAGGCGCCGTGCCCTTCGCCAGTTGGGTGGGGCCGAGCGAACCCCTGCGCCGAGCCATGTTCGCAGAAACGGCCTCTCACGGTCTGCTCTGCGAAGACGACGCCTGGGGCATCGGATTCTACCTCGACGTGGATGCGATGGAGTCGCTGGGCATCCGCCCCAAGAACGAGCCGACGTTTCTGGAGGTCGCGGGAGCCCGCTTCGTCCGCGTCAGCCGCTGAAGGTAGCTCGGTCCCACGAACGCCAGCAGCCTGCGCTCAGAGCCAACCCTGTTTGCGGTACCACTCGGCGGTGATGCGTGCGCCGCGGTCGAACGGCACCTTTGGGGTCCAGCCCAAGTCTCGTTGCGCATCGAGCGAGTCGCAAACCCAGTGCGGAGCGTAGAGTTCGTTGCACTTGTCGCGCGTCAACATCACGGCCTTGTTCGACAGACGCCCCACCGCCTCGCTTCCGAGTGCAGCGACTTCGAGCACCTGACGCGGCACGGGCAGGCGCAGCCAGGTTCGTTTGCCCAACGCCGACTCGATGTGCTCGACCAGCTCCCCGAAGGTTTCCGTGCGACCGTCATCGACGGTGTAGATACGACCGCTCGGCACGTCCGCCTTGTCGACGGCAGCGATACACGCCGCGGCGCAATCGCCCGCGAAGATGGCGCTGACTCCACGTGCTTTCGAGCCCATGTAGGGCAGCACGCCGTAGCGCACGGACTTGAAGAAGACGAGCACCTCGACGTCGCGCGGCCCGTAGATCATCGGGGGACGGATGATCGTGATCGGGATCTGGTCTTTGGCGGCCAGGGCCGCACGTTCTGCGGCGAGCTTGCTGCGGCCGTAGTGAGTGACAGGATTCGGCGGCGCGTCGGCCGGGAGTGGTTTGCCGTCGGGGCTCGGCCCGGCCACGGTGAGGCTCGACACCAAGACGAAGCGCGACAGCTGGCCATGACGCTTCGCAGCCTCCAGCATGTGCACCGTGCCCAGCGCATTGACACGGTGAAATTCCGCCGTGCTGCGCGCCTTGACGACACCGGCGCCGTGAATGACGGAGCTGACCCCTTCCATCGCCGACGCCAACGAATCGACGTCGTCCAGTGACGCGTTCACCAGCTCCACACCTGGGAGCGAACGCAGGAACCGAGTATCACTGGACGAACGCACGACGGCGCGTACTGGCGTACCGCGCTGCGACAACTGCTCAGCAATGTGAGAACCAAGAAACCCGGTGCCACCGGTCAGAAGTATCGTCATCGTCACACTTGCCGTTCGTACAACGCGTATTGCTTGTAGATGCTGCCCCCCATCATCTTGATCGCAGCGTTGACCGACGCGTTGTCTTCGTCGGTCCAAGACAGCTCGCCCCAACGGATCCCCAAACGCTGGCCTGCTTCGTTCAGGCGAGCGTACATGTACAAGCTCAGCGCCGCGTACTTGCGTTGAGTGCGAAAGCGCTTGGCAATGCCTAGGAGGATGAGCCGCGCCGTTTGCGGTCTTTGAACCTTGAGGCGGTAGACCAGTTTCGGCAAGCCCGTGGGGAACAGTTTGCCGTGAAAGTCGTGGATGACCTCGTTGATGTTGGGCAGCGCGATCGCCACCGCGGCCGGCTCTCCTTCGACGAAGACGATGCTGGTCAGCTCCGGACGCAAAATCAGCTTGAAGTCAGCGGCCAGCTTGTCGAGTTCGGCCGGCGTGTACGGCACGAACCCGTAGTTGTCCGACCACGCATCGTTGAACACGTCCATCACGATGCGCGTGTCGCCCTCGATGTTGTTTGGATTGACGGTGCGCGACGTCACCTCGGGCATCGCAACGACTTCGTCGTGCGCCTTCTGAACGCGCCGCTTGACGTTGCCAACGTCGTAGCGCCACGCGTAGAGCGTCTTGGCGCGGGATAGGCCGGCACCCTCGATGAGCCCCCCTTGGTACGGGCGATGGTGAGGCATCATCACCATCGGTGGAGAATCGAAGCCGTCCACCAGGCACCCCGCTTCATCCCACAGACTCAAAGACAAGGGACCGCGGATCCGCTTCATGCCGCGCTGGGCAACCCAGCGCTGGGCGCGCTCCAACAGGGCGGAAGCCACCTCTTGGTCGTCGATGGTATCGAGGAAACCGAAAAATCCCGACTCGTCCCGGTGCCGTGCCAGGTGCTCTCGGTCGATCTGAGCGGTGATGCGCCCCACGCAGAAGTTGTTGCGGTGCGCGGTGAAGATCGTGCCCTCGGCATGAGCAAAGAACGGATTCTTCCTGCTCAGCCGCGTCTTGAGCTCCATGTCCAGGGGCCGAACGTAGTGCGGATCGTCGCGATAGATGTAGTCGACGACATTCAGAAAGTCCTTCAGATTGCCGCCCAGTGGCACCTCGCGGATCTCGACTGTCATTGGGGCGGCAGCTAAATGCCCAGAAGCAACAAAGTCAATCCGCGGGTGGAAAGGAACCCCGAGGGCACGACAGACCCTGCCCGAGTGCCCTGGCCACCGGCCCGTTCCGGCGCTGTTGACGGTCGCGGCGGCCGTACAGAATCCGGACGCGCCCGACCGCGCAGCGGGCGCCGACGCCGGGCAGGCAGCGGACCGCGCTCCATCGACCTGCGCCGGACCGAATGGGATGCGCCGGCCGCGACGGGCAGCGAATCGACCCAACCCCCAAGCGGCGGGGCCAATTCGACTCAGATGATCTTGTATTTCTTGCCGACCTTTTCGAACGCTTCCAGCGCGCGGTCCAGGTGCTCACGCTCGTGGGTCGCCATGTAGCTGGTCCTGAGCATGGCGTGCTTGGGGGGTACGCCGGGCGTGATGAATGGGTTGGTGTAGATGCTGTACTCTTCCAGCAAGTCACGCCACATCATCAAGGTCCGCAGATCCTGACGAATGTAGATCGGAATGACCGCCGTCTGAGTCTTGCCCAACTCGAACCCCATGCGTGACAGCTCGGTGCGCATGTACGTGAAGTTCTCGCGCAGCTTGTCGATGCGCCACGACTCTTCTTGCATGACGTCGAAGGCCGCCATGGCCGCAGCCACGTTGGGCGGCGCGGCGCTGGCCGCAAACATGAACGACGGCGCGAAATGCTGGATGTAGTCGAGCACCTTGCGTTCACCGACGAGCCAGCCACCGATGCTCGCCATCGACTTGCTGAACGTACCACTGATCAGGTCGACGTCGTTTTCGAGCCCGAAGCTGTGCGCCGTGCCCCGCCCGCCTGGTCCAATCACGCCCAGCGCGTGCGCGTCGTCGACGAACAAGCGCGCGCCGTGCTTCTTCACGACCGGCACGATCTCGTCGAGGCGCGCGATCTCGCCCTCTGCGCTGAACACGCCATCGGTGATCACCAGCGCACCTTCGGAATCGTCGAGTTTGGACAGCGCCCGGTCGAGCGATTGTGCATCGTTGTGCTTGTAGCGCACGAGCTGGCAGCCTGCTGACTGCCCGAGGCGAACACCGTCGTACAACGACGCATGTACGTTCCTGTCGATGACGGCAACGCTCTTCTTGTTGCTCAACAACGCCGAGCAACTGGCGATGTTCACCTGGTACCCGGTCGTGAACACGACGGCGGCCTCTTTGCCGAAGAAAGCTGCGATCTTCTCCTCGAACTCGTTGTGCAGCTTCATCGAGCCGTTGACCAGGCGCGACCCGGTCATGCTCGTACCGAAGCGTTGGATCGCCGCAATCGCCGCTTCGCGCACCTTCGGATGAGTCGTGAGCCCGAGGTAGTTGTTCGAGCCCAACATCGTCACGCGACGCCCGTCGATCACCGCCTCGGGACCATCGTTGTAGTCGAGCGGGCGAAAGAAGGGATACATGCCCAGCCGGCGAGCGTTGTCAGCCGCGGTGAAGGAGTAGACCTTCTCGAACACGTCGCGCCCACCGATACTTGCCAGACTGGAACGCGCCTTGAGCGAGGAGTCCAGATCGGTGTCGACGGCGTGGCCGTTGGCACCGCTGGCCCCAAAGTCCTTCGGCGGCGGCTGCGAGTCTCTCGCCTTGATGCTGAGCCCGGCAGGGCCCGCGACGGGCGGAACACTCGGCGACGCGGACGTGAAACCGTTGCCCATGTCTCGAGAATCGGCGCGAGCCTCGGCGCCGTTGACGCCGCTGCCGTTGGAACCGCCGTTGACGCCGTGGCCGTTCAAGCCATGCCCGTTGAGCCCATGACCGTTGCGCTTGGCGGCGTGCCGAGCGTCGCCTTCGTGTATCCCCAGCGACTCGTCGAGAGCGGGATCGATCGCCGGCAGCTCGTGGCCGTTCTTGATGATGTCCCAGGCTGCGCGAAGCCGTACCTTGGCGTCCATCACGCCTTCCGCCGCCTTCATCACGCGATCATCCGAAACGAGGCGCATGACCGACGGCCCCATGACCATCTCTTTGCCCTTGGTGAGAATCGCTCTTCTTAGACCCATGTTCGACTCCTTGGGATCTCCAGTGATCCGAGACGCGATCGCTTCAACCGGGCGCGGGCGCCGTCATGCGTAAACGAGTACGCGGTATGCATCAAGCAATGAGGTATCGTCGGGGAAGCTACGCAACGAACTGGCACGCCGTCAATTAACGGTGTGCTTCCGAGACCACGACATCGTCTGCCGGTGCGCCGTCCAGGTGGTATGGCCACTCGTCGTGACCACGTTCGGCAAGCGCAATCTCATCCAGAAACAGCCCAGCCGCAGGCGCAGTCATACCCAACGTGGTGCGTTCTGGCTGCGCGATCGCACGTTTCACGGCACCTGGCTCCAATCGCCCACGACCGACATCGACGAGCGTACCGGCGATGATTCGAACCATGTGGTAAAGGAAAGCATTACCGGTGACGGTTATCTCCAGCAGACGTTCATGGTGCGTTGCCTGCGAAACCGCAACCCCCGTGATGGTTCGAACCGTGTTGGTTCGAAAGTCGCTGCGCCCACGAAAAGCACGAAAGTCGTGCGTGCCAATCAAGTGTGCGGCTTCCTGTCGCATCAGTTCGTGGTTTAACCTCTCGAACACCCGCCACGAACGGCCTTCCCAAAAGGGGTCTCGAATGGTGCCTTGCAACACGCAATAGCGGTACGTCTTGGACACGGCGTGTTTGCTCGGCGCAAAACCAGCGCGTATCCGCGCGGCGCTGATGACGGCGATGTCTGGAGGTAGCTCTCCACTCAGCCCGAGCAGCCAACCGCGCATGTTGATACGCCGATTGGTGTCGAAGCAAACGTACTGGGCGCGTGCGTGAACGCCAGCATCCGTGCGACTGCAGACACGCAACGAGGACGCTTCGGGATCCATGGTGCGGATGGCCGCCATCAGCGTGCCGGCAACCGTCGTCGCGTTATCCTGAACCGCCAATCCGGAGTAGTTCTGCCCGTCGTAGGCGATACGCAACAGCACGCCACCGTCATAGTGCCGGCGCTGACGCGGATGGGGCGCGGCATCGATGGGAACGTCGGTCATGCAGAACTCTCAGCGTCGGGCTCGCGAGGTAAACCACGACGCGCTCAAACGCAACCGATGCGCGCGACGCAGTACCGAAAGGAGCCGTCCGCGGTGCCCAAAGGACAAGAGGTTCAACCACCGTCTTTGTCAGAGACCGGGTCTTTGAGGCTGTACTGCTTGGCCGGCAGGGTCACACAGCCCTTGTCCGCGAGCTTCTGAAGTTCTCGCTGCTCTTCTGGGGTCAACGGCGAATCGCCGATGATACCCGACGGCTGCACCGCGCCGCCCATACGCTGCGCGTTGCGGATTTCGTACTGCACAAGCTCTTGGCACTCATCGGGTGTGAACGATTCGTCGGAACATGCGGCGGTCAGCGTCAGCAAAATGCAACCGCCCCACAGGCAGCCCACGGTTCGAAGGCTCCTCGCCCACGACCGACGGCGTCCACCGCCTGGGGTTGAAGGCATGGGCAAGGCAGCGGTGCGACGGGAGTGGGTGGTCATTGCTTACCCACGAAGTTCAACGGAATGACGGCGTCCGCGCAACCCCCACGCGGCCGGGGATACGTTGCTGACTGAAATTTCTTTAAAACACAAGCACTTACACTGCCGCTCCCCAGACTGTCGCTCTGGACGCGTGCCCAGCACGCTTGCCCGGTCTCCGAGACGCGCAACGCGATCGACATCTTGCCGGCGAGGTTCGGATTGGCCCGCAGCGCCGTATCGTAACAGCCCCGTGCGAGGAGCGCCCGCTGGGTCAGTGCGGATTTGAAGCCGCTGTCGGTGATGCCGTTGCAGGGATTGTCGCAAGGACCACGCTTGCCCAGAGCGCCAACCGGCTTTTTGGTCGTGGGAGTCGCGTCTTGTTCAGCCTGTGTGGATGCTTCGGCCGGGGGTGGCGGGGGCGGAGGCGGAGGCGGCGGGGGTGGCGGCGCGGCGCGGTCGACCTTGGGCGCCTCATCGACGGGAGGCACTGCAACGGCAGACGCGGCCTCGGAACCGGCATCCGTCCGGGACAACATCCAAGCTGCCCCACCCAGCCCGATCAACACGACGGCTCCAACCGCAAACCCCAAACCACTCTTCTTCGGAACCGCGGGCGGAAGGTCACTCTGTGTCATCGTCACTCCTGGATTGGCCGCTGGCGGCCGCATGGTCGGGTCGTTCGAGCTCGGCATCGCGCACGTCACCCCGCTCCGAGTAGCGACACAACGTCATTGCCGAATCACCCCAGCTCCGTACCTGTTGCACCGACCAACCCAACGGCAGTTCCAAGTCCAGCTTTACTCGCGACGGATGACCTAGCACGACAGTCGCCCCGTCAGATAGCGCCTGTGCAAACAAACGCACGACACTCACGGCAGCTGTCTCACAGATTGGCCACGGTGGGTCCGACAATACCAAGTCGAAGCGCCGCTCGACGAGCGCGCGCGACGCGGTTTCCACGGGTCGTCGCAACACCGTCGCGCGATCGTCGAACTGCAGCACCCGCAAGTTCTTCTCGATTACGGCACACGCCTCTTTGCCGGATTCGATGAACACGGCGGACTTCGCACCGCGCGAGAGCGCCTCCATTCCCAACGCACCGCTACCGGCGTAGCAATCGACGGCGGCCAGGCCCGTCACATCACCGAGAATGCTGAACAGTGCTTCGCGGACGCGGTCGGTCGTGGGGCGCGTAGCCATGCCTTTGGGCGCCCGAATCGGACGCCCGCGATGTGTGCCCGCGATGATCCGCATCAGCCCGTCTCGATCTTGCTCCACAACTGTCGACGGCGTCGCTGCCGGACCGAATCGCGACGCGTCAGCATCTTGGCGACGCTCCAAGCCGACAGCAACTCGCCTTCCTGTCCCAGAGCGGGCAACGTGGTCTTGCCCACCAAGAACGAACCGGGGACGGGTCCGAGCGTCGGCTCACCAGCCAACCCCAGATAACCCATCGGCTCAACCGTCCACTGGTGATCCATGTACTCCGGCTTGGGGCTGGAGTCGGTGACGTGGATCCGGTCGATTTCGCGTCGCTGACCCGTGCGGTAGTCCTCCAATGGCAAGCCGTCGTGAGGCGAATCGACCAACACGAGGTGCCTCGAAAGAAACGGAAAGTGATAGTTCAAGGTGTTCATCACCGCCGAACGAGCCTCGCGCAGCGTCAAAGCGCCCTCTGCCGGAATGATGGCTTCAGCGACCAAGAGCGTTTCGTCGCTCGGTGCTGCCGGATCGAGCGTCTTGCACTCGAATCGCTGCAGGTGAACCACCGGCGTTCGCGGATCAGGGTACGGTGACTCGGGCGGCAGCAGGAAGTTTTCCGCACTGAGCAGCGCTGGCAGGCCTTCGGTGCGCACGACGCAGCTGACCACGAAGCGTCCCGCCGTCGCGCTGAGCTGAGGCCATTCACGACGTGCTCGTTTGGTGATCCCTTGACCACCAGCCATGTCCGCCACGGCCTCGCCGCTCACACAGGTGACCACGGCCTCGGTGCCGATGGGCTCCTCGGCGCCCTCTTCGACGACCCCGACGACGCGCCCGCCACGCACCGTGATCGACTCGATACGTCGCCCTTCGACCAAGGCGCCGCCGTGCGCCGCAAAACGTTCGAGCAGAAACTCCTCGAGCTCCTGGCCCCCGCGGGGCAACGCGTCCAGCCCACGTGTCCAGCAACCGTGCAACCTCGCCAGAGCGAGCGCGGGCAGACCCATCATCGCGTAGTCCAGGTCCGTCGCGAACACGGCGGGCAACGTGGCCATCTCGCGGTACGGATGATCGATGGGGAACTTGCCGAGCAAGTCCCCCGGGTCGGCATCCCCCGTCAGCGGCAACGCCGAAGAAGCGCGAGCGGTCTCCAGACGATCCCAAAAAGAGTGCGGTGGCCACACCATGTCGCGAGCGAACACGGCATCGATTGCTGCGTTGGCGTTGCCCAAGCGCGAGTAGAACTCGTCGACGAGCTGCCGCACTTCGGAGAACTCCCGGTCGATCTCCTGCCCGAAGAGCTTCGGGTCGGACGAAACTTGAAGCCGTCGACCATCACCGCACAACGTGAACATGGGCTCGAGAGCCCGCGTGTGGCGCTTGAAGCTCGGCGACTGCGCCAACTCGTGGAGGATACGCTTCCAAACCGGTGAGGCACCAAACAGCAGACTGAACGAGCGGCGCGCCAACGTGAAGCGTTCGAACCGGTACGCCGGCGAACGCTGCTCTTGACCCATCAAGAGTACGCTGAAGTCGCGCCGCGCCAGGAGCGCAGCGACGGCAAGTGAGCCGAGCGAGCGCCCGAGCACGACGACGTCGTAATGGCGCGACGTCACCGCTTCCTCATGCTCACTTTGGGACGCGCGTTCGCTCGTTCGACCGCCAAGCGCCCTTCACACACGCCCTGCACGACGCGAACCAAGGTTTCGTGCTCGGCTGCGTGCATGCGCTGCATCAGGCTGTCGACCGTGTCGTCGTCTTCGACGACCACCGGCGTCTGCGCGATGATGGGCCCCGAGTCCATGTCTTGGGTGACCAAGTGCACGGTGCAGCCGGTCACCTTGACACCGTATTCGAGTGCCTGCCTGCCTGCGTCCACACCAGGAAACGCGGGCAACAACGATGGATGGATGTTGATGATGCGGTTCTCGAAGGCGTCGATCAGCACGGGAGTCACCAACCGCATGAAGCCGGCAAACACGACCCACTCGACATCGTACCGGCGCAACTCCTCGACGACGGCGGCGTCGAACTGTCGGCGGCTGGCGTACTGTTTGTGGGACAAGGCAATGGCGGCAATGCCAGCCGCTTCCGCACGCTGTAGGGCGCGCACGCCCGGAACGTTGGAGATCACGACGGCGATCTGCCCCGGGATGACGCCCGTCGCCGTCGCGTCGATCAGGGCCTGGAGGTTCGACCCATTACCCGATACCAGAACGCCCAGTCGCGTCACTCGACCCCCTCTACGACGACAATCGGAGCGTCGCTCGGCGACGGCGCGGCCTCGACCCTGCCGAGCAGCCAGGCCTTTTCACCCGCAGCGGTCAGGGCCGCAATGGCAGATTCAGCCGCCGCAGCTTCCACGGCGCACACGAGCCCGACGCCGAGGTTGAACGTGCGAAGCATCTCACGCTCCTCGACGGGACCGTGCTCTTGAATGAGCGCGAAGATGGCGGGACGTTCGAAATCGAGGCTGACCTTCGCGAGGTGCCCGGCCGGCATTACACGCGGCAGATTACCGACGATCCCACCTCCCGTGACGTGACACAGCGCGTGCAAATCGTCGCCGACGTTCTGCTTGAGTGCTGCAACTGCACGCGCGTAGATGCGCGTCGGCTCGAGCAGCTCCTCGCCCAACGTGCCGTTCAGAGACGGGAGTTTTTGGCCGAGCCCGAATGCGTGCTTGTCGAGCAAGACCTTTCTGGCGAGCGAGTAGCCGTTGGAATGCAAGCCGCTCGAGGCGACGGCTACCAACGCATCACCCACTCTCACCCGCTGAGGGCCCAGGATCTGCTTCTTCCCCACGACACCGACGGCAAAGCCCGCCAGATCGTATTCGCCCTGGGCATACATGCCCGGAAGCTCGGCGGTCTCTCCGCCTAGCAACGCGCAGCCCGCCAGTTCGCAACCATCGGCGATGCCTTTGATGACCTGTTCGGCCACCGCGACGTCGAGCGACCCGCAGCCATAGTAGTCGAGGAAGAACAGCGGCTGCGCACCGATGGTGAGGATGTCGTTGACGCACATCGCCACCAAGTCTTGGCCAATGGTGTCGTGTTTGCCCGACGCAAACGCGACCTTCAGCTTGGTGCCGACACCGTCGGTGCCGCTCACCAAAACCGGGTCTTCGACGCCGCTCGGCAGGGAACACAGACCCGCAAAACCACCGATGCCATCGAGCACGAAGGGGGTTTTGGTACGTTTCGCGAAGGGCTTGATCCTGTCGACCAAGGCGTCGCCCTTGTCGATGTCGACTCCGGCATCCTGATAGGTGATTGCCATGCCCAGGCTAATTACTCACATCCCCGGGGACCGCAAGACCGGACGCCGCGCCGATCGCGCCCGTCCAGCTGCGGCTCAAGCGCCGACGGATCCCCGGGAGCGCACCGGCGCAAGCAGGGTGTACATGCCCCAGGCACAGAACCCCGCGAAGATCAGCAGTAACAACATCACCCCCAGAACCCAACGTTGCGAATCCGGGCTCTCGCCGTCGATCAGAAGCCACGCGTCCGAGGCAGGCGCCGGCTGTCCGGAGCGCTCTAGCGCTTCGACCAACCCGCTGTGCCGCAGACCAGAAGCGGCGACCGGGACCAACCGCCCGACGAACGAGCTGGGAGGCACGAAATGCTCGTTCAGCGCCCCAGCAGGCTCGCGCATCTCGATCCACAAGCGGGGGTTGCCCTCGACCGGAGCCAGTCGAAATCGATCCGGATCCAGGGGACGCCGGTAGCCCGACGCCGTGTCTCCCAGAATCGCGGTACCGTGGACCCAGCTGTTGGGACGCGCCGAGCCCGGCTCGAAGTCACGCAGGTTGGATAGCTCGGTGGGCTGGCCGCCCACCAGCGCGAAAGAGCCGTCCTTCAGCAGCCCCCAACACAACGAAATCGAGCAGATAGCCGTAACCAACAACGTCACGAGCGTCGCGCGGCGCCAGGGTCTGCGAGGTTGGGGCAGAGCCTGGAGCTCGGGATCCTGGGCGTCGGGGGATAGGCTCATCGTGGTTCGGCTTCGTATCAAGGACGGCGAACGCCGGCGAGTCGACGGCGCTGGTTCCGGCTCGGACACCGGGCGGCGGCCGAGGTTCCCCGATCACCCTGTCGACCAACGGTTTGCGGCATTTAGCTGCCTCTGCCATCATGCCCGGGCGACCTGTCGCCGTTTGTGTAAGAGGGAGAATGTCCACGGATTCCGTCATTTGTTCAGCCTGCGGTTTCAAGAATTCCCTGCCGCTCGCAAAAGATCGCTGTGTGTCCTGCGGCTTTTTGGTCACCGAGCATGCTCCGGGCTCGACCCGGTCCCTCGCTCCGGGTGGACGCTACGACCAGTCGCGCTTCAGCCCGATTTGGTTCCTGATCGCAATCGGCATCAGCTCGGTGCTGACTGCCGCGATCGTCATGGGCATCCCGATGGTCGCCCCACCCTTCGACTTCGAGGGCTACGCGGGCATGATGGTCGCCATCCCCGTGTGGTTCGTCGGTGGGTTGCTCGTCGGGCTGATTTCGCCAGGCAAGACCTTCGCCGAACCCGCAGTGGCCACGTTCTTGGTCGCCATCCCGACGGCGTTCCTGCTGTTTCGGTACCAGACCGTCAAGACGATGCCCGGCTTCATGTACGGCTTGATGGCGGCCCTGGGCGTGCTGTTCGCCCTGATCGGTGCGTACGCGGGTGAACGCCTGCAAATGGGTCCGCCCGAAAAAGGCGCTCCCAGCTGAGCGGCGTCGCGCTTCAACCGCGGCGCCACGCCTTGTAGGGTGACGTCGATGCCCCGTCGAAAGCCCACACCATTGCGCCCCGCATCACTACCGTTCGCGGCGGTTGCCGTCCTGCTCGCGGTGCTCACGCCAGCCTGCAAGAGCGCGGCGCAACGGGAAGCCGAAGGTGAGGTCGCCAGAATCGCGCAGCTGGTCGACGCTCTGCGCGACGCTCCGAACAATGCCAAAGAGACGCCGCTCGAAGAGCTGCGCAGGCAAACGTGTTCGGCTCCCGCGGCTTGCGAACTGCAGCAGATCTGCGTGCAAGCCTATGCCCTTCACGGTCGCGCGATCGAAACCACGATGCGAGTGCGACAGGCCATGCGCGACGGCACGGGCGCCGTTGGAGCTGCCCAGGACCTGCTCGACCTGACGGAGCGCGATCTAGCCAAAGCCAAAACGATGATGGACCGCTGCGTGAGTCTGGAAGGCGAGCTCGCGCGGGCGGCTGGTCTGTAGTGCATGATCCGACAGCTGTGGCCAACGGCAGTCACCTACAGCGGCAGGCTCACCGGCCCCCCCCGTGAGCCTCTGCTGCGCACTCGCCGCGGACGCGGATGATTAGCGACGCGCCTCGAGCAAAGGGCGAGCCCGAAAGAACAACTCCACGAACTCGGCGCGTTCGGGGTCGCGGTCTACCTGAGCTTCGATCGTGGCCTGGATCTGATCGAGCAGCGTGGGCGACACCAGCGGACTCTGCCTCAAGAGCTCGGCAAAGTCGGCAACCGCGCCCGCCCACCTCAGATCGTCGTCGGGCGTTCCGACTTCGCCGAAGCCCAACGCTCGCCGAACCTCACGCGCGGCATCCGTCTCCGACGCATCCAGATCCTTGTA
The DNA here is from genome assembly GCA_003235365.1 of Deltaproteobacteria bacterium. Lineage (GTDB taxonomy): Bacteria > Myxococcota_A > Polyangia > Polyangiales > Polyangiaceae > SZUA-265. The sequence continues at coordinate 35,130 of QJWJ01000133.1, forward strand.
GCGAACCTTCACGAGCACCAAGTCCTCGGGTTCGATCTCCCGAGGCTCCTCAGACACCTCGCCAGGCACTGAATCGACCCCACGAGGCATCTGCTCCCGATTCAGGGCAAGCTCGTACAGCGCCGTAACCCTGTGGCCTGCGCCGACTTCGCCAGCGTCGACCCAATCGTCGCGAAACTCCACGTCCTGCAGCGCGCGATTTTCGTAGCCGACCAAGCGATACGCATAGACGTATTCGGGATTGAACTCGACCTGTATCTTCAAGTCCTTCGCAACCAGTTGCAACGAGTTGAGCATGCGTTGGCGGGCGTAGTCCCGCGCTTGGGTTTCACTGGCGACGATGCCGTACACACCGTTGCCCTTGTTCGAGATGGCTTCCATCATCTCGTCGTTGGGGTCCAGGCCAAAGCCGACTGCGGTAAACGTGATGCCGCTCTTGCGTTCGCGCTCAATCAACTCGACCAGGCCATCTGTGTCCGAAACGCCGACGTTGAAGTCCCCGTCCGTGCACAGAATCACGTGGTTGATGCCGCCCTCCACGAAGTGATCCGCCACCTGTCGATAGGCCAATTGAATGCCCTGGGCACCGTTGGTGCTCCCGTCAGCGCCCAACCCGTCGATTGCGCGGCGAATGGCGCTCTGTTGAGAGGCGTCGACCGAGTCCAACGCGACGGAGGTGTTAGCCCCGTAGGTGACGATTGAGATGCGATCCCCTTCCTCGAGCAGGTCGACGGCTTCCGACAGAAGCACCTTGACCAAGGGGAGCTTGAGCTCGTCCTGCATGCTGCCGGAGGTGTCGACCAGAAACGCGACGTTCGTCCGCTTCTTCTCGAAAGCGCTCGGCTTCTGCGCTTGGATACCCACCCGAACGAGCGTGCGCGGAGTGTCGAAGAAGTCGGACGCGGCGGCCACGTCGATTCTGAATGGGTCGGCGTCGTCGCTCGAGGGAGCTGGATAGTCGTAGGCGAAGAAGTTGACGAACTCTTCAGTGCGTACGGTCTCCGCGGCGGGAAGCGTTCCACCATTGAACAACGAAGAACGGTACAGGTCGTAGCTCGCCGTATCGACGTCCGCTGCGAACGTCGAGAATGGATCCGTGGCCGCCTCGACGTAGGGGTTGACGAGCACCGTCTGCGACGGGGCTGCGGCGGCAGCCGGCAAGCGCAACGCATCCACTGCCGCGCCTCGTTCACCACTTGCAACCACAGACTCCACAGGCGGCTGCGGACCAGGTGAGGTGGGGACCAGCGAACCGGTCGATCCCCCGAAGTCGCTGGGCCCAGCAAAAGCTTCAGCGTCATCCCCCGCCGCACCGTCACTGCCGGAACACCCGAACGGCAGCGCGGTGAACGTCAGCAGGACGAGCCGCGCCCAGCGGCTACCACGACCCCGCAGTGGCCTCGACACCCACGACCAGCCATTGAGCTCGAACATCGTATCCTCCACGCACTCAATCTCGCGGTTCATCCGCCGCACCCCAACAATGCGCGACCGAGGTGGCCCTGTCTATTGCGGTTCGGAACATATCACCCCACGGATCCGCACCGCGACGTACGGATCGGTTACATCAACGCGACCAAGACCTCGACTTTGCAGCAGCATTTGGAATCGGTGGTTCACCCCGAAAGACGCAACCCATGCCCCAGCTTGTCCCCTCAGCTTCGCGGATGCAGCCGTGATCCCGTCCTCCCCAGTGGAAACCGGATCGCGTGGACCGTCCCGCGAGCGCGGGCTCGCACGCTCAGCCACAACGGCAGTCGCCCCCCGCACGTTGGAACGGTCCGTCACTCGACGGTTTGAGCGCCGCCACCGAACGAGCGTTCGCGATTTGCGCACGCTCATTCGATGCAACAGAGAATGAGTCGAGGTAGCGACTGCAACGGGGGTGTTTTTTCGGGCCCTCACCAGACGGGGCCTGAAAAACTGCCCGACAATCGTGCTCGCCCAGTCAGTGCCGACGCCCCGCAGAATGCGGATGAAGCGCCCTCGACTCAGGGCTTCGGCGCGACCGGTGCTGCGGGCGCAGCCGACGGTGCCGGAGACGGTTTCGCGGGCTCGAGCTTGCGCAATTGCGGCGTGGCTGCCTTGGGCAGCACTGACGGCAGATTGACCCTCGGCTCCACTTTGCCGCCAGACTTCGCTTCGAGGCCGGCTTTGACGTCGACGGCCTTGCCGGATTCACCCTTGGCCTGCCCCTCGGGGGTAGCTTGGTCTTCCGCCTTTGCCGCCGTCGGTTTGCCTTTCTTCGGTGGTTCCCACCCCTTCTCGGCCCAGGTTACTTTTCCAAACCGCGACGCCTTGTGGAAATTGCCCTGCCCCAGGATCGGTGACCAAGCGACGCCACCGTTGTTCTGCATCGCGTAGATGTTCATCCGCCACTTGTCACCCAAGGCGGGCGGCGCTTGCTTGGCTTTGGCTAGCGACTTCCAGGGGATCTTCACTTCGACCACGTAGCCCTTGTCCTCGTCACCGGGCTTGTCGAGGGTGCCGTCCACCGTGACTGCGCTCTGGAGTTTCGCGCTCCAATCCTGGTGCCCGAACGGACCGTTTTCTCCACCGTTCGGCTTGTTGTAGTCGTCGAACTGGGAGTCGAAGACGAGGTTCTGAGGATTGATTTGGATCTCGTAGTAGTCCTTGTTGTCCCCGTCGCCGTCTGGGTCGATCATGATTTCGACGCAGTCTTTCGTCCACAGATGCGGGTCTTTCTCTTTGGAATCGAAACCACCGACGATGTCCTTGTCGGACACGGTGACGCCCACGTACAGGCCGTCGTCATCCCAAAGTAGCTTTGCATCGCCCTGAACTGGCAGCGAAGCGTCGGGCTTGCCCTTGCGAACGTTGACGAACTTGCCAGTGGTGGCTGCGGACCCCCAAACTGCCTCATCCAGCTTTCCGTCGATCTTGATCTTGGCGCCCTTCTCCAGCTTGTCGATGCGCATTTGTGGCACGCGCGTGCTGGGTCGCTTCTTGGCCTTGGCTCCAGCGACGGTGACTTTCAAAGCGACCGCGCGATCTTCGCCAGCACTCGCGCCAGACTGCAGCTTCAACCGCTTCTTCTTCTTCCAAACGCCGACGGTGACCATGAGCTCTTCACCCTCGGTCTTGTCGGGTACCTTGAAGCTCTGTTCGTCGACGTAGATCTTGCCGGCCTGCCACTTGCTCGGGCCCGGCGCCGAATCACTGCGCAAATCTCCGACTTGGTCGATGTTCAGCAGGCGTCGCTTGTCCGAATTGAGCACATGGGTGAACAGCTTCCAGCCATTGTCACCGAGCGGCTTTTCGGAGCGCCAGTACAACTTGTACGTGACCGTATCACCGGGCTTGACCTTGCCCTTGCTCGTCAGCTCGTAACCCGCGAGCGTGATCTTGCCGTCGAACCGACTGTTGAGCTTCTCGACACCGTCGGGAAGTGCGTCGATGACGAGCTTGTTCACCAGCGCCGCGGTGTCCTTCTTCGGTTTCTTGCTGCTCACACACGCCGGCACCAACGCCAGGGGAAAGAGAAGAATCGCGGTAGAAGCATACTTCATCGACATGTTGGTCCTCCGGTTTCGCAGCCGCTTCATTTCACTCACTTCTTGCGGTTTTTCTTGCGAGCGTCGCGCGACTGCTTTCGTTGATTCTTCCGGGCATTCTTCTCAGAACGCGTCAACGCCTTCATTTTGGGTGCTGCGGCGCCCGCCGCCTCACCCGTTGGGAACCCCGGCATCATCCCACCCATACCAGGAAAGCCCCCCATTCCCATGCCCGGCATGCCGCCCATCATGCTCGGATCGAAGCCCGGTGGCATTTTTCCGCTCTTCATGGCCCGGCGCGCATTGCGGGCGAACGAAAGCCCTTTCATGCCCGGTATCTTGCCGAGCAATCCGCTGTCTTGAGCCATGCCGCCCATCATCTGTTGCATGAACTGAAACTTCTGTACCAGCTCGCTCACCGCTTCGACGGGAGTTGCCGACCCGGTAGCCACGCGTCGAGCGCGCGATGGCTCGCGGATGAGACTTTGCGGGTCGGAGCGTTCCTGTCGGGTCATCGACTGGATCATCGCTTCGATCTTCACCAGCTCGCGATCGTCCACATCGACGCCCGGTGGCATCATGTTGCCCATCCCCGGCATCTTCTCGATCAGATCTTTGAGCGATCCCATCTTCTGGATGGTCTTGATCTGGGTCAGGAAGTCTTCCAGCGTGAAGCTCCCCGACAACAACCGTTGCGCATCGGCTTCGGCTTGCTTCTCGTCGACGACGTCCTGAAAATCCTGGATCAACCCGACGACATCCCCCATGCCGAGAATGCGTCCCGCCATGCCGTCGGGACGGAACTCCTCGAGCTTGTCGGTCGTTTCACCCATACCGGCAAAGACCACCGGCGCGCCGGTGACGCTCTTGACGCTCAGAGCGGCGCCACCGCGCGCGTCGCCATCGAGCTTGGTCAAGATCACGCCGGACAAGCTCAGGCGTTCGTTGAACGTCCGCGCCGTCTTGACGGCGTCCTGACCAATCATCGCGTCGATGACGAGGTACAGGTTCTGCGGCTTGACGAGCGCTTTGATGTCGCTCAACTCTTGCATGAGCGGCTCGTCGATCGCCAAACGGCCCGCGGTGTCGTAGATCACGACGTCGGCGCCGATCTCGATGGCGCGCGCATCGGCGGCTTTGGCGATGTTGACCGGTGTCTCTCCAGCGATGTTGAACACCTCGACACCAACTTGCTCGCCGAGGATCTGCAGCTGCTCGACCGCCGCCGGACGCTGCATGTCGCAGGCGACCATCATGGGCTTTTTGCCCTCGGAGAGGAACTTGCGCGCCAGCTTGGCGCAGGTGGTCGTCTTGCCCGCACCCTGCAGACCGACCATCATCACGCGTGTGCGCTGACCCGATGGCGCGTAGACGACGGCATCGCCCTGCGCGCGCATCATGTCGACGAGCGTGTCGTGACAAATCTTGACGAACTGGTCGGACGCGGAGACGCGACGGGTCTGCCCCTGATGTTTGATCCGGGTCTGAACCGTCTGCCCCGTCGCTTGCTCCGAAACTCGGGCCAGGAAGTCTTTGACGACGCCGAGTTCGACGTCTGCCTCCAATAGCGACAGCCGCACCTCGCGCAGAGCGGGCTTGATGTTTTGCTCGTCCAGAGAGGTCAGCCCCGCTAGACGGTTCTGCGCCTCTTTGAATCCACGTTTGAGAGCTTCGAACACGGTGCCGGCCTTATACCGGCAATGTTTGGGGCCGTGTCCAGGGAAAACCAACCGGCCAAACTCACCGCAGAAGCGCGAAAACCGCTCGCCAGACGCGCCACGCTGGACGTGCCACCTGGACCCCAGGAAGCGGGCAAGCGACCGGAAAGGCCCGCACAACGCGGTACCCGCGCGGACCGGCAGACTACAGTTCGAGCGCTCGTTGGTAGATGGCGCGCCGCGAGATCTTGAGCAACGGCGCCAACGCGTCGGCAACGGCACGCGCCGTCTCGCCACGCTCGAGCCGACGCTGGATCAACGCGTCCACGTCTTCTTGGGCGCACGGCTGTGGTGCGACCGCGACCACCGGACCGAGCACCAGTGTCACTTCACCTAGCCATTGCCGCGTCTCCGAAGCCCATCGCGTCACCGTCCGTACCTCGACTTCTTCGTACTGCTTGGTCAACTCGCGCGCGACGCACAGCTCTCGCTGCGGCATGAACTCCAAGAAGTCTCCCAGCGTACCAGTCATGCGATTGGCGGCTTCGAACAGCACTACCGCGTCTTCGAAGTCCGCGATCTGCCGCAAGCGCTCACGACGCTTCTCACCCTTGCGTGGCAGAAACCCCGCGAACCAGAATCCACCCTCTGCAAAGCCGGCCGCCGCAACCGCCGTGGTTACGGCGCTCGGCCCAGGCACGACACAAACCGGAATTTCGAGCTGCCGACAGCGGGTTACTACCGCGGCGCCAGGATCACTGACCGAGGGCATTCCTGCATCGGTGACCAAAGCTGCAACCCCTCCATCGACCAGACTCTGTGCGATGCGTTCCACGTCGTTCACGGACGCATTGGCGTCGACACGGACGAGCTGCTTGCCAACCAGGCCCAGGTGGGAGAGCAGTTGTCGCGTGCGGCGCGTGTCCTCGGCGATGACCGTCTGTGCCGCAGCCAACGTTTCGACGCATCGACGACTGATGTCCCCGAGATTGCCGATGGGCGTGCCGAGGACGTACAGACCGGGCGAAACGCTCATACGGCTTCGGCGGTCGTCTCGTTCTCGTCACCCAGACACTGGATGAGGAAGGCTCGCAAACGACCGGCAACCCGCGCCTCGATCTGGCGTACGCGCTCGCGCGAGACACCAAACTCGTCGCCCAGTTGCTGCAAGGTGAGCGGTTCGTCTGCGATCATGCGCTTGTCGAAAATCTCCAGCTCCTTGCCTTTGAGCGTTTGCCGGAAAGTGCCGAGATGATCGGACAACATGCTCAACAGCTCTGCATTCTCGGTCAGCGCGTCCGGTCCGTCAGTGCGAGAGGGCAGCAGGTCCAAACGCGACGTCTGCCGGCCCTCCGCGTCGCCAACCGGCACGTCGAGCGATGCGTCCACGGCGCTCAGGCGCAAGTCCATCTGCTTGACGTCCTTCTCGGAGACGTCGAGGCGGCGGGCGATTTCGCCGTACGTGGGTTCGATACCCATCGCTGCCAAGCGCGCGCGCTCCTTGTTGAGATTGAAGAACAGCTTGCGCTGGGCCTGAGTGGTACCGAGCTTCACCAAACGCCAGTTGTTGAGTATGTAGCGCAAGATGTACGCCCGGATCCACCACGCCGAATAGCTCGAAAGCTTCACGCCGCGATGGGGATCGAAGCGCTTGACGGCCTGCATCAAACCGATGTTGCCCTCTTGCACGAGGTCCATCATGTTCTTGTAGGCGCGCTTGTATTCGTACGCGATCTTGACGACCAAGCGCAGGTTCGACGTCACCAGTTTCTTGGCGGCATCGACGTCACCGGTCTCGTGGTACAGGAGCGCGAGCTGGTGCTCCTCTTCGCGGGTGAGGAGCGGGTGGCGCTGAACTTCGCGCATGTACGCCGCCAGCGGGTCCGTGGTCGAAATGGCGCCCGCGGGCTCGAGGCCATGCGAAAGCGGGACGAGCGCAGCGGATGACGACTCCTCATCGCCGCTGACATCCTCGCTGTCGTCGTCGAGTTCGACGTCGGCCTCGAACTCGTCGTCGAACTGATCGTCGTCCTCATCGTCGACGATCTCCGACTCGACCAGTTCGCTTTCCATAGCAACGGGTGGCTCGGACTTACCCACACCGACCGCGTCGACGACTGCGGGTTCCCTCACGGCAGTGCCGGTACTCTTTTTCGTAGCCACATCGTTCCTGTCTGCTCGCGAGCTGCAAACAGTGTGGCCGCCCAACGCCCAGGTCAACCCTGCACCCGGGTGAAACCTCGGATCGGAACGCCGCCTCGGCACGACCGGCGCATCGCGGGCCGAATCCCCCGTTCGAACATGGGGCCGAAACCCGGCGCCGTCGTGCGCCGGGCTGGCAGCACCTCATCAACGGAAGTCTTCGCAGATGTCCAGGCCGACATCCAGAACGATCACTTCAGCACAAATCAGCGAGCTGGCGCCCTGACGACAAATACCCGAGACACACTCGTCGTCGCTCTCACACTCGTCGGCAACCGCTGTCTTGGCCGTGCAAACTCCGACGCCCGCATCGGCAGGAACGACACAGCGCAGGTCGTCCTCGCACGGAATCGTCTCGGAACACTCACGGCCGAGGCGCTTCTTTGCCAAACAGTTGCGCTCCTCATCACAGTAGAAACCGGACTCGCACACCTCGTCGGGATCGTCGCATTCACGCCCGCCTGCGACCTCCACCGGCTCTTGGCAGGTGCCCGAAGGTTCATCGAGTCGGCGCACGCAGCGCAAGCCCGCCGACGTGTCGCAGTCGAGGTCGTCGGTGCAGTCGTCGTCTTCGTCGCCGTCACCAGACAACACCGCGGCGCACTCACCTGCCAGGTGCACGACGGTATCTCGCTCAGCGCCGGTGAGTTCACCGTCCTCGTAGGCGTCCTTCACGGCGTCGAGACAGTCTTTGGCTCCGGCCTTGCTGTAGAGCTCGTCGGGAACCAGATCCAAGCAGAAGTCCAGCTGCGCCCCCTCGCAGCGCTCCTGGGAGCCGGAACTGCAACGGCGTTGGACGGCTTCACTGCAGGCGCGCTCCGCCCAATCGGCGCAGAAGCCACTGGCTCGATCCAGAGGATCTTCCTTGTCGTCATCGGAACTGCATGCCCCGAACAGCACTGCCCCCGCACACAACACACCAAAGATACCCCGGATTTTCATCGCCCTGATTCAAGCGCTGAGATCTGGTCCTGGCAAGTTTTCGCGTACGGACTTCGTGGGGCCATCTGCGCGGGAAACCTACCCTGCACCGCTAGAAGGTCGACCATCCGCACCCGTAGCGGATGCATCCGCTACGCGACGAGCTTCGTTCCAAAGCGCCATAGCGGCAGAAAGCGCTGCATCCAGCGCCCGCCCACGCCCGCGCGGGGCGAGGCGGACCAGTGGTAGTGAAACCTCCCAACCCTTCGGCCGTTCATCACGTCCGTTCATTCTGACGGAATCGTGTGGCTCACCGCCGCCGTCGGCGCATCGCTCGAGCAACCGCAGACGCGCGCACCCATGAAACTGAAAAAGGCCACCGCGCTGCAGGATCGGGCCAGAGCGATGTAGACTGCCTCGTTGGAGTCTCCGATGAGTCAACCAGCGATATTGGTCACTGGCGCCGCTGGCGCCCTGGGACACGCCGTGGCGACTGGCCTGCAGCGACGAGGGTTTGCGGTTCGAGGTTACGACATACGCTCCACGGCTTGCACTCCAGACCACCACGTCGGAGATCTCTTGGACACCCAAGCGCTGACGCGGGCGGCCCAGGGCATGCAGGCAGTCGTTCACCTTGCCGGCGTGCCGGAACGCGACGACTTCGCGACGCGCCTGGTACCCAACAACATCGTCGGGACCGCAAACGTGCTCGAGGTCGCACGCCGGGCGGGGGTCGAGCGCTTCATCTACGCGAGCAGTTGCCGCGTCGTGGGTGGCCTGGACTGGAACGGCGCGACCATCGGGCTCGACGCGGGGCTGGTGCCGGGGGATCACTATGGCGTCAGCAAGGCCACCGGGGAACTACTTTGTCGCCTTTCCGCCGATCGCCATGCGATGACGGTCATCGCCGCCCGACTCGGTTGGTTCGTGCGCAACCGCACCGAAGCCGCGCACATGGACGGGATGACCGACACCAAGCGCATCTACTTGAGCCACCGTGACGCAGTGGCGTTCTTCTGCAAGGCATTGACACAACCGGTACCGACCGGGTTCCATACGGTGTTCGTCGTCAGCCACAATGCAGGACAGCCGGCATTCGACCCGAACCCCGCCAGACAGTTGCTCCACTTCGAGCCGTGCGATAGCTGGCCAGAAGGTTCGTCGTGGAGTGACGATGTCGAATTCCCATCGCCCATCCGCTCGCCGAGCTTCGCACCTGACCGAGGCGAATGAGCACCACACGTCACACCATGGGCCAGCGAGTGACGCGACGGCGGATGTTGGTCGGCGCGGCGTTGCTGTTGCCGCGACCGGTTGCTGCAAAGCCGCACCGCTCAGCGAACTCAGAAGCTCCGGAACCGAGCCGCCCCTCCCCGCGCCAGAGCAACTGGACGCGCCACGATCTGAAGGTCCCGGGCATGCGAAACTGGAGTGGCGCCGCGCGGCTGCTGTTGCCACCGGGCCCACCACCGCGACGCTTGCTGGTACTGCTTCACGGCCGTGGGGAGACCGTGTCGGAACGCGCGGCACTCGAAGCTTGGCAAATACGCTACGGGTTGGAATCGGCATACGAACGCCTCCGCAATCCCCCGGTGGTCGCGGCCGCCGAAACCGCACCCTTCGACCCGGACAGACTCCAGAAGGTGAACACTGAACTCGAGCGGCAGGCGTTCCAGGGCATGGCGCTGCTGTGTCCGCGCACTCCCAACCCGGCTGCGGCAGCAAGTCGAGATGAGCTCTTCGACGCGTTCGCGAGCTTCCTGGTCGACGAGTTGATCCCCGAGGCGCGCAAGCTCGCCCCGAGTGTGAACGGTCCAATCGGGTTGGATGGTTGCTCGATGGGTGGCTACGTGGCTTGGGAGGTGGCCTTGCGAACCAGTGGCGCCTTTCAATCAGTGGGCAGCGTACAATGCGCGATCGGCGCCTGGCGTACCGTCGGATTCGTGGAACGTGCGGCAGTGGCGTTTGGCGCACGCGCGCCGCGCATCCACGTGATGTCATCGACCAAGGACCCGTTTCTGGAAGCCAACCGCGCCCTGAGTGCACGGCTCGAGGCCGCACGAATCGATCACGACTTGCTCGTTCTCCCTGGTGCCCACAGCCAACCATGGCTGAGGCAGGCTGGAACGCTGGAGATGTTGCTGTGGCACGATCGCGCGCTCGCCGGACGCGAGCAAACGGCAAACGACGGACGTTGAGCCCATCGCAGGGGCCCCTCGTGCCGCGCCCGGCGCGGTCTCTCCGGCGAGTTTCAGGGGTTAGCCACCGCTCACCCGGTTGCGACCCTCTTGCTTGGAACGGTAGAGCAACTGGTCAGCACGCTCGAACAACTCGGCCTGCGTGAGCTTCTCGTCTTGCGGAACGTAGCAGGACACCCCGATGCTCACCGTCACCCCCACCTTGCCCTTGTCGGTACAGACGATCTGCCGCGCGATGGCGGAGCGGATGCGTTCCGCGGCAATCAGACCGCCGCTCAAAGGCGTGTCCGGCAGGATGACGGCAAATTCTTCGCCGCCATAACGCGCGGGCACGTCACCCTGACGGACGACGCTCGCCAACGTTGCGCCCACGACGCGTAGGACGTCATCACCGATGGCGTGTCCGTAGGTGTCGTTGAATTGCTTGAAGTGATCGACGTCGAGTACTGCCAGGCACAACGTCGCGGCGCGACGTTCGGTACGGGCCATGTCCTTTGCCAGCGAGTCGTCGAATGCGCGACGGTTGGGCAAGCGCGTCAGGGCGTCGGTCGACGCCATCTCAGCCAAGGTTCGGTTGGCTTGGCGCAGCTCCTCGGCCAAAGCCTCTTTGTCGGCCAATACCTGGTTGAGAGTATTGATGAGCTCCTGGTACTGGCGCGCCATCGCGACGAGCTGATAGCGGGCGTCGTTGATCAGCTCGTCGAGATTGGGCTGAGGCCCCAGATCCCGGTTGAATGCCGAGGCCGCCTCGGAGACCTCTTCTGGTAGTCGTTCCAAGACCCTGCTGATGGCTTCGTCAGCTACGCCGAGTTTGCGGGCCGCAGCAACCGCCACGTTCCGACTCTCTTCACCCGCACCGGCCTCGAAGGCTGACGCGACGTGCTCCGCCACCCACGCGACCGCGGCCAGACGATCCTCGGGGATGTCCTTGTCGTGGTGGCGTTCGATCGCGGCCACGATTGCGCTGGGAAAGTTGTAGCGCTGAGCGAGCGTCGCCCCCATCTCCGGGTGCGGACGGCGCCCGAGTGCGCGTTCGCGCAGGATGCGCTCGACTGCCGGACTCCGTGCCACTTCCGCGGCGCGTCCGAGCTCACCTGCGCCGCGAGTCATCAGGCCGGCGTCGAGCAGCAGCCCCACGGTGAAGTAGTCGTCTCCGGACTTGTCACCGAGCTCCGCTCCCAACAGCCTGGCCGCGATGGCCCGCCGAATGCAGTTTCCGATCAGGGCATCGCCGTCATCGCCGTCCGGTGCGAGATCGGAGACGACCATGCCGAGCGCGATGCTGCGCGTACCGCGGATCCCGAGCATCCCGATGGCACGACTCAGATCGGAGACGGCCGTGGCACCACCGAACGCCGCGCTGTTTACGGTGGCCAGCAAGCGAACGGCAAAGGCCGGGTCAGCGCCCGCCAGCTCACTCAGCTCTCCGAGAGAAACATCTTCCTTGACTGCAGCCTGGAGGATTCGGGCAGCGCCGAGTGACGCCATCTCCAACTCCGTGCTGACCCCGGTACGCTGCATTCCCGAGGGGTATGGACGGTCGCCCGGGGGTGCAACTTGAGAGCATGCCGGCCCCCCGTAAGATTCGCGCAGGACCATCGCCGCTGTGCAGAATTTTCGCCCCTAGCACGCGGGCTTATGTAGCCGCCGATGGACAAAGGCGACTCGTGCTGCGCAAGCGGTGTTTAACGTTCGTGGCACGATCTATGCTCTGCCCCCACACGGCGCTGGAGGTGTCCAGCGAGAAGGAGACCACCATGGGTGACAACGACAAGCAGCAAGAATACCAAGCCGTTGCGGCGATCGACTTTTCCGAGCTCGGAAACCGAACCCTCGAGGAAGCCCTCAAGGTGTGTGCCGCGCACGCGAGCGCGCAGCTGCACGTCATCATCGTGGGTTCCGCCGAGGAGGACCAGGTGCGCCTTCCCGGTGAAGGGGATCGTGTGCTACCCGCCGACGACGCCAGTGAGGCAGGGCGAGCGCACGTAGCCGAACTCGTCACGGAGTACCAGAAAACGCACGGAGAGCTGGCGATGGAGCGCATCGCCGTGTACGTGGCCACAGGTCATCCCGCCGAGCGCATCGTTGCGCTGGCGGACTCCATCGACGCGGACATCATCGTGATGGGCACTCACGGACGCACGGGCCTCAAGCGTTGGGTTCTCGGATCCGTAGCAGAAGAGGTCGTGCGGCGCGCTCCCTGTGGGGTGTTCGTGATTCGTCCACGCGACTTTCTCGCTGGCGAGAAGGTCCCCGCCGTGGAACCGCCGCTCAAGCCGGGCGAGCAAGGCATCAAACCGTTCCATCACCGCCCCACGTTCCACTACGTCAGTCGAGTCGGTCGCGGTTCGGAACGCGTGATGCCGGCAACCTGACGTCACCCCGCTGAAGACGCCGCGGCCCCACCGTCACCCGCTCGGGCTGGTGATTGGACAAATCGCAGTCAGCCCACTCGGAGGGCCGCGGCAATTCGCAAAAGCGACGGTTACGAGGGAACACAATCCGCAGCCGTTCGCAGGACGCTTGGGGGCGTCGCCAGGCCGACGAGCGCGGGGCTCGTGTATTTCGGAGAATGGCTCACCAGGGGTGGCGACGTCACATCTCCATCGCGATCCCGGTGACCCAGCTCTTGGTGCCAACTTGCATGTGGTCACCGCTGCCGAAGCCGTCGAGATCCGTCTGGAACCATTCGAAAAAGACGTAGCTGTTGTTCACACCGCTGGTCGCGTCGATGTTTGCCGCTTCACGCGGGTCGAACACGTCGAGCAACAGCATGCACCCGACTGCCCATTGGGTCCCCCAGGACGTGTCTGACGCCTTGCTCCCGTCGGGAGCCTCTTCGATGTGGCGCACGCCATCGACCCACCACATCGCGTAGCCGATGCCCCCCTTGAGGTAGGGCACGAGCGGAACTGGGGTTTTCTTGGCGATCACGTCCGCGCGAAGCACGGCTGTAAAATGCATCGGAAGAATGCGCAGTGTGGACGTTCCATCCGTCTTGGCGCCGACCTCGGTGTACACGTCGCCTTGCATCTTCGTGAACCCAAAGCCAACACCTGGACCCAGCGTTCCGAAACTGGGGATCTTCAACAACTGCCAGTCGTACTCGAAACCGATCATCCAACGACGGTCGTTGTGAAAGTGCTGCTCGTACGGTCCAGACGAACCAGCGAACTCTTCGTCGATGCGCGGCTTGTAGGGACCGAAACGCAACTCCAACGCGCCGGACTGCGGCGACTCCAGCGTCTCTGCGTCGTAGCCGTAGGGGCCGAATTCGTCGACGCCTTGCGCGAACGCGGGCGTCGCCAACAGCGTGCCTGCCGTGGAAAGAACTAGTGTAGCAAGAGTCGTTTTCATCTCAGTCTTCGGCATGCCAGGGGGATGAGGGTGCCCAGAATGGCGAGCAATCCCAACGTAGCGGAGGATCTGAGCGGTGTCTGCCCGGGCGCACCGACGGAGCAAATCCCCCCGCCACCCTGGCCACCAGCTCGGCGATACCCCGTATAGAATCCAACCACCGGCTCCGGTGTGCCGCAGGCGACGTTGGACAGCGGCCCGGGGTTGCCGACGTCGTCAATCGAAGCGACGGCTATCGCAGCCTCCTGGCCGTCGGTGAGCCCGGTCGCGGGCATCTTGGACGCGGTCGTCGACGCCGTCTCACCGCACAAGCGCGCGTTGGGCCCGGGAGGTTCCCCTGGCGTCAAGTCGGGCGAACTGCACGCCCCACTGCCGGCATCAGCACTGCCGGCCGGGGCTGCGGTTCCGGCATCCACGCTGCCCGCATCCGCCACCGCGTCAGTCGCAGCGGGCCCGGGGGCACCACAGTACACCTGATAGCCGATTCGGTCGGAGGAGTTCGTCGGGGTCCACTTCGCAATCAGAGAAGTGTCGTCGCCAATGCCCGCCTGCACGTCACTCGGAGGCGGCGGCCCCTTCAAGTCGAGCCCCGTATAGGTCCATTTGATGGCACCCGGCGCATCCAGCACGTCATCGGTGCCGTCGACGTACATGAAGTAGAACGTCAAGTCGGTCTGCAGATTGCTGTAACAGTCGTCCAGCGTGCCGTGCACGAGCGTCTCCCCCCCGGTGTTCGGGCGAGCCGCGACATCCCGAGCCTTGATGTCGATCCTCAGATCGCTGGCCGTCGCCGCCGATTCGTAGACGAGCCAGCACTTGCCGCTGTCCTCTTTGCGCTCCTCGCGCGAGGTGCAATCGCTGTCGCCGACCCAGACTTGAAAGTTGTCGTCGGGTGGGTCGTAGACCTTCAGTGTGAAGGTCAGCACGTCATCGTCGATGCAGTCTTGCCGGTTGATCCAAAACGGGTGCTGCGAATCGTCGCGGAGTTCAGCGACGCGGGTAAAGGCTTGAGTCGTAATGCTTTCGAAGCGCTGCGCGAAGCAGTCGACGCTGACGAACATCGCCAACGCTGCAAACAGCCCCGCGAGCGCAACCGCTGGCGGCCGATGACGAGACAAAGACGAGTGGCGCATGTTCCGGTTCGCGTTTTGAGCACAGACCATGCCACGGTGCAAACCCCCTGTTACGGACAAATGCAGCGTAATTTCCGCCGTTGCAGAGCAGGACTGCGTCGACAACCTGGCGCGGCCAGAGCGGACCTTGCCAATCTGGCAAACCGGGGGCGAGCCGCAGTAGCGCAGCCGGCGACGCCCATCGAGGCGGCCGCGGGTTAGCCGGTCCGCATCTGGAACCGGGTTTCGTTCCTACAGGCGAACTTCGACGTGAGTCGTCTTGCGTAGGGAGTCGAGCCAGGCGCGTCGCGCCTTCTCCATCTTCCGCAACTGAACGCGTTGTTCGAGCTGCGGGAGCACCTCCTCGAAGGGCGGCAGCGTCGACGGCGCTCGCTCCACCACTTTGAGCACTACGAAGGTGTCTTTGAACTGAACCGGCTCGGAAACCTGCCCCGCCTGCAACCCCTGGATGGCTTTACGAAGGGGGGCGGGAAGCTGTGACGGCGGCAGCGGCTCGAGCAAACCGCCAGCGGCGCGGGTGGCTTCGTCGGTGGAATGTGCGCGACTGAGCGCGGCGAAGTCTTGGCCGGCGCGGGCCTGGGCAACGAGCTTGGCCGCCAAGCGTTCGGTGCGCGCCGCGGCTTTGGTGTCGAAGCTCAGACGAATCACGGCCAGACGCATCGGCAATTGCTTCTGCTCTTCGGCGAGCAGCGTGTCGTAGGTCTCGCGCATCTCGTCTTCGGTCACGCGGATGCGCCCTTGGAGCCGCAGGTTCATCACCTTGGCGTCGAGCAACTGGGAGCGCAGCTCGCGCCGGTAATCGGTCGGCGAAACCCCGGAACGCTCGACCTCGGTCAACAGCTCGCCGACGCTGACGCCGTTGCCCTTGGCAACTCGCTCGATGGCGGATTCGACCTCTTCCTTGCTGACCTCGATTTGCGAACGCGAAGCCGCTCGCTGGATCAGCTCCTCGTCGATCATCCGCTGAAGCATTTCCGAGAACATCTTCGACTGCGCCGAAGCACGGACCCCCTCGGAGCCGGACAGTGTCGCCAGAAACGGCGCCGCGCGCCGGCGCAACTCGCTCAGGAGGATGGGGCGTTCGGCGACGACCGCGACGACGCGCTCGACGATGGTCGCGCGCGCCGGACCGACCGATGCGATGACTGATGACGCCAACAGGACGCCACATCCAAAAAACCTGAACAACTGACCGGATCGCAGCACGAGGCGCTCGGTCTACCACACCCATTCGGCAGTTGGGACAAAAGGCCTCGCCTCCAGACCCGCGGGGCGCTGGACGCCGGAAAGGAAACTGGGCAGCGAGTCGGGCAGCACTGACCGCTCAGTTCGCAGGGGAATGGGTACTGGCGACTCGTTTTCCTGGCCGCTCAATCTGTCGGCGTGGTGGCGGCCGGACGCGGCAACGCGATCTGATACACCGGTGTGGCGCCGCTCTCGTCGACCACGAACACGAACAACGTCGCATTGCCGTCGCGGGCGACGTCGACCTGCATGAAGCCGTTCTGCGCGGTGGCCATCAGGGTCCCGTCGCCGTGACTCACCGACGTGACTTCACTGCCCGCGCCGCTGACGACGTTCAGCACGCCGGTCTGGGTCGCATCGTGCACCTGCAGGCAGTGGTCGTGACCGGCGGCGTACAACGACGGCGGGCTCTGCGAAAACACCCCTTCCAGCGCGTCGAGCATGTGCCGATTGGTGTCGTTGCCGAGATCTTGCGGGCTCGTCTTGAACGAGCGGTACAGCGGGTAGAGCGAGCCGATCACCGGCAGTGGAACCCAAGCTGCTGGGTGCAAGCGCGTGAGCGGGAACACGTGGTCGCGAAAATCGTTGAACCCGCCGTGCAATCCCTCCGTCTGCAGAGGGTGATGGGCCGCCACCAGAACGTGACCGCTCGCGCCGTCGATGCACGCGCGCAAGCGCTCAACCACCTGCTTCTGCGTGACGTCCGTGCGGTGCGCGTAGGCGTGCAGCCACCACTGCGTGTCGAGTAGGGCCAAACGTACGCCGGGACGATCCAGACATTCCGGACCGGGGTCGCCGCCCGCGGGAGCCAAGCGCGTGCGCGCCGTGCCGCGTTCCCTCAGATACTCTTCTTGCCGAGCGAGCGCGGCCATGCCGTCCGGACCCGAGTGATCCCAATCGTGGTTGCCCGGGACGAACAGCAACTCGGCTCCCACGTCGCGGAACGGGTCGACCTGCGCGAGCAGATTGGTTTCCGCCTCGGCGCGTGCCGGATCGCCCTCGGGGGGCATCCCCGCCGGGTAGATGTTGTCCCCCAGGAACACCACCGTCGTCTTGTCCGGGGCTTGTCGCGCGTGATCGGCGAGACGCGCACTGACCAATGCCCCCGGGTCGGAATGCCCGGCATCACCGACGAGCAAGATGCGATAGCGAAGCTGATCGGGCTTCGTGGCATCGAGCGCCACCGCAGGTTCCTTGAGGTAGACGTTACTGTGACTGCAATCGGTAAACGCGAAGGTCAGTGCACTCCACCCCAGAGCAGCGACGAGCACAGCCCGCACCCGAGCGAAGTGTCCCTTCCGTTCCGACGGCGCGTCTCGACTCATGGGCGACGCCTCACGGACCAAGCTCGCCGAGCGCCTGCTCCAGCTCGCCCAGGGTCTTGCCGTCACCTTTGGCGCGCGCAACGTCCCGCCCCTGCTCCAGCCAAACCCGCGCCTCGGCGCTGCGCTCGGCTTCGATGAGCAATTGTCCAGCCATCAGGTACTGAGGCAAATAGTCCGCGTCCAGAGCGCGCAACGACTCGAAGGCGCCCAGGGCGTCGTCGACTCGTTCCAGACGCCGATACTCCATCGCCAGCCCGTACCAAGCGAAGGCGTCCGCTTGCCCACTGCGGGTCATCTTTTCGAGCATTTCGAGGCGCTTGTTCATTGGGACGGTTCGTTCGTTGGCCTGTTGATCGACGCCGAGCTGGTTGACGACGGATCGGGGCGAATTGTGCCCACGAATCCGGGCGAGCATCAACCGCGATCTTCCGGCGCGACGTCGCCACGACCGGTCTCAGCGCACGCGCAACGACGTGAGCAACACTTTGCGTTCCCCCCAGCCCGCAAAGCGCGCCGTCACCTTGGGAGGTTCACCGGGGGCGACGCTCTGCACCTTGCCTTGGCCGAAACGCTCGTGAAAAACGATCGCACCGGGTCGAACCCGGGTCGGCGTCGCGGCAACGTCGTCGAAGGCGTCGTAGTCGATGTGCCGCTCCGCAACGTCGGCGCCTTCACGCGCGCCTCGAGCCGCACGCGACGGGGACGTGAAGTACTCTTGCCCAAAGTCGTCGGGGGAGGACTGGTCGAACTCGTCGTAGCGCTTCGGCGTTCGGCGCGAGTACGACCACGTCGACCCAGCAGTACGCGGCGACGACGCGGGCGGACTCGACCACGGATTGCCCAATTGCTCAGCCACCTCGTCGGGAATGTCCTGCAGGAAGCGACTCGGTCGCTGGTAGCGCGTCTGACCGAAGATCGTGCGCGTCGAGGCGTGGAAGATCTGCAGCCGTTTGCGAGCACGGGTGATCGCGACGTACGCCAGGCGTCGCTCTTCCTCCATTTCGTCGGGCGACTTGCCATCGAGTCCCCGATACGGAAACATTTCTTCTTCCATCCCCGTCAGGTAAACGCTTTCGAACTCGAGCCCCTTGGCCGCGTGAACCGTCATCAGCAGAACGTTGCTGCCCTCTTGCACGCCGTCGATGTCCGCCACCAAGCTGACGCGCTCGAGGTACGCAGACACGCTCGGCGACTCGTCGGAGGCAGCGGCTTCGATCTCGTACTCTTCGAGCGAGCCGAGAAATTCCGCGAGGTTTTCGAGACGCGCGTCGGCTTCGGCGTTGTCGGCGTCCTTGAGCATCTTGAAGTAGCCACTGTCTTGCAGCGCGGCTTCAGCGAGACGTTTGGGCCCCATCGTGGTCGCGGCGGAGCGCAATTGTTCGATCAACTCCTTGAACGCGAGAAGCTTCTTCTTTGCACCGGAGCTCAGCGTCGACCCAGTGACGCTGGCGCACAATGCACTCCAGAGGCTGCTGCCCTGAGCGAACGCCGAGTCGAGGAGCGTTTGCACGGTCTTGCCGCCGATACCGCGCGTCGGGGTGTTTACCACGCGAAGCAAGTCGGCATCGCTGGCGGGGTTCTCCACCAGCCGCAGGTAGGACAGCGCGTCCTTGATCTCGGCACGCTCGAAGAAGCGCATCCCGCCGACGATTTGGTAGCCGACACCGGCAGTCCGAAACGCCTCTTCGAGCACGCGGGATTGCGCATTGACCCGATAGAAGACAGCAATCTGGTCGGCAGCCGTGCCAGTCGCGATCTCGGCATTGACGGACTGAACGACCTTGTACGCCTCGTCGCGTTCGTCGCGCACGGCGTTGATGCGAACCTTGGCGCCAGCGTCGGCTTCGGTCCACAGGCGTTTGGGTTCGCGGTCTTTGGCCGTCGAGATCACGCCCAGCGCGGCACCGACGATGTTGCTCGTGGAGCGGTAGTTTTGCTCGAGCTTGACGATCTCGGCGCCGGCAAAATCCGAGCGAAAACCTCGAATGTTGCGAACGTCGGCGCCACGCCAGCTGTAGATGGACTGATCGTCGTCACCGACGACGCACAGATTCCGGGTGCGGTACGCCAAGGCGCGCACCAAGCGATACTGAATCGCGTTGGTGTCCTGGAACTCGTCGACCAGCAGATAATCGAAGCGGTCGCGCAATTCCGCGCCGGCCGGGTTGGTGCGATCTTCGGCCAGACGCATCACGTGCAGGATCAAATCGTCGAAGTCGACGGCGTTGGCGTTGAGCAGCGCCTTTTCGTAGTCCTGGAACAACTCCAGGGTGGTCTCGTCGAAGCTGGTGCCGAGTGAGACCTCGGATGGCCGGCGCCCCTCCTGCTTTTGCCGATGGATTCTGCCGAGTACCTGCTTGGGGGGGTAGGCCCGCTCGTCCAGGTCGCGGTTTTTGATGATGCGACCGAGCAACGCTTTCTGGTCCGAGTCGTCGTAGATGACGAAGTTGCGCCCCAACCCGACGTGTTCGTGGTAGCGACGTAGCAGCCTACAGCACACCGAATGAAACGTACCGACCCACAGATCACCGACGATGCCCTCCCCGGCCAGGTGCGTCAGGCGCTCGCGCATCTCTTGGGCAGCCTTGTTGGTGAACGTCACCGCCAGGATCCGGTAGGGCGGCACGTGCTGGTTCGCCAACAGGTTGGCCACTCGATAGGTGATCACGCGTGTCTTTCCGCTGCCAGCGCCGGCAAACACGACCAGCGGCCCTTCGGTGTGGAGCACGGCGCGCTGTTGCGCGGGGTTGAGCTGCATCCGTACTTGGGTAGTGGCAACCACTGCGGCGCTCAACCGCTAATCTCACCGCGGGTGCTCTGACACCGGCCCAGCCGTCTCGTCCGATGTTCGCGTGGCGACGCCTCCAGTCTTTTCGTTTGGTTGCGAATCGCCAGCGCCCCGCGTGGTGCGTTCGAGTCGAGACGCGGAGTCTCGCACTGCCGCAGACGTGTGCCAACTGTGGACAAATCGCAGCCGAAG
The DNA here is from genome assembly GCA_003235365.1 of Deltaproteobacteria bacterium. Classification (GTDB taxonomy): domain Bacteria; phylum Myxococcota_A; class Polyangia; order Polyangiales; family Polyangiaceae; genus SZUA-265. The sequence goes on from QJWJ01000133.1 coordinate 55,664, forward strand.
CTCACCGCCTGATCGGTGCCGGACGCGGCCTGCTCATCCCGTACTGCAGTCGCTGCGCTGCACACTTGGCGCGAGCCGTCACCACGAGCCTCGCTGCCACGTTGGCTTCGGCGATGCTCGTGGTGACCTGCTTGGCGACGCTGCCGCGGTTGGTCAGCGAGTTGTCGCTGGTCGGGATGTTGCTCGGCGTGTCTCTTGCCGGAAGCTTCCCGCTGCTGGCCGCGAACGCGTTGCGACGTCGCTTCGAAGGCCCGCAAACCAGCTCGGGGCGCGCCGTGCATTGGTCCTCGCGCAACGAGTTGGTGTGCTTCAACGCGCAGTGGGCCAATCAGCTCGCCGGCAATTCGGGAACCACGGCGCGCTCGTGTCGCGCGGCAGAGCACACGGTCAGTCCTTGGAGCTGGCTGATCTGCGCCTTGGGCCTGGCCGCGACGCCCAGCGTTCACCATTTCAGCTTCCCGCAGCTGGTGGTCCTGAACTTCAGCGAAGGCCCGATCAGCGTGGAAGTCGATGGCTCGACCAGTCACGCCGTGGAGCCGACGAGCCTCGAGAGCTCTCGCGCCGGTGGAAAGCTGCGGCTGAACAGCGGACACCACGACTTGCTCGTACGTGACGCAAAAGGCGCTGCGATCGAAGAGCGCGAAGCGTACTTGCAGGCAGGCCGACCACACCTACTTGCGGTGGCGTCAAAGGACTACTGCTTTTGGCTGGAGCGCGACAGTTACGGCAAACAAGCCGAAGCCAGACGGCACTTCACACCCCTGCCCCGCGGTGACGGGTTCTGGGTGTTGCCGACGAGCATCGACTCCTGGTTCGCCGCAAACCCGACCCCTGCACAGGATGAACGGTCCACGGGTGGCACCATGGTCGCGCTCCGCCACGCGTTGTGCTCCGACGTGCCGACCGAACTGCGCGCCGCGTTCGCCGAACGCTGACCGAGCAACCAATCCGACATCGCGGGGCGAGTCAGACAGCGTCGGGCAACCGACTCCACGGCGCCTCGTGCTCCCGCGCGTCGGCAGCGGGTCTCGTGGCCGCGATTCGGCAGGCCAACTGTTTCTTTCCCGTTGGGAAAATGACCACGACAGGGCCTCGACCGCCGGTCACCGGGGGCCCGCTCCGAACTTCCGGCGGCCTGCGGGAAAGGGGGCCTTCGGTGCTTGCCGGCACACGACCTCTTCGCGTTTGCACTTCCGGGAGGTTGGTTATAGTTAGCTCTTGCCGTGACTACAGAAGAGCAAGACACCCCCCAGCAAACGAGCGACGAGTCCAACGTCGAGGAGCCGAACTCCTCCGCCGAGCCCGCGGCAGAGCAAGATCCGCCGAGCGATCCCCTCGCCGAAGCGGAAAAGCGCGCCGCTGCCCTCAAGGACCAACTCCTGCGAACGGCGGCCGACTTCGACAACTACCGCAAGCGATCGCGCCGCGAAGTAGAAGAAGCCGGACTGTCCGGGCGAGAGGGCCTGTTGAAGGATCTCCTGCCCGTCTTCGACAATCTCGAGCGCGCCACCTCCCACGCCGACGCGACCGCAGACGTCGCGGCGTTCGTCAGCGGCATCGAGATGGTCATGCGACAGTTTCAAGACACGTTGGGCAAGCTCGGCGTGGAGCGGGTGCCTGCCGTAGGAGAACGGTTCGATCCGACCGTGCACGAGGCGATTCAGCAAGTCGCGACCGCAGACGTCGAACCCGGACACGTTGCGGCGGAAATTCAAGGTGGGTATCGCTTCGGCGGTCGACTGATACGACCGGCGATGGTCGTCGTCGCGAAAGCTCCCGAGCCGGCGGGAGACTGAGCCACGCTTCGCGGAGGGGACTGAGACTGGGGAATGTCGAGGAGACGGGTGCGATCAACGCCATGGGGAAACTGATTGGAATCGATTTGGGAACGACAAACTCCTGCGTCGCCGTGATCGAGGGCGGCGCGTCGGCGAGTGGACCAGAAATCACCGTCATCCCCAATTCCGAGGGCGCTCGAACGACGCCCAGCGTCGTGGCATTCACCGAAGGAGGAGAACGCCTCGTCGGGCAGATCGCGAAACGCCAGGCAGCGACGAATCCAACCAGGACGGTTCACGCCGTCAAGCGCTTGATGGGCCGCAAGTGGGCCGAAGAAGACGTGCAGAAGCAGATCAGCAACGTCTCCTACACGATCGCCGAGCACGAGAACGGAGACGCCTGGATCGAACTCAACGGCCAGCACCTGTCACCGCCCGAGATTTCTAGCATGGTGCTGCGCACGCTCAAGGAGACCGCCGAGAAGTACCTCGGGGAGCCCGTGAGTGAGGCGATCATCACCGTCCCCGCCTATTTCGACGACGCCCAGCGCCAGTCCACGAAGGACGCGGGAAAGATCGCTGGATTGGACGTCCAGCGCATCCTCAACGAGCCCACCGCTGCGGCGCTCGCCTACGGCCTGGACAAGAAAGACGCACGGCGCATCGCCGTCTACGACCTCGGCGGCGGCACCTTCGACATTTCAGTGTTGGAGCTCAGCGGCGGTGTTTTTGCCGTCAAGGGGACCGGCGGCGACACGCACCTGGGTGGCGAAGACTTCGACGTGCGTCTGATCGACGCCCTAGCGGAAGAGTTCGAGAAGCAGCACGCCGTCGATCTGCGCAAGGACCGCATGGCGTTGCAGCGCCTCCGTGAGGCCGCCGAAAAGGCGAAGCACGAGCTGTCGTCGGCACTCGAAACGGAGATCAACATCCCGTTCATCGCCACGACCGCTTCGGGGCCGCTGCACTTCGAGCGCACGATCAAGCGCAGCGAACTGGAGATCCTGACCATCGATCTCATCGACCGGACCGTCGAAGCGTGCCGCAGACTGCTCGACGACATCGGCGTGTCGCCCGTCGACATCGACGACGTGGTGTTGGTAGGTGGCATGACGCGCATGCCGGCCGTACAACGCGCGGTCAAGACTTTCTTCGGCAGAGACGCCCACAAGGGCGTGAACCCCGACGAGGTAGTCGCCGTCGGCGCCGCGATTCAAGGCGCCGCCATGGCAGGCACCATCGACGAGGTGTTGCTACTCGATGTCGCACCCTTGTCGATCGGTGTCGAAACGGGCGGGGGCGTATTCACCGCACTGATCCCACGCAACACGACCATCCCCACCGAACGCAGCGAGATCTTCACGACCAGCGTCGACGGGCAGACGTTCGTTCCCGTGCACGTGCTCCAGGGCGAACGCCAGATGGCCGAGGACAATCGCAGCCTGGCGCACTTCGAGCTCACGGGCATCCCCCCAGCTCCCCGCGGGGTCCCCAAAATCCAAGTCGCCTTTGCGGTAGACGCCGATGGGATCCTCTCGGTCGAGGCGAAAGACCTGGGAACGGGCAAGGCCCAGTCGGTAACCGTACGCCCGACGAGCGGCCTCACCGAGGGCGAGATCAAACAACTAGTCGCATCGGGTGAACAGTTTCGAGAAACAGACCAACTTCGAAAAGAGCTCGCCGAAGCCACCAACCAGGCAGAAACGCTCATCTACACGTCGGAACAAGCCATCGAGGGTTACGGAGAAATCGTCGGTGAAGAGGCAACGGCCGTGATCCGGCAGGAAATTGCCGGTCTGCGTGAAGCCCTGGAAAGTGGGGCCGACCTCGACGCCATTCGAGAGGCGTACTCTCGTCTCGAAGAGGCCACCTACGCCGTCGCTCAGGCCATCTACGGCGACGAGTGACCGAGCGCGGCCGGCGCTGCCAAATCTTCGGGCTCCCATCAAACGGGGCCTGAAGAACTGCCCGACAATCGTGCTCGCCCACTTGGGCAGCCTTGGCGCGGGACGAGCGAAACCCGAGGAGCGCTCCGAGCCCGGAAAAGAGCTGGGCGACGCGCGTGTTTCCAAGCTCGCCGTGCAAACGCAGCTGCAAGCGTTTCCAAGTCACGGCTCGTTACGACTCGTCACCGGTGTAAGAGTACGGGCACCAAGGTCACCTGTGGATTGTCCTCACGTGCCGGGATTACCTGTGGATAACTGGATGTACCGCAGAAACACTGCTCAAACTGGGCTAGCAGGCTGTGGATAGCCCGCGTCATTTCAGGTCCCGATCCGCAGGTTGTCCACAGGGTGTTACTACGGTGGTGTATTCCAAACGTCACCAGGCAGCCACAGGTTCGAAACGCGTTGACACCCTTCCCAAGACCCGTGCCGACCAACCCCGGAAACTGAACTCAGCGCGGCGCTCAAACGAAACGCAAGCGAGCCCCGTCGTTTCGATCGTCACCGATCGATGCCAGTTGAACTACCGACTTGGGAACGGATTCACGCCGATCGGGTCCATGCGAGTCGGGTCGCGCGCGTCAACGCTCCCGCGCTGAAGACGCCGATCAGTCTTCGTCAGAGCCGCCGAGGCGACTTTCGATTGCCTGCAGGTGTGCGTCGACTTCCGGATCCGATCGACGCAGCGCCTCGACACGACGGACCGCACTCATCACCGTGGTGTGGTCGCGATTGCCGAATGCACGCCCGAGCTCCGGAAAGCTGCACTTGAGCCGCTGACGGCATAGGTACATCGCAACCTGGCGGGCAAACGCGACACTCTTGTGGCGATCCTTGCTCAGCAGCTCGGAATTGGTGAGTCGGAAGTGGCCGCATACGGCGCGTTGGATGTCCTCGACCGTTCGCGTCTCCTGGCGACGGGGAACGACGAGCGCGATCTCCGCCTGGGCAAACTCGAGATCGATCGTGCGGCCCATGAGGCTCGACTTGGCAGCTAGACGGATCAGCGTACCTTCGAGCTCCCGAACGTTGCTCTTGATGTGCTGAGCGAGAAGTACGGCTACCTCGTCGTCGAGCGCTATTCCCTCGAGCTGCGCCTTCTTACGCACGATGGCGACGCGCGTCTCCAACGCCGGCGTCTGAATGTCCGCGACCAACCCACTCGTAAAACGAGAGATCAGCCGCTCGGGCATTCGCTGCAAGTCTTGCGGGTACTTGTCGCTGGAGACGACGATCGGCTTGTCTGCCTCGTGCAGCGCGTTGAAGGTGTGGAAGAACTCTTCTTGAGTCTGCTCACGACCCGCGAGGAACTGAATGTCGTCAACGAGCAGGAGGTCGCACTCGCTGCGATAGCGGTGCCGGAACTCCTCCATCTTGTGATGCTGAAGTGCCTCGATGAACTGATTCGTGAAGCGCTCCGCGGAGACGTACAACACGCACGCGTTCGGTCGGTACTCGAGCACTTGATTGGCGATCGAGTGCATCAGGTGGGTCTTGCCCAAACCAGTACCGCCACAAATGAACAGCGGGTTGTAGCGACGCCCACCACCGCCAGCGGCGGCGATGGCAGCCGCATGAGCCAACTCGTTCGACGGCCCCACGACGAAGTTCGTGAAAGTGTACTTGGGGTTGAGCTGTTCGCGCTTGGTACTGCGCGCGATGTACTGCGGCAGCGGCCTGTCCGACGGACGCACGGAAGACGGCGGAGGTTCGGACAGCACTGCGTTTGCCCCCATCGGACTCGCGGCGCCTGGCTCCCCGTAATGGGACTGTGGGTAGGTGGACTGTGGATACGTGGCAGGCTCGGCGCGCCAGCTGTCGGCGTGACGCGCGTCGGCGAAACGCTCAGCGGGCCGTTCGCTCGTTCGCGCGTCGCCACTCGTTCGCCCGTCGCCGTACCAGGCCTCGGCTTGACGCGCCTCTACGAAGTCAGACTCACGCTGCCAGTCGTCGCCCCGGGCACCGTACTGTCTCGTCGCGAATTGGTGATTGGCGTCGAAGTGATTGGCATCGAACGAACCACCGTCCGCGCCGCGAACGTCGACGGACGACGGCGGCGGTGCGCTGTTGCGCTCCGTGCCCGTACGGTCCCCCATGCGCAAACGGCGAGGCCGCTTGTGCGCGTCAGGAACCGACAGCACTACGACGGGACGTTCGATGTCCGAGCTGACCGACCACACGACTTCGACGCGCCTGCTCAAACGCGCAGCCAGCGCTTCGACGAGTGCTGCTTGGTAATGGTCGCGGACCCAATCCTTCACGAAGTCATCGCGTGCAGTCAGCAGTAGCTGCCCGCCATCGAGTCCATCGAATTGGACCGACGAGAACCACTGATCGATGCCGGGACTGATCGCACGACAGTGCGCGTACGCCTCATCCCACACCGTCGACTTTGGAGCCGTATTACCCGAATCGGAAAACATCTGAACTGACAACGCAGGTCCCTTAGCAACGAACGTTCTATTGTCTCTGGCCCCAATCACGCCCCACACGCGTGGGTAACGAAAAGCACTGCTTCAAGCCGAGTACCGATGGCCACATCGGTAACTGGCTCTTACGTCATCGCTCCAACTGGCTCACGGCAACGCGAGTGGCTCACAACAACGCCTGCAACGATTCAAATGGGGTTGGGAGGATCGAGAAACGGCTCAGGTCGGAGAGGGCCAACCATCGCGACAACGATGTGGCAAGTAACACCGAGTGAGGGTCGTCTTCAACGCCCGATTTGCGGCCGATGCCGATCCAGCGGCAAAACCCGCGAATAAAAATTTTGGCTCACAGAAGGCATGGATTCGGCCCAAAGGATCGAGCAGCACGCTGCTGGTTCGAACACAGTGGACGCCGCGACCAAACCGCTGAACTCGTTTTGACGCGTTCGCGAAACGCCTAAAAAATAGGTCTTTTTGATCGTCAAGACTCACTAGATACAAAGTGCATGACGACGCCCCCGCAGTTCAATGTGACGGAAGACGAATCATGTGACTGCCGATTTGTTGTCCAACTCGAAGCGCTCCGACTAACTGCACGAGGCAGTGCCCGAGGTCTTGACAGAGTTCCCTCGCCCATGCCCACCGAAGCAGCTCCCCTACCTCGCAGCACATCGATGATCCAATCGCGACGCTTCACTCGATCCATCCAAACAACCGTGTCTAGTTGCCTCGCAACGCTGTCGATCTGCGGGGTGGCCAACGCCGAGCCGAGCACGCTGCCTCCCGAGTTGGGATACGACATGGGTTTCATGGAGACACCGCGTTCGCTCGCGATCGGCGGGGCCACGCGTGCCGTCAGCAACTCGATCGAAGCGCTCTACCTCAACCCGGCGAGCATGGCGACGGCACGGGTTTATCACTTCGGCGCAATGGCGCAGATCTGGCCCCAAGCCAAGCGCCAGACCTATGGGGCTGCTGCTGTCGACTCGTTGATCAACGCCCAACACATCGCCGGCGGTATCTCCGCCAATTGGTCCGCGCAAGATTCGGACGGAATCAATCGCGACTCCTTCGACCTGCGCTTCGGTTTGGCCGCACCGTTGTCCGATCGGTTCTTTCTGGGCGGGACGATGCACTACTTGACCCTGCGCCAGGATGGCTACCCGCGCGAAGATGGCCTGGAACCGAGCGTTGCGTCCGGGGGCTTGGACGGCTCGCCCATCGTCCAGCAGATCACGTTCGACGCGGGCGTCACGATCAAACCCACCGACGAGCTCTCGGTGGCCGCCGTCGGAACGGGTCTGACCGACCCCGGTCACGGCTTCCTACCGTTTACGTTCGGCGGCGGCGCGGGGTTTTCGACGGAAGACTTCTCGATCGAGGTCGACGCACTGGGTGACTTCACGACCTACGACCGCACGAAGATGCGGGTGATGGGGGGTGGCGAGCTACTGCTGGCGGACTCCTTTCCCGTTCGCGGCGGTTATCGGTGGGACGAGGGCACTTCGACACAGGCCGTCAGCGGTGGCTTGGGTTACGTCTCTCCCCAATTCGCGGTCGAAGCGTCGGTGCGTGGTGTCGTCGCGGGTCCTCAGTCGCTGACCGTCGTGTTCGGCTTTCGCTACCACCTGGAATCGGCCGGTCTGAGCGGCGGCGGCTTCTGACGATGCCGCCCCGAGGGGCTGCCTGGCGCGACGCGGCACCAATCGAGGAGGGCCGGAAGCCAACACGGGCCGTGTGCAGAACGCAACGCTGGCCGTGCTCACAGTGAAGCGCACAAGTGCGCACGAGTTACGCTGAGGGCCTCTTCGAACTGTTCCGATTGCACGTCGATCGTCGGTGGCATCGCCGCCTCGGAGCGCAATCGCTCGACCGCACGCGGGCTCCGAAACCAGTCCTCGTCGTGCTCTTCACACAGGCGAACCGAAAGCGCGTACCCGAGCACTGCACCGCACAGTCGCTGCGCATCGTCTCGACGCAGACGAAACCACGCCAAGGACGCCGCATGCGGCGCGGCAGGCCCGAGCCACTCGGCGACCAACTCCCGGTGTGCGCCCTGTAAACTCCCGGGCGCCGTCAAGGCAGCCTCGCGCAACCTGAGCTTGCATGCGCGCGCCGCGAGTTCGATCAACGTCGTGGCGGCGACAGCTCGCCGCAAGTCGCGTTGCTTCTTGCGATCAACACCGAGGCGCCGCTCCAGGAAGCTTGGATTGTGCAGCAGGCTCGCGAAACATGCACCCATGACGTACTGCTCCAGACCGAACGGGTCGTGCGCGATGACGAAGGGCTGATTCGTCGGAGCCGTGGCCCAGCGAAACTCCTCGCCGAGCGCGTCGAGCGCGCGCAGAAAGCTGCTGAGGCCCCAATGCCGTGGAAACTCGAAGTGTCGCAGGCGTAGGCCTTCGAGCAGGCGAGCTTCCCGGAACCAATCGGCGAGCGTCGACTCACGCAGGTGCGCCGGCAACGCCGATGCTTGGCTTTGCCCCAACGGCACTTCCAACCACTCGTGGGGAGCTTCGCGGCGCCATTGCTGCAGCGGCTCCTCCAAGGCTGCGTGGCACTCGACGGCAAACGTCGTGCAGTGTTCAGCGCTCGCCGGTAGTTCCAATTCATCGGGACTGGCAAGTTCGAGTTGCGTGGCGATCTCCTGGCGACGTTCCCACAAATCTCGTTCCAGTGCAGACAACGGTTGCGCCTCGTCGAAGAACGCTGCCAGCCAAGCGCGACGACGCTGGGGGGCTTGAAGCGCATTGTCGAGCATTTCGGCGACCGTCACCCGCCCGCCGGACGGGTATGTCCCCCCGAGCTGTTGCTGGTAGCGGCGAAACGCCAATTGCGTCAATCCCACTCGATTGATCCGTTGCTCCATCAGATCCCAGATCCAGCGCATGAGGGGCCGTCTGAGGGGATCGTCCTGTGGCAACTGGGAGACCTCGAGGAACCGCGAACGGCCGAGATCGGCGCGAAAGCGCTCGAAGGGGTCGTCCTGCAGACTGGCCTGCTCGCGAAGGCGTTGACGCCACTCGTGAGTCTCCTCGGCAGCGGCTCGCAAGGAACGGTCGAGCGCGATGGGATCGAATTCGAACATGGGTGGCAAACATACTGCTCGACGCCTGGGCCGCGAAAGGGAGTGACGCCTTTGGCGTCGTCAGTCTCTTTCCATTCCACGCCCGTTGGCTGGTCGGGACTGGCAAAACGTCCTGCATTTCACAGCGGGTCGCCCCACACCACGGACACGGACGCCGCGGCGTTCCAATTTGCGTTGCCGAGGTCGAAGATCCCCGGATACCCCTGGGTGCAGATGCCGAGCGCCGCAGGACAGCGTTGTGCGGGCGAAAGCAGCCATTGGGACCAACCTAGGCTCGTCCCGAAACGCAACGAATCACTCAACGCCAGATCGACGCCCACACTCACCGCGTACGACGGAACCAGCGAGTTGGACGACGCCCGCTCCACGTTCCCAGCGCCGTCGCGCCAAACGTCGCTCAGTCGTAGCCGTCCAAGGCCCGGAGCGACCTGGACGTAAGGATCGAAGCGGCCAAGGCTCGCAAACCACAATCGCGCCACGAACTCCGCGCTCTGTGCTGTCGTGGTCCATTCTTCCCGCCCCTGCGGGCCGAAGTCCACCGTGTGGGCCGTGTGCTCTGCCCCCACGCGCACCCCCCAGGAGAAATGGGGCGTCGCACGCGACAACAGAGTCCCCCCCGCGGCGTAGCCCCCTCCCGCGACACAATCCGACCAAAGACAAACTGCGCGGCGAACGCTGCCGTCGAGGGTCAGTTGCCACGCGCGACGTTCGAATCGGCGCCCGGGCAGCAGTGGCTCGGGCTCGACAATCACGGGAAGTGCAGGGGGCGGGCCCATGCGACTGCCTGCCTCCTCTGGCACGACGCCTTGGGCCAACGCCTGGCCCGGCAGGCCCATGGTCACGAACACCACCCCCAACAGAAAGACGACGACTTGCACGGAACGGGTCATGCTCGGCGGGTCGACCGCCGCCTAAGTCGGTTGCGACTTTTCTTCGTGGCGGTCACGCGGCGAAACGCCGCGCGATCCAGCGCCCGCAAAGCGCCGCGCAAGGCTCCACTCAGCATGAAAATATCCAAGTATTCTCAGAAGCTTGCCACCCGAAACGCATCTCCGGGAATACCGGCTCGCGCGGGCCGGTCGCGCAGAGACCCGCGAAGGCGAGTGGATAATATCGTCTGCCGGGACTACGCTGACGGACACCGAAAGGACCCTGCGCGATGAGCAATCTCGACGACGAACTGAAGAGAGCCGTGGAAGACTCCGAAGCCACGGCTACCGCCGCGGACGCCACGGTTTCCGCCGACACCGGCGAGGGGAACCACTCGAAGCGCAATCTCGGTTTGTTGATCACCTTGCTGGTGATGGGTGGCGCCATCGTGAGCTTCGTGCTCGGGCAAGAGTCCGATGAGCTGGTCTACTCCAAGCAGGTCGAGGATGTCGTTGGTGCCGAAGAGCAGCTGGGAGAGCGTAACCTCCGCGTGCAGGGAGTGCTCGTCCACGGGACCTTGGTCAAGCGCGACGAACCCTGCGAATACCGTTTCAAACTGCGCTCGAAAGATCAGCCGACGAAGCCCGCACTCGAAGTGCGCTACGCGGCGTGCATCGTCCCGGACACCTTTCGCGACGTGAAGGGAATGGACGTCGAAGTCACCGCGGAAGGCAAGCTGGCAGCCGCGGGGGACGCTCCGAAGTACCTCGAAGCCAAGCAGATTTTTGCCAAGTGCCCGTCCAAGTACGAGATGCAGCAACGCCAGGCCGCTGGTGAACAGGCACCGCACGGGGAGGTTGCACCCAGCCCCATGGATACGCTACCGGGTCCGGGGCAGGGTTCCTGAGCGCCGCTCACCCATCGAACGGACCGCTCCAAAGACCGTCGAGGATCGAAGAAAACAATGTGGGATAGGTTTCTCCGCGCCTGTCGGCGCGAACCCGTCGACCGCACTCCGGTGTGGTTCATGCGTCAAGCCGGTCGCTACATGGCCGAATACCGCAAGATCCGGGAGCGCTACACGCTGCTCGAGATTTGCGCGCGGCCCGAGGTCGCCTGCGAAGTCACGTTGCAACCAATCGTGGCCCACCAAGTCGATGCAGCCATCCTGTTCGCCGACATCTTGCTTCCGCTCGAGCCGATGGGCGCGCCGTTCGAGTTCGCCGCCGGCGAGGGTCCCGTCGTTCACTCCCCGGTGCGCACGCCGGCCGACGTCGAGCGACTGCGCATCATCGATCCCCAGGAGTCACTGAGCCACGTACTCCAGGCGATCACACTGATTCGGCGGGAACTCGAAGGAAAGACGCCGCTCATCGGATTCGCTGGCGCGCCGTTTACTTTGGCCAGCTATCTCATCGAAGGCGGCAAGAGCAACAACTACGCCAAGACCAAGGCCATGATGTACGCCGAACCGTTGGTGTGGGCGAAGCTCATGGAGAAGCTCACCGAGGTCATACGCCGCTACCTGCGAGCTCAGGTTGCCGCAGGCGCGCAAGCCATTCAGGTCTTCGATTCTTGGGTTGGTGATTTGAGCCCAACCGACTACGTCGAATTCATCCAGCCGCATTTGCGCCCGATGTTCGAAGACTTGCAGACCCTCGGCGTGCCGGTCATCCATTTTGGCACGGGCACCGGCGCCCTGCTCGAAACCCAGCGCGATACTGGCGGAACGGTGATCGGGGTCGATTGGCGCACCCCGCTCGACGTGGCGCGCGCACGGCTCGGCGACGGCGTGGCCGTTCAGGGTAACTTGGATCCACTAGTGCTCACTGCGCCAAGGCCGTTCATCGAGAAGCGAGTCCGTGAAGTGCTCGATCGCGCGGGGTCCAAGCCAGGACACATTTTCAACCTCGGGCACGGTATTCTGCCCCACATTCCGCCCGAAAACGTTCGCTACGTGCGTGAGCTCGTCCACGAGCTGAGCGCCGAATAGCGGGCCCGGTTCTTCGGGCGTCGTCACGCGCGGGCCTACCGTTCCAACGCCCGCCACGCCAAGGGCAGCTCCTACACCGCCCGCGAGGTGGGACGTCCGCGCTGATTCGCTCCGGTGCCAGGCCGGGTCAGCTCGACGAAATAGCGCTGTTTCACGCAGCGAGACACCGCCAGCGGATCGCGGTAGGGAAGTCTGATCGCATCGACTCGAGCCGCTTTCTAGCTCACTTGCAGGTTTGCCGCATTAGCGGGAATCCGCAGAGGAGCGAACGCGACCAGCCGAGCTGCGCGGCTAGTAACCCTGGGTTATACCCCATGACTACATGGTCTCGCGCGCTTCATGGTTTGCCGCTTTGTTGGTGCTGGGCTGCTCAGGCGAAATCAACTCGCCCTCGGCGGGCGATCCCGACGAGCGGCCAGTAGGCACTGACGGCACGGGCAACGACCCCAGCGATCCGAACGACACGCCTCTCCAACCAGGTGATCCGTCGGACCCCACGAGTTCACCTGGAACCGGCAGTCCGTCCGGGCCGGGAACCTCGATGGGCACCCCCAACGGGCCGGACTCGATGCCATCGCCCCCTGGTCCAGGGCCGGACAGCCCCGGCACCGACCCCGGCGGGGAAGGCTCCTCGGAGTTCCTTCAGCCGCGCATTCGCCGTCTTACCAACGCCGAGCTGAACGCGACATTGCAATCGTTGATGAACAGCTTCGGCGCATCGGACACCGTGGTTTTCGAACCGCCGACGTTCGTCCCGGACACCCGCCAGTGGGGGTTCTCGCGAAACGCCGCTCAGATCGTCGACCCTTTGCTCGCACGCGTCGCTCGCCGCCTCGCCGGTGTGGCCCCCTGCGCGAGCGCCGGCGCAGACAGGGCGTGTGCGGGCACGGCACTTCAGACGATACTGCCCGTTGCGTATCGAAGAGACGTTTCTGCCGACGAGGTCGACCAATTGCTCACCGTCTTCGATTCCGCGGCGACGGACGGATTCGATGCGGCGATGGCCCTCGCGCTCAGTGCAGCGCTGCAGTCGGCCTCCTTCGTCTACCACACGGAGCTCGGGGACTCGATGGATGGCGCTTCGGCACAGCTGAACGCAAGTGAAACGGCAGCTGCGATGGCGTACCTACTCACCGGCGCGCCCCCCGACGAGGCATTGGCCGCCGCGGCGCAGGCGGGTGAACTCGACACGGGCAGCGGGCGCGAAACCCAGGCGCGTCGTCTGCTCGACATGCCGGGAGCCCGTGCTCAGGTCACTCGGATGGTCAAAGAGTGGCTCGGTATCGACGCCGTCGTCGACATCGGAAAAGACAAGGCGCAGTTCCCGCAGTACGAGCAGTTGCGCCCTCACATGCTCGCCGAAACGGAAGCGTTCGTGACGGAGGTCGTGTTTTACGACGGCGGCAACATCGGGACGTTGCTCGGAGCCGACTACACCGTGGTCGGTTCCGAGATGGCTCAGTTCTACGGCCTGTCTGCCCCCGCTGGAGGCGCCGCCGACCGCGTCAGTCTCGCAAGCACCACCCGACGCGGCATCTTGAACCAGGCGAGCTTCTTGGCCCGCTACGCGACGGAGATCGATAGCGCACCGGTCAAACGCGGCGTGGTCGTGGCAAAGAAGGTCATGTGCGTCGACCCAGGCGACCCCAACAGCTTGAACATCAACGTGGTGCCACCGCAGCCCGACCCCAGCATGACGACTCGTGAGCGTTTCAAACAGCACACGGTCGACCCGGTGTGCGCCGGTTGCCACGACGGCATCGACGGGCTCGGCTTCACCTTCGAGGGCTTCGACGCCGTCGGAGCGCAGCGTGAACGAGATCAAGGCAAGCCGGTCGATACGGCGACGACGTTGGCCAAGGGCTGGGCAGACGTGATCGGACAGGGGGAGTTCGAGGACAGCGCGGACCTGGCAGACGTTCTGGCCAACAGTGAAGAGGTGAAACGGTGCTTCACGCGCCACCTCGATCGTTTTGCGAACGCCGCGACCAACGAGCGACTCGAGGACGCTTTCTTGGCGCAATGGGCACAACTCGAAGCAAGCAAGCGAGACAGCATCTTGGAGATCTTGGTGGCCTACGTAACTAGCGATTCCTTCGTGCAGCGCGTTGCTGCGGGAGCAAACCCATGATCACCCGAATCCAGCACGCTCGGCTGATGCGATCGCGTCGTTCATTTCTGCGAGCCGTCGGGGGCTCGGCCCTCGCACTACCGTTCTTCCGCTCCCTCGAGTTCTCCGCGGTCCACGCCCAGACGGGCGACATGCCGCTGTCGTTCATCGGCGTGTACTACCCGCACGGTGTCTCGTCACCGTTGTTCCAACGCCAAGCCGGCGACACGGAGGATAGTTTCAGCATCACGTTCACGGAGCCGCGCTCCAATGCGCAATGCGTGCTCGCGCCTTTGGAGGGTTTCGAGGATCGGCTGCTGATCATCGATGGCATCGACTATCTGGCCGGCGCGAACGGTCACGACGCCCCTCGGACAGCCCTGACCGGCAGCGGCCAAAACGGCAAAGGGCCATCGATCGACCAGTACCTGGCGGTCGAAAAAGGCCTCGGCGATCAAACCGTGTTCGCGAGCATGGTGCTCGGCGTCGGTACCAACAACACCGACCACACGGACAACGTCTCGTACGCCGCGGGCGGAGCTTCACTGCCCAAAGTGATCGACCCGAGCGAGACGTTCCGCATGGCATTCTCGGACGTGGTCGCGCAGAACGATCCCGGGCAAGCCGCGGAGCTCGAGGCCAAGCGCCAGCAGGGCCAAAGCGTGATCGACTTCGTGCGATGGGACATCAACCGTTTGCACAGTCGGTTGGCAGCGCCGGAAGCGCAGAAGCTCGACCAGCACTTGGCGAGCTTGCGCGACATCGAGAAACAGCTGGGCGCGTTCGAGGGCAGCTGCGAGC
The DNA here is from genome assembly GCA_003235365.1 of Deltaproteobacteria bacterium. Taxonomy (GTDB): domain Bacteria; phylum Myxococcota_A; class Polyangia; order Polyangiales; family Polyangiaceae; genus SZUA-265. The sequence goes on from QJWJ01000133.1 coordinate 70,679, forward strand.
TTCCAGCTCAGCCAGCTACGTTCGACAAGACCAAACGCTACAACGGCGGCGAGCCGAACTTCGAAGCCATCACGAATCTCCAAATCGACATGCTCGCGCAGGCCGTCGCCTGCGATCTCACGCGCTTTGCAACACTTTGGTTGGCAGATCTGAGTGCCGGTGCCATCAACGGCACCGACGTCAACCATCCGGCGTACTCGAGCTCCGTCGATGTTCACAACGCCGTCGCGCATGCTTATTCCATCGAGCGAGGCCCGGGCAGCTCAGCGGATCCCCAAAGCTGGGTAACCCTGGGCGTGCAGAACCGATACAGCTACAGCAAGGTCGCCCGCCTGCTCAAACGCCTCGACGAACTCGGTTCGCTCGACAGTTCGCTGGTCATGGCGGTGACGGACATGGGCGATACGTCGAACCACAGCAGTACGGACGTGCCGGTGGTACTCGCCGGAGGCGCCAACGGCCGACTGCGCATGGGTCGCTACGTCAGTCTGCAACCCAACTGTCCCCCGGACAACTACTGGTGCGGCGAGCAGGAGAAGGTACTCAAACCAAACAACCAGCTGCTGGTCGGCATCGCGCAGGCCTTCGGGGTCGAAACCGACTCGTTCGGGGAGCCCACCAACCCGTCTCACGCCAACGGCGTGCTGCCTGAACTGGCCTGACGAATCAGCCCAGTCGCGGCGGGCATCGAGGGCTCAGCGGCGCTTTCGCGCGGACCCTCGAACTCGAGCTTTGGTTCCGGCGCGTGGACTCGAACCACGATTCAGGGATTCAAAGTCCCTTGTCCTGCCATTAGACGACACCGGAATGGGGCCGGGACCTTAGCAGACCGCCGCAAAGAATCACTACCTTGCGCTACAAATTGCATGGGGGCCGCGTCCGGGCGCCTGGCTCGCCGTCTCACGTGGGGCGGAGCTCGACGAGGGTCGAACGCCTCACCACCTTCGGCGACGTCGCCGCTCACACATCGAAGGAACGTGCTCCAAAAACGCACGACTTGGACGTCCGCCCGGTTCAGTCGCGGACTCTACTCCGCGGAAGGGCTCGCCGCCCCCTGAATCGATCGCACTCGGCGAACGTCGAAAAGTCTGGTGTCGCATCCCGTCCGTCATTGGTTTCCCAAGCAAGGCGTGCCTTTGAGGACGAGCTGTGTACACTCCACGCCCCCGAGACCACACCGGTCTGCGCCGCCCCGAACGGCAACCCCCTCGCGTGGCGCCCAATCCAATCGGCGGCGTCTGCTTCCGCCCCAGGAGAGATCCATGAAAACCAATCCACAGCCGTCCATCGAGCGGACCGGCGCTCAGCTCCAAGTCTCCAGCAACCCCCAACGGGCCAACCGTCGCTGGTTCTCGAGGCAATCGCTGCTGACGTACGTGTCAGCTGCCGTGCTCGTGGGGACGATCGGCTTCGGCCTTGCCGGGAGCAAGGAGGCAGAAGCCGGCGAGGCCGCGACCAAGGTTCGAGCGATCGATCTGGATAAAGTGATTCAGAAGTCGTCGAAGGCCAAAGAGATCACGCGCGAGTTCCAGCGCTTTCAGCAGCAAAAGCAAGATGAGCTGCGCAAGGAACAGGCCGCACTGGAGCAGGAGCAACGCAAGCTGAGCGCCAGTTCGTCCCAGGCGGAGATCGACGCGTACGGCAAGAAGATGCAGGCCGCCGCGCGCAAGATGCAAGAAGCGGAACTCGAAGCGCAGAAGCGCTTTGCCGCAACCCGCGGCAAACTCCTTCAGGCGCTCAAGCCCACCCTCGAGACGTTCGCCCGTGACCACGGCATCGGTTTGCTGCTCGATTCGAACACGGGCGGCGTCGTCTACGTCGCGCCGGGTTGGGACAGCACCGGTGATCTGCTGCCGCGCATCAAGTGATGCTCGACGCGTGACGAAAGCCCGGCCCGGCGTCGCCGGGCTGTCCACCAAGCCCTGACTTGGCTCTGCTCCTCAGCAGGCTCCGTGACCCCCGGCACCGGAGAAGATCTTCCCGGGATTGAGCAAGCCGCGCGGGTCGAAGACGCGTTTGAGCTCGCGCTGCAATTGAATGAGCTCCGACGGCTGCTCGAAATGCAGGTACGGAGCCTTGAGCACCCCGATCCCGTGCTCGCCGGAGAGTGTTCCGCCGAGTTCGACAACGTCACGGAACAGCTGTTCGATGGCCTGGCTCACGGCACCGATCTCGTCGGGCTCGTTCCACAGGTAATTCACGTGAAGGTTGCCGTCGCCGGCGTGCCCGTAGGTGACGCTCCTGACGTTCAAGGCCTCGGTCGTGCGTCGAACGCGCTCGAGCAGCTCCCCGATCAGTTGCCGAGGCACGACCACGTCCTCACTGAGCTTGTTCTTTGCCATGCGGCGTACCGCAGGACTCATCTCGCGACGCGCCGCCCAAAGACGATCACGCTGGCTGGCATCCGAAGCCGCGAGCACCTCGATCGCCCGCGTCGCTTCGCAGATGTCGCCGATGCGCAACGCGCTACGCTCCACGACATCCGAGTCACCATCCACTTCGATGAGCAGCAGCGCGTTGGCCTGGTCGTTGATTGGATTGCCCGCAGCGCGAACCGCCGAGAGAGTGCCGCCGTCGAGCAGTTCGATGCAACGCGGGACGAGCCCCGCAGCGGTGATTTCCGCGACGCATTTCGTAGCGCCCTGCAAGTCATCGAACAGCGCGAGCAAGGTCATGAGCTCCGGGGGCTTCGGCACGAGCCGCAGCGTGATGTCGCCGATCAACGCCAGTGTGCCTTCGCTACCCACAATCAGTCCGGTGACGTCGTAACCGGTGACGCCTTTCGTCGTTCGCCGACCGACGAAGAAGTTCTGACCTCCGATTAACATCGCCTGCAGACCCAGCACGTAGTTTCGGGTGACCCCGTACTTGAACGCGCGCGGACCGCCTGCGTTGGTCGCGACGTTCCCGCCTATGGTGCACGTCGACAGTGAGTTGGGATCAGGCGGATAGAACAGCCCTTCGGCTTCGACCACCCGCTGCAACTCGCCGAGCACCAGCCCTGGTTCCACCACGACGGTGTTTTCACGCCGATCGAGGTCCTTGATTCGAGTCATCCCCTCGACCGACAGGACGATACCGCCGGCGACGGGTACCGCGCCGCCAACGCGCCCGGTGCCGGCAGCACGAGGCGTCAGAGGAACACCGGATTCGTCGGCCACGGCCAGAGCAGCACGAACGTCTTCAGCAGACTGCGCCAGGACGACGGCGTGCGGCGTCCTAGCCGTCGCCTCCGACTCGTCGTAGCCAAACCGTTCACAGGCCTCGGTGCTGGTGAGTACCTTCGACCCGCCGATGCGCTGCGACAACAGCGAAAGCGCCTTGTCGACCGCTGCTCGAGACGGGGTTGGAACGGAAGGTCGAAGTTGAAGCATGACTCGTCAACTCTAGCATGTCCGGCAGCAGCGCTATTCAGCGCCTACCGCGAAACCCCATCATGTTCTGAATCACCGCTTCGCTTTCCTCGGCTACGGCCTGCCCTGCTCGAATCTCTTCGGCGCAGTCCTCACACAGCTTCTTGCGCTTGCCATCGACCTTCACCGACACCAGCTCGTCGACCTCTTCACCACATGCTTTGCAGACAGGCACTCGGGATACCTCCAGCTTCGAAAGTATGGTCAAGTCCGGCTTGCCTGCCAAGCCGAGGGTTTGGATGAGGCGTTGTGAGCGCACCCACGTTGCAATATCGTGCGCGCCACGATGGACAGACAGCGGCTGGAAGGTGTGTTGAAAGCGTTGGGGCCGGGGCTACTATTTGCAGCCGCAGCGGTTGGCGTTTCGCATCTGGTGCAATCAACACGAGCTGGCGCGAGTTACGGCCTTTCGATGGTCGGGCTAATCGTTCTCGCCAACCTCACCAAGTACCCTGCGTTCCGCTTCGGCCCCGAATACGTGGCGGCTACGGGCACGTCGCTGCTCGAGGGGTACCGGCGCCAGGGACGGTGGGCGTTGTGGGTTTACCTGGCCGTGACGCTGGTCACGATGTTCACGATTCAGGCAGCCGTGACGGTCGTCACGGCCGGTTTGACGATCGCGCTGTTTGGCAAGGCGTCACCGGTCCTGGTTTCGGCGGCGCTGTTGGCGATCTGCCTGGTGATGCTGAGGTTGGGTGAATTCCGCTGGCTCGACCGAATCACCAAGGTTCTGGTCGCGGTGTTCACCGTCTGCACGTTGATGGCCACTGGCTTGGCGCTGGGCCGGGTGGATTGGGCCGAAGGGCTACTGCCCGATTTCACCGCGGGAGCAACCGGCGGCGCAGTCTTCAACCCAATCACGGTAGCCTTCGCCGTGGCGCTCGTGGGCTGGATGCCAGCGCCCATCGATCTTGCCGTTTGGCAGTCGCTGTGGACGCTTGCCCGCCGCAAAGACACGGGGCACTCCGCCACGTTGGAGCAAGCACGCGTCGACTTCCACATCGGCTACGTCGCCAGCGCGGTTCTCGCCCTCTGTTTCGTAGCCATGGGGGCGGGCGTGATGCACAACTCCGGTCGGACGTTCTCCGAGTCCGCAGGCAAGTTCGCATCCGAGGTCGTGGGGTTGTACACGGAAACGCTCGGTTCGAGCGCCGGGCTGGTCGTCGGCGTCTGCGCCCTGGCGGTGATGTTCTCCACGACGCTGACCGTCGTGGACGGCTTCCCACGCGCCTTGACAGCGTTGATTGCGCGCTTCGGCGGCGCGGAGACACCTCACGAAATGAGCGGCACCGAAGCCGCCCGACGCAACTACTGGATGAGTGCGGTGGTGCTCGCCTTGGGTTCCATCACGATCTTGGGCGTTTTTCTCACGTCGCTCAAGGCGTTCGTGGATCTGGCAACCACGCTCAGCTTCCTGACCGCACCAGTGTTGTCCGCACTGAACCACCGGGTGATCCACGCACCCGAGGTGGGCGACGAGTTCCGTCCTGGTCCCGGATTACGCACGTTCAGTCTGGGCTGCATCGCCTTCCACACGCTGTTCGCACTGTTCTACTTGTACACCGCGTACGTGATGTGATCGCAGCGCGTCCCCCGTTCGGGCGGCAAACGGCGGAGGTCGCTCAAGGCTTGATGATGTGAGTGCCGGGCGGTGGCGAAAACGTGAACGACTCGTTCTTGAGGGGCTCGTTCACCCGCGCCGAACTGAAGTCGAAGCGGTTGCGATTCTTTTGCGCGTCGATGAGCAACACTCGCCGAACCTGGTAGGTCTTTCCATCGACGTAGAACAGCAGCTTCTGATACGCTGGCGTCGGATCCTTGGGAGTGCCGAGCAGCACGAAGCCGCTGGGGAATTGCAACTCCTTCGAATCGAGCAGCTTCATCGAGAACGCGTCGAGCAGGCTGCCGTTGCCCATCAAGAACGACAACGCGGCCGGGTACTGCGTCTTGTCGACCTTCTGCAGATACATCTGCTTGTTGTCGTGCTCGTAGATCTTGATCTCTTTACCGTCTGAGACGACCACGTTGCCGTTGTTCGTGTACATCCAACGCATCTTGCCGGGCTTGGCAAACTTGACGGTCCCCGAGCTGTCTTTGGTGCGGTTGTAGGCGTAGATCGTGTAGCGCTGTTTGAAGTTGGCCACGTAGGTTTTGGCCTGGTCGTAGAAGGCCTGAACCTTGCGGGCCACCTCGGCAGCCTTGGGATCGGTCGCGGGCGCGACGGGCGCAGCCGGAGCGTCGGCAAGCACCGGAGTGACAGCCAGGTAGGCAGCCGAAGAGGCGGCGAGCAGGGCAAAGCGGCGTCGGTCCATGAGTCTCGTCTTGTTAGATACCGTTGGCGGGCGTGATTGCTTCCTCGTGAGACAATCCCAGCCCAACGTGGGATTGGTCCATACCCGCATCGCCCAAGGCCGGCAAGCCGGGCACGCGCGCGATCAGCCTCTTGCTGCGCGTTGCCGGCCGCGCCCACCTCGGCCGACGAGCCTCGCCAGAGCCGGGTTTTCGCTCATGCGCGCCGCCAGCCGCTGGTCGATCGGTGCCCGCCGCAGGTGAGTGACCGCGAGTGCCAGCGCGTCCGCGGCATCCGCAGGCGGAACTTCGTCCAAGCACAGCAACGCCTTGATCATCAGGGCGACCTGCTGCTTCTGGGCGCGCCCGTGGCCGGTAATCGAAGCCTTGACCAACGCCGGAGCGTATTCGGCTATTTGCACACCGCCACGCTGGAGGCAGACCAATACCACCCCACGGGCGTGTCCGAGTTTCGCCGCGGCCTGGGGGTCTTTGTGAAAGAACAGCGATTCGACGGATCCAACGGTGGGCTGATGCCGTTCGATCACTTCGACCAGTTGCCGCTCGATGAGCACCAAGCGTTCCGGAAGCGGCAGCTGCTCGTTGGCGCGTATCACGCCGTGAGCCACGTGCCGCATACGATTGGCTGCCCCGGAGACGAGGCCCCAGCCGAGATAGCGAGTGCCGGGGTCGATTCCGAGAACGAGCATGAGGGCAGTGTCGGGTAGCTGGCGGAGTGGCCCGCGCCGTCGGAAAGACGGCGGAAAGCCGCGGAAATCGGCGTTCGGGAAACGCGAATCGCGAGCGAGTCTAGGCTGCTGCCGTCTAAAAGACCACAAATACGGCACTTTTGTTCAGGATAGGTTCCGATGGGGACACCGGGCTAGGAACCGCCTCCCCCGACTCACTCATCCACATCCTCATGCTCACTAGCAAACAACGCACCTTTCTCCGCGCCCAAGCGCACCTACTCGAACCCGTCGTTCAGATCGGTAAGTTGGGGATCACCGAGGCCGCAGTTCGCCAAGTGGCAGAGCAACTGCGAGCTCATGAGCTGATCAAGGTGCGCTTCGCACGTGAGGCACCAGTTGGGGCGCGCGACGCGGGCGCGGATCTCGCGACGCAAAGCGAAAGCGAACTCATCCAGTGCACGGGACGGATCATCGTGCTGTATCGACGGCACGAGAAGAAGCCCAAGATCGCCCTACCCGGGACCAAGGCGTTCGAAGTCGACGAAAGCGCTGAGCGCAAGCGCGACCCGCGCCTGAGCCTACGTCGACGCCACGCCGAAAACCGAAAAAAGGCCAGCGCTCGTGGCACCAAGTCGACCGGCTCCGGCAGAGTCGCCAAGGCAGCGGCGAAGGCGAGCGGACCCAAGGCCCAATCCAGCACGCCCCGCAGCAAGGCAGCGGCGAAGACGAGAACACCGCGGAGCCGAGCCGCCAAATCCCGCACGGGTCAAGTGAACGAAGCAGACTGAGCACCGATCCCCCGGGGGCGGCAGCCTCGTCGCGGCGTTTCGCGATGCGGCACTCGACGAAGGTGCTTGGATGTGCCGCGGGCCTGTGCTTCAACCAACGGCACCATGGCACAGCAAAGCAGCGAGAACCTCGTCTGGTTGGATCTGGAGATGACGGGCCTCGACGTCGAGGAGCACCGCATCGTCCAGGCTGCGGTGATCATCACCAATGGCAAACTCGAGCCGCTCGAAGAGTTCTGCTGTGACGTCTGGCAGCCGGACTCGGTGCTCGAAGGGATGGGTCCGTTCGTGCGCGCCATGCACGAGAAGAACGGCTTGGTCACCCGGGTGCGCGCATCCAAACTCGACACTGCCGACGCCGAGAAGAAGCTGCTGGCAATCGTCGCCCAGTGGTGCCCCTACCCCGCTACGTTGTGTGGCAACAGCATTTGGTCGGATCGCAAGTTCATCGACCGCCACATGCCCGCCCTCGCCGGCTACTTGCACTACCGCATGGTCGACGTCAGCACGCTCAAGGTGCTGGCAACACGCTGGTACGGCGCCGAAGCGGTCTACGCAAAGCCCACGGACGGTGAGCACGACGCTCTGTTCGACATCAAGAACTCGATTGCCGAACTGGCCCACTACCGCCGCACGCTGATGGTCGAGTAACCCCCGTCGGACTCGACGTCAGGCGTGTTCAGCTGACCCGAGCGACACTGCGGGCAAACGCGTTGAGCTGCTGGCTCAACCCGCGATCCAGAGCTTTCGCGATGCGTTGCTTGGGCAGAGGCCGGCACTTGCGGATCCCCGGACGCGGCGCGGCAGCGGGTTCGGGCTGAGTCAACGCATCGACGAACTCGAAGCGAAGCTGCTCGGGCAATTGCTGGACGACGCGCTGAGCGAACTCGGGGTGCCGGCGAGCGGTGGCGATCAATGCCTGAACTCGAGAGCTCGCCCCGCGGGAAGACTTGTTCTGGGACATGGTCTCGGGCAGGTAACCCAAGCGACACCCCCCGGCCAAATTTGCAACGGTTTGCGGAGGTTGCCCCCGATTGTCGCCCCGTGTGGGCGCGCAGTTCAGCGACCGATGAGCCGTCGTACCACGACGCTTGCGGCAGTCAGACCAAACGTGCCCGTCAAGAACGCGGCAGTGCCGTCGATGCGAGCACGACGGTCACAGTCGTGCAACCCGTTCTTGCCTCCCGGACATACGCAGCGAAATCCCGTCCCCTCGTCGTACGCGAGCGGACTCGGTGCAATCGGCTCCTCGATGCTGAACACCGCGTCGACACCAATCGGCTGCCCCTTGACGACATCGATGTCGTGCTGCTCCCGCAGCAACTTGCGCAGGGCGCGTGCGAACGGATCCTTGATGGTGTTGCTCAAATCATCGACCTGGATCTTCGTGGGATCCAGCCGGGCAGCAGCGCCCATCGACGAAACAATCGGGATCCCGCGGCGATGACACGTCGCTACCAAGTGCGCCTTGGCGGTGAGATTGTCGATGGCGTCAATCACGAAGTCGATGTGCCCCTGCAAGATCCGCTCGCTGTTCTGAGCGTTGTAGAAAACGGGCACCGCCTCGACGCTTCCAGTGGGGTGGATGAGCCGCAAGCGCTCCGCCATCACGTCGACCTTTTGGCGACCGACGGTGCCTTTCATGGTGTGGAGCTGGCGGTTCGTGTTGGTCACGCACACCTTGTCGAAGTCCACGAGCACCAGCTGCCCGACGGCGCTGCGCGCCAGCGCCTCGGCAGCGAAGGACCCCACCCCGCCGACGCCGATCACCAGCACGCGCGCGCCCATCAAACGATGGAGCCCAGGCTCACTGAACAACCGGGCGGCGCGGTCGAAACGCCGATGGGTACGGTACTCGGTTTCGGGCTCGGCCGCGTCGGTGAGCACGGTTTCTGCCGCGGAGAGGGCTCCCAGCGACGCGAGACTCGCTCGGTCATCAGCGGACGACACGGAGGCAGCTGCGGCCGCGCGGCTCCACTCCGTGGTGTCGTCTTCATCCGTGGGCTTGCGGGTGTCCGCGGTCAGGGGCAGTTGCATCGGCTCTTCTCGGGGGCGGCAGGGTGTAGCCTACCCCCCTCGCCTTGTCGAGGCACTGGCCAAGCTGCGGCCGCTCACGCCGCCGCCATGCCGACGCCGAATAGGCGAAGAGCGTTCGCTCGAGTCGACTCGGCGAGTGCGTCCAAGGGGATGTTGCGGAGCGAAGCAACCGTTTCGGCCACTTGCAGCAACGCCGCGGGCTCGTTGCGACGGCCCGGGCCGCCACCGCCGATCGGTTGGTCCGGTGCATCGGTCTCCAACAGAAGCTGCTGCGGCTCGACTCGACGAACGGAATCTCTGGCGCGTCGAGCTCGGTCGGAGACCACCGCACCACCAAAGCCGAAACTGAAACCGAGGCGGGCGTAGCGGGGGACCAGCTCCGCAGAGCCGGAGTAGCTGTGCAAGATACCACCTGCGGGCAGCGGTCCGCGGCGTTCGAGCAACTGCAGCATCCGACCGTGCGCGCCGACGACGTGCACGACGATTGGCGCGCCGAGCAGTCGTGCGATGTCGAGATGAGCCTCGAGGACACCAACCTGCACCTCGAGGTCCGGACCGCCACGCTTCGCCAACCGCGCGTCGAGTCCGCACTCACCGACGGCACACGCGCCCAGCTGCCGATAGCATTGGGGCAACGAGTCCAACGCCTGCCGCCAGTGCGCCGGTGTCGATTCCTCCAAATGGTACGGGTGTAACCCGACTCCCCAACACAGGCCTGGCAATCCCGCCAACTGCCGCGCCACTCGTCGCCACTGCGCCGGGCTCACACCGGGGACGAACGCCCCATCCACGCCGAGCCGCTGCGCTCGATCCCACACCGCCGCTCGGTCGCCGTCGAACGACGCAAAATCCAGGTGACAATGGCTGTCGAACCACACGCGCTACACGCTACAGCGACTTGCCGCGGCTCGTAACGGCAAGTCGCGAGCGTGTGGGTCGTTTCAGCCGGTGCCGAGCAGCCGCAGTGGGCTGTAGAGCTCAGTCTCACCGGAAATGCTGCTGCTGGCGGACGCCCCGGTCGCTGCGGTAACCGACGGTTGGAAGCGATAGCCGAGGCGACGACGCGACAAGATGCAGGCCTGGTTTTCGCCGAGAGCCTTGCGAATGTTGCTGACGTGAACCCGCACGAGTGAGTCGCTCGAGTGCGCACCGACGTGCAAGACACGCTGACGCAGTTCGGCTTCGCCGACCCAGCGCCCCTGATTGACCATGAGATACTGCAGGATTCTCGATTCGGCGGCGCGAAGGCGCACAGCCTGACCGCACACGTGAACCGTGCCGGCGACGGCGGGAGCCGGTGGAGTGAGAGTTCGGGACGTGAAGTCCCTCGAAACGCGTCGCAGTGAGGCCTGTAGGAAGGCGAGGATCAGCTTCTTGTCCATCGCCAAAGGCAGCCAGATGTCAGCGCCGCCACCGAGCAGGTCCGTCGCAGCTTCGGAACACGCCTCGGCGGACAACACGCACAACGTCACCCCGGGGCTGGCGCGTCGAATCTTACGGACCTTTTCCAGACCGTCCGGAGCACCGTCACACAACAGCAGCACCAGCGTCGGGAGTGTCGTCCGAGCCAGTGCGTCTACACAGACACGCGCGTCGACCGCTTGAAACGGGCAGTCCAGACGCTGCAGCACATCGGCGATGTGCGCCTCCAGGCGGCGGTCCCCAACCAAGAGCACGGGGGTTTCGGTGCGAGTCGCTGGTTCTGCGCTGTTTTCGAGCCAGGTGCTCGAGGGCGGGGTGTTGCTCATGTCGGTTCAGTGCCTCGGGGAAAGGGCGGACTGGGCCACCAGCCGCGGTAGGTGGGAGTGGTTCAGTGCATGGGTCGTGCCAGCGCCGTCGCGCGATGGACCTGGCGAAACCGTGGCGCCTACGCTGCGAAGACCGCCGGACAACTCGGGCAACTCGGGCAAAGCAGGCAACTCGGGCGTCGAGCGTCCGGACTCGGGCGTCGTATGACGCGAGCAAGTCGGCGAAACAGTGGATCGGCCACGGGACCAGTGGTCGTTGCCGGGCGACGCAGCCGCGCCCCGCCTTCGTGGGGCAGTCGACCCGAGGCTGTTTCACACCTCCTTGCTACGGAGACGCAGGCACCGTACACCCGGAGCGGAGGTTCGGCGCCTGCGCCCAGGGCGGAGCCTCAGCGCTCCCTCGGGGGTGCCAGCCCAATCCGCTGACCCGTGCCCGTCGCCAAACCGCCTGAAGTCTTGGAGCCCGATCCCTCGCTCGGCGAGGCCGGGCTGTACGCGGGTCGGATCATCGACGGCAAGTACCGGCTGCTCTCTCATCTCGGCTCGGGCGGCATGGGAAATGTGTTCGCCGCCGAACACGTGGAACTCGGCAAGCGCTTCGCGCTGAAGTTTCTGCGCTCCGACGCGACGAGCAAACCCAATGCAATCAAGCGCTTCGAACGCGAAGCGCAAATGCTCGCCAAACTGACCCACGAAAACGTGGTGAGCCTCCTGGACATCGGCTTCGAATCGGACGGGCCGTCGTATCTGGTCTTGGAGTTCATCGCTGGTCGGACCTTGCGCAGCGAGTTGAAGTCCGGCCCGCTGCCGACCGAACGATTGCTGATCCTGGCAACCCAGGTCGCGCGTGGTTTGGCGGCAGCACACGAGGCTGGGATGATCCACCGCGATCTCAAGCCAGAGAACATCATGCTCACCGAGCATGCCGACGGAAGACCGCTCGTGAAGCTCTTGGACTTCGGCGTCGCTCGCCCCTACGAGAGCAGCACCGATACACTGACGCTGACGGGGCAGGCCTTGGGTACCGCCGCGTACATGTCCCCGGAGCAGGCGCGAGGCGAACACGACGTCGACGCTCGCAGCGACGTCTACGCTCTGGGAATCATCGTCTACGAGTCGCTGGCCGGTGTGCGCCCCTACGACGGCAGCTCCTACAACGAGACGCTGTTTCGCATCCTCAACCAGAGCCACGTGTCGCTCAGCTCGCTTCGCCCAGACCTACCCGCCAAGATCGACGACGTCATCGACCGCGCCCTGGCCAAGTACGCGCGCGACCGCTTCGACTCGCCGTGGTCCTTCGTCATGGCCCTTCAGCAGTTGCTGCGCGGAACGATCGCTCGCAGCAACGGCGCGGTGGGCGACACAGCGGACGCTCTGAGCCTGGGCGGGACGTTCAGTTCGGCGTTCCAAAGCCAGGAGATGCTGTCGAGTCTCGACTTTCGCGTCCCGCCGCCGGCAACCAACTGGGTTTGGCCAGCGGTGGCGGCCATGGGCGGTCTGCTCGTTGGGGGTACCGTCATGTGGCTGCTGGCTCCATCGACTCACGATGCCGCGAACGCAAAGCCGTCAGGCGAGGCAACGTCCATCGACGTCGCGTCTTCGGCAAGCGCCTCGGCGTCCACGACCGACAACAGCCCGCCGTCGCCACCGCCACCACCGCCAGGCGTGACTCCGGCGTCGCCAGCGCCCTCGGTGACAGAAATGCTGCAAGCATCGAACGAGCCGAGAACACCGAAGCCAGCCGACGCGCAGAAACCGAAGGTCCAACGCAATCCCACCAGTGGCGCGACCCGTCCCCCATCCCTCGCACGGCCGACTCGCGATCCGTCACCCATCACTCCCTCGGGGACGCGCCCCCAACCGGAACCGTCAACCAGCAGCGTGCCCGCTCCGAAGCGCCCCTCGCTACTCGGTGGCGATTACGGAGAGAGCCCCTACTCTTCCGGCTCGAAATGAGGCATCGGCAACATTCGATGACGCGATTCGAAAGCGTCGCCGCTCTTTCCATGGGCAGGCGGCTCTGCCAGACGCTACACGGCTTGGCATTGGTTTGTGCGCTCGCAAGGCCGGCCGCGGCGCAGGAAGAGAACCCCGACGAGCTGTACCGCCAAGGTGTCGAACTGGCCAAGGCGGGCAAGCTCGACGAAGCTCGGACACGCTTCGAAGCCGCGTTCGAGTTGAGCCCTCACCCACGCGTGCTGTACACGCTGGCGAAAGTGTCGTTGGAAATGAACGACAAGGAGGCCGCCAAGCACTACTTGCGGCGCTACCTCGAAATGGATCTGAGCGTGGTTCCGCCCGACGAACCGGCGCAGGTCCGTGCCGCCCTCGAGGCCCTCGAGGCCGACGGCGAGGGCGCGCGGAGCAAGGCCAAACCACAGCCCGAAGTGGAACCTGACGTCGAGCCCGAACCGAAGCCAGAGCCGGAGCCCGAAACGGAACCAGAGCCGCAACCCGAGCCGGAAGCACAACCCGCGCCAATGCCACAACCGGCACCGCCAGTGATACGTCGCTCGAACGTTACGCCGCCTTCCGCGCCGCCGGGCCCCCCGCACACCATTCCGCTCGTGTTCACCTCAGCCGGCGGTGCGACAATCCTTTCGGGCTTGGCGTTGTGGCTTTGGAACGATGCTTACTACTCTGGATTGAGTCAAGACCGGGACAGCCTTGCGCAAGACGCACCCAAGAACCCGACCCGCAGCGAGGAAGTCGCGGGCGCATTGGACTACGCACGCGACGTCGGTGAGAACGACGGTGGGTTTGAAGCGGCAAAGCGCATCGACGTGGTCGCCTGGTCACTCGTGGGCGTCGGCGCCGCATGCGTCGCCACGGGCGTCATCTGGTACCTGCTTTCGGACGACCCCCCCGCCGCCGACCAGGCGCGCCCCGTCGACGTCGCAGTCGTCCCCCGCGGCGTGGAGCTGCGGTGGTAGCGACTCTACCGTCCGCTCTGTAGCAGGACGTCGACGTGCCGTGCGCTCAGCTCGCTCGTCTCGGGGTGGAGCACTCGGCAGCGTCGAGCGACGACGAACAGCTCACGCACGTTCTGGTGCCAGGGATGGGTGCACAGCCGTTCTGCAGCGCCGGCAGATAACCGCGAAACGTGGTCACCGCCCGACTCCATTGCGTGGCGAAACAATCGTACGATCTCCTCGCGCCTTCCGCGGAGCGGAAGCAATTGGACCGTAAAGCCATTCAGGCGCGCCATCAGATCGGACCGAAAGCATCCCTCGCCCACGAGCAAGGCCAGCGGTCGCTGAGCTGCGGACACAATCCGCACGTCTACCTCGCGCGCCTGGACCGCGCCCAAGGGAGTGACCCTACGTTCTTCCACGGCGCGCAAGATCTTGGCCTGCTGCGCGAGGCTCAACTCGACGAGCTCGTCGAGAAACAACGTACCGCGATCTGCTGAAACGAAGTACCCATCCGACGCTCGAATAGCGCCCGTGAACGCGCCGCGTGTGTGTCCAAAGAGGCTCGCTTCAAACAGGTCGGGCGGCAGCGCCGCGCAATTGACGGCAACGAATCGGCCGCGACGGCCACTGGCGCGATGCAAGGCAGCAGCGACCACTTCCTTACCGGTACCGGTTTCGCCCTCGATGACGACACACAGGTCCCCGACCGCCAAGCGCTCGATCGTCCGCCACAGTTCGCGAGTGCGGGGGCCGACGACGACTCCGTCGGGACGAACCTCGAAGGGCGAACCGGTTGACGCGTCGTTCTCGACGCTCTCCACGATCACCCCCACCCAGTCGCCAATACGCACCACGTCGTTGTCGGCGAGTCGAAACTCCACGTGCTGGTGACCATTGCAGCGCAACCTGTTTCGAGCGCCTTCGTCTCGCAGGATCAAACCACGGCCCGAAGAAGTGATGGTCGCGTGCCGACGCGAAACGCGATCCCCCGACAGCTGTATCGCAGCATCGGCGGCGCGCCCAATCATTGCCGTTCCATTCGGTAACACGCTCACGCGCTCCTCGGGGTGAACCCAGACGATGGCTCGGGACCGAGCCGGGTCACGGCCGGTGGAGGATGCTCGCGGGCCAGTCCGCGTGATGTCCATGGTGACGAGTTCTCCGGTGCGTCCCAGTTTGCCCGGGACAACCGGTTACCCAAGACCAGCAGAGAACCTAGACGAAAGGGACGAAGAGATCTGTCCCCAAGGGCTTCGAACGGCGACGTACTCCGTCGTTTGTTCCACTTCGACCAGCGGGAGAAGACCGTCTGCCCCGTCGCGAATCGGAGCTGTGGGTGTGGCGTTCTGATCCGGCAATCGGTTGGACGACGCCATCCGTCGGTCCGGACCGCGAGGATGACCAGCCCCTCAGTCCGCGTGTAGGCATCTGGCGCCACCACCGTACCGATCGGAGCGCTGGTCGAATCCGCCGCAGATCGCTGCAACACTGGCGCTGATCTCGGAAGTTACCCATACTCGCCGGGCATGTCCGGCACGCCGCAACCGACTGAATTCGCGAGTGGATCCGGCCGCCCTTCACGGCCGTTCTCGGCGGCCGCACAGCGCATCCTCCACGCGCTGTGGGCGGGGACCTCCGCGAAGTTCATCCGCTTGTCGTTCGTAGCGCTGATGGGCGCGCTGTCGACGCATCCGGCCCTTGCCCAGACACCCTCGAGTAACCCGGATGCCTCTCCGCCACCGGACCACGACCAGCCGGCGCCGGAAGCCAGCGTGTCGACCAGTTCGAACGCTGCCAGCGAACCGGCAAACGTAAACCCAGAACCTGTCAATGCACCCGCGCCTTTGCCTACCCCGAGTCAGTCGAGCACGCCCCCACCCACGCATCCAAGCCCCGAGGACGTAGACCCGCGCGATCCCCGCAACGTCCCGACACTCGACGAGGCGCCCTCAGTCGTCGGCGCTTTGATCAGTGACGTCGAACGCATCATCGCCGCGTTCGAGGACGAGGGATGGTTCATCGACTCCGAGGCGTACGCGCAGATCGCTCCGGTGCTGTTGGAGTCGGTATGTCGTACCCCGGCCGATCAGCGCTTGGTCGCGCTACACATCTTGGAACACGACGCACGGGTCGACCCGGAGCGCCTGTTCCTGCAGAGCGCCGGGGAGTTGACGGACGAGGTCGAGGACGCCTTGTCGGCGCGCCGTCGCTGGACGGCATTGAAGCTCGCCATGGCACGATCGAACGAGTGCCCGTTCTGGAGCAAGCCTTCAGCCGACTTCACCGGGCGGCAAACGACACGCGACAAATGGGCCATCCACGCCGAAGGCGGGGGCCTCGTATCGCTGGGTCGAACCCACGAACGTTACGCGCTGGGCGGTGGCGGCAGTGGGCGACTGCTGATCGGGCGCGGTGTTGGCGATGATCTGAGCCTGCTCGTCGGCGCCGAAGTGGGTGGTGGCGCGGATCTGAACCCGCCCGGTGACGATGCACAGTTCACACTGAAGTACACCGCCGCAGTCCCTCTGATGGTGCGAAGCCGGAGCGTCGCGTGGCACTACGATTTCGAGCTCGCGCCGATCGCCCTACTCGAAGCGGAGAACACCAACCTGAGCTGGGGTGCGCGCGGCGGTTTTGCAATTGGCCTCAGCACGCTCCGCGTTCGCGATTTCTTGCCGTGGGCGGGCGCGGCCATCACCCTCGAGCACTACTTCCCGAGTGGTGGCCGACAATCCAGCCAGGTCCTTCGCGGAGGATTGCGGGTCGGGTTTCGCTGGCTGCCGTGAGAGCCGCGTCGACGGAACACTCCTCACGCAACGCGTTTGTCGGCACTCGCGCCCGACGCGTTCCGGTGGAGTCGAAGCCGAATTCGGATTGCGCTCAGGGTAGCCGCGCACTACAGCGCAACCCATGTACCGCGCTTGCCAACGCGCCTCGTCCAGCCCACGGGAGTCGTCATGACGGACGCCACCGTTCGTATCGGGCTGGTGCAGCAGGCTTGCACTGAGCACAAACACGAGAACCTCGAAAACGCCATCGCGGGCGTCCGCGAAGCAGCGTCGCGCGGCGCACGGTTGGTGTGTCTGCAGGAGCTGTTCGCCACCCCGTACTTCGCTCAAGTTCAGGAGCCGGCCGTGTTCGATTCGGCGGAACCACTGGACGGGCCGACGGCAACGACGATCGCCAAGGTCGCCCGAGAGCTGAACGTCACGGTGTTGACGAGCATCTTCGAGACGCGCGGTGCCGGCTTGTATCACAACACGCTGCTCGTGATCGGGCCGAAGGGCGACACGCTGGGCGTCTACCGCAAGATGCACATCCCTCAGGACCCGCAGTTCGAGGAGAAGTTCTACTTCGCCCCGGGAGATTTGGGCTTCATGTCCGTCTCCACGCCACACTGTCAAGTGGGGCCGCTGGTGTGTTGGGACCAGTGGTACCCAGAGGCGGCGCGGTTGACCGCAATGCACGGTGCCCAGGCGCTGTTCTACCCGACCGCGATCGGCTGGCTCCCCGAAGAGAAGGCGGAGCACGGCGCCGATCAGTTGTCGGCATGGCAGACCATTCAGCGCGCCCACGCCATCGCCAACGGGGTGTTTACCGTTTCCGTCAACCGCGTCGGAACCGAGCGGTCGGCGGCCGGAAGCATCGAGTTCTGGGGACATTCGTTCGTTTGTTCACCATCGGGCAAACTGTTGGTCGAAGCCGGCACGGATCCGGAGGTCTTGGTAGCCGAGTGCGACCTGTCCCAGATTGCCGAGACCCGCCGCATCTGGCCGTTCTTCCGCGATCGGCGCATCGACGCCTACGGCGATCTGACGAAACGGTGGGCGCGGTGACGCGTATCGCAGCGCGACTCAACACAGCAAGCGGCAAGCGGACCGCGAAGGGCAATCGAGCGGCTCAACGCTCAGCACGCGGTCCCCAATCGGCGACTCCCGTCGCAAAGCTCGACCCAAAACAGACCGCGCCGGCCGCCGCGGGCTTTCGCATGCCTGCGGAATGGGAGCCACACGCAGCAACCTGGCTGACTTGGCCACGCAGTCGCGATTGGCCGGGGAAGCTCGAGAGCGTGCGCTGGGTTTACTGTGACATCATCAAGCAGCTATCACGCGTCGAACGCGTGAGGCTGGTCGTTCACGACGAAGCGACGCAGAAGCGCGCCCACAAATCCCTTCTGCGAGCAGCGGTCGACGTCGATCGCGTGGACTACTTCGTCGCTCAGACGGACCGCACGTGGGCCCGCGACAACTTGCCGTCCTTCGTCGTGGACGAGGAGCGAACTCGGCTCGGCGCCGTCAAGTGGAGGTTCAATGGCTGGGCGCGCTACCCCGACCACGTGCTCGACGAACGTGCGGGTCAGCGTGTGGCAAAGGCCGCGGGCTCTCCTGCATGGTTGCCGTCGGTAAACGGCAAGCGATTCGTGCTCGAAGGCGGCTCAATCGACGTAGATGGCGACGGCACGGTGTTGACGACTCGGCGTTGCTTGCTGGGCAGCCCGTTCACTCGCAACCCGGGGCTCACCGAAGCGCAGGTCGAGCGCGTATTGACGGACTACTTGGGTGTCAGCCACGTCTTGTGGCTCGAAGACGGCATCGCCGGTGACGATACGTCGGGGCACATCGATGACTTCGCTCGTTTCGTCGGGCCGGGCCGAGTGGTCATTGCTCGAGAGCGCAACTCCCGCGACGACAACTACACGCCCCTCGAGCAGGCACGAGAGGCGCTACTCTCGATGCGAGATGCCCAAGGGCGCCGACTCGACGTCGTCGATCTCCCCATGCCCGAGCCCATCCACTACGACGGCGAACGGCTTCCGGCAAGCTACGCCAACTTCTACGTCGCCAACGACCTAGTGCTCGTGCCGACGTTCAACGATCCGCAAGACCGTGTCGCGCTGGGCGTCCTCGGCGAGCTGTTCCCCAACCACGTCGTACGCGGGATCCATGCGGTCGACCTCGTCGTAGGGCTCGGCACCCTGCACTGCAGCACCCAGCAGGAGCCGGCGGCCACTCGACGGTGAAGGCTCCGAAGGGATCTGGACGGCTCTTGGACACAGCGCTACACAGCGCCGATGAAGTTGCTCTTTCTGCCGGGCGCGTCAGGTAATCGACAATTTTGGGACCCGGTCAAAGCTGAGCTCGATCACTTCGGCGACGCAACAACCCTGGGTTGGCCCGGTTTGGGTGGCGTGCCCGAGGACCCCAACGTCACGCACTTCGACCATCTCGTCGATCTCGTTCGACGCGAGTTGCGCGAGCCGGCGCACCTGATCGCTCAGTCGATGGGTACCGTCGTAGCGCTACGTACCGCGCTCGCCGCCCCACAGTTCGTCGCGAGTCTGGTGCTGGTCGCAACGGCCGGCGGAATCGACGTGCAGCGCCTGGGCGCGACGGACTGGCGCGACGGAGCGCCCGCTTGGCATCCCAAGAACGCCCCGCGTTACTTCTTCGACGAAACGAGCGACTTCAGCCGGGAGATCCAGACCATCACGGCTCAAACGCTGCTGCTGTGTGGCGACGAGGATCCGTTGAGCCCGGTAGCGGTCAGCGAACGACTGTTGACACTTCTACCCAACGCGCGGCTGAGCATCGTCACCGGAGGAGATCACGACTTGGCACACGTCCACGCGCACGACGTCGCGGCACGCATCAGCGAACACCTCGAGCGGCTCGCACGACGCTGAAACCGCGCAAACCCGATAGTGCGTCGTTCAATCGTTCCATCCGGCGCAATCGAGCAACTCGCCAATCTCGGCCAGACAAGGGATCTCCTCCAGCTCGCGTGGGTCGTCTTCGGGCTCCCCGCAATACAGAGGCTGTCCAACCATGCATGCGTCGAACTGCCGTTGCTCGTCCTCGCACCCTGGGGACGGGTTCCGACAGTGCCATTCACACTCGGAGAGATCAGTATCACACACCTCTGCTTCATGAACGCAGTTGGAGAAGCAAAGCGCGCCTCCGGGGGCGAAACACTCCGCCAATCGAGAGCGCTCGTCGAGACAGATTGCTGACGCTTGGCTGACTTCCGTCTCCTCGTGACAATGGAACGATTCGGCTGGCGAAGCCAAGTAGCACTCCTGCAACGAACGCCACTGCTCGCGACACTGAGGGCTATCGCGCAGGAAGCCACTCTGTTCGCACCCGCTGACGCACTGTTCTGGGTAGTCTTCGGGACAACCAGCACGCTGCGTGGCGTAGCACCAGTCGTCGCAAGGCGTTGGGTCGATCGGATACGCGTCGTCACAGGCAAACAGAACACCAGCGACGAACAACGCCAGATTGCACGGGAACCCGGTGTGTCGGTTTCGCTCCACCTCAGACTCCTGCGGTCGCCACCTCGGCGCTCGCCGTCCGATCGCGGTGCGGGTGTACGCCAGGCACCGACGGCTCGAATTTCCGAAGCAATGCGGCGAACAGCGGCCTCACCACCTCATCCTTGGCCGCACGCTGCACGCGATTGACATCGACGGCGCCGAGCACCCCATACGCCGCCAAGCGCTCGGCGTGAGGTGACTCGGGCAGGGCCTCGGATGTTTGCTCGATGGCCTGTTCGAACCGACGTGCAACACGCTGAGACAAGGATTCGACGTGCCTCGTTTCACTGAGGAGTACCGTTCGCCCCGCGCCGAGCACCCAATGCAAGAAGCGCCAGGCCAACGCCGCATGGCGCGTTTCGTCCTCGGCGATTTCGAGCAGCACCGCGCGGATCGCGGGATCTCGTGTGAGTTGCGCCGCTTCAAATGCATGAAGGGCGGCGACGGTTTCGCCGACGCATCCCTCGAGGATCACCGAGTCCACTATCGCCTCGAGCGTTCCATCGTCCAGCGACTGCTGACTGCTCAAACGCCCCGGTCCAAGTGGAGCACCTGCAAAGCGGCGGGCGACTTCGAAGCACCGGCGCGCGTGCTTCGCTTCGTCGGCCATGGCGGCGTGACTTGCTGCGACGAGCGAGGCGGGTGCGCCCACGCCGAGCAGTTGCATCGAGAACCGGGCAAACGCCGCAACGGACGCGTGCTCCGCGAGCCCCATCGCCGTCCACGCATCAGCGAGCAAAGCCCGCACCTCGTCAGGCATGCGTGAATCGCGAACCGGCACTGCCCGTTCGGTTTCGTCGACATCGGCGCCGCACCACAGCGCGTCTCGAACCCTCGTGGCGACGCGCGGCCTTCCAGCGACGAGAAAGGGACGCCCTGGAACCGGGCAACCCTTGAACAGGTCCGCGGTACAGGCGCGAGGCTGATCTGGACTGAGGGAACCGCACAGGGCGTCGTCGGCGCAGTCGTCCGAGCCTCGGCACTGATCTGCCGGAGTCTGGCAAACGAAGCGCGCACCCCCGCACTCGGTCAACGTCCGCGAACACAAGAGGGGTTCAACGCAGTCCGCATCCGTCGTGCAACCAGCGAACTCACAATGCCCCACGGGCGAGCCGCACACACACAGCTGCCCCGGAGCACATTCCGCATCGACGGTGCAGCCATAGGTGCAGAAGGCCGCGTATTGACCCCAGCCGCAGTACCCATGGGGTTGCTTCACGCAATCCGAGTCGCGCTCGCACTCGCTCATCACCGCCACGCCGAACGCACTGCTCAACGCCGCGAGGCAATCCTCCAGCGTGGATTTCCCTTCGGCCGCAGCCTGCTCGCACTGGGGTACGTATGGGTTCATCACGACGACATCGCGGGGGAGTTGGGAATGGCAGGCCCGCTGCGCCACGCGGTGGACCATTCCTCCGTCACACAACTCGAACCCGGTGTCATTGGGAGCGTCCACGGGATAGGTCGTCCCGTTCACACAAGCCAGTGCCTGGAGGGAGGGTGAAGACGGGTCCGGTTGGTCAGGCATGGTGCCCTCCGCACTCGAATCGTCGGCTCGAGCGCCGCACGCGACGACGAGTGAAGTAATCCCCAAACCGCCAACGAGACGGACATCCAGTGCGGCGGCCAAGGACGTGAGCAAGCGACGTACGCCCGAATCGCATACGTTCCCATCAACAACGCGCCACCTCCGGTACATATTCCCTGAGCATGCTCCAGTCGATCGACGCGCGCAAGACCGTGCCGCTCCCACTCCACGGGAGCAACAGACTGAAGCGTCACCTCGGAGGGCAGCTTGCGCACCCCTCGTCGCCATGAGATACGGCGTGTGTGCTGGCGATGGAGAAGCGGCTGCCCCGGGCAATCCTTGCGCTCGTCGCAGTGTTCCACGTTTCGCTGTACACCATCCCTTGCAAGGCAGAGCCGCGGTCGCCTTCCGTAGACCTTCCGCAGCTCTTGTCAGATGCAGACGTCACCTACCCCGCCGCGCAAACGGGCGACCACGAGGTGATCTTGGAGTTGACGATCGATGCCGGCGGCAACGTGCGCGAGGCACGGGTAATCTCGGGCCTGCCGCCCTTCTCCGACGTAGCCAGGGCAGCGGCCATGACTTGGGTATTCACCCCTGCACGCCGAGACGATGTCGCGGTTTCTTCTCGCATCCGATTCGCGGTCAGCTTCACCGAACCGGAGTCGTCTGCGCCGGATGAGGCGCCGGTCGCTCTCGACCCGCGACCAGAGGCGAGTGCTGCGCAGACACCGCCCACGCAGGCCCCCACAGCGCCCGCGGAGGTCGACGTCATCGTTTCCGGCCACCGCACGGTGTCCGGAGAACGACTCAAGCGCGTCGAAGTACGCCAGCTGCCGGGCGCATTCGGCGACCCTTTTCGCGCGATCGAATCGCTACCCGGCGTTACCCCAACGCTGTCAGGCGCCCCGTATTTCTACGTGCGGGGGTCGCCGCCCGGCAATCTCGGACTATTTCTCGACGATGTCCGACTTCCATCCCTGTACCACGTCTTCGCCGGCCCCCCAGTGGTCCACCCGGCCATGCTGGATGAAGTGGAGTTCTATCCGGGGCCCTATCCAGCCCGGTTCGGACGGGCCGCGGGAGGCATCGCGGCAGGCCATTCCGTCGCCCCCACCCACGTTCTGCACGGCGAGGCATCTGTGAGGGCGTTCGACAGCTCGGCGCTCGTGGAGGTGCCTCTGGTCGGTGACGATGTGAGTTTGATTGGCGGCGGCAGGTTCTCCTATGCCAACCCGATCGCGCACCTCTTTGCGCCGGACATCTCCGTCAACTACTGGGACTATCAGGCCAAACTCGTCGGTCACCCTGGGCATGGGAATTCGGTAACGGTGTTTGCCTTTGGCGCGCGCGATCTTCTCACCCGGTCGAACGATGAAGACGGCGGTGATGACGTGCCAATCATCGATTCGGAGTTTCACAGGATCGACGTGCGCTACACCCGTCAATTGCACGGCGGCCACGCGACGTTGGCCACCACCGTCGGAACGGACCGTTCGAAACTCTCGGAAGGCAACGTGAGACTCGAAGCTCCGCTCGTCTCGGTTCGAGGAGACGTTCAGACGCGCGTGAGCGACAGCGTGGCGATTCAAAGCGGCGTGGAGGTTGGTAGTACTTGGCATCGCTCCGAACTGGCGTCCTTCGACGAACCGCAAGACCGCGATGACTACGCGCGCCGTTTCCCGTCACGGCTCGAATCGGTCGGCGCGGCGTACGTCGGCATGCAGTGGGCAGCTACTGGCGACGTCCACGTCGACGCGGGGCTGCGCACCGACGTGGTGGCGCAACGAGACGAAGCCGTCTGGAGCGTCGATCCGCGCCTGTCCGTCCAATACGAGCTGAGTCCACGGGTAACGTTGGAGCACGCAGTGGGAATCGCGCACCAACCACCGGGTAACCCCGCACTACAACCCGGAGCAACCCCCGCACTCGGCGACGGGCTGCAGCGCGCGGTTCAAAGCAGCGCGGGTATTCGCACGAAACTTCCGGGAGAGTTCTCGTTACGCATCACCGCTTTTCAGGCGATCTTGCTGAACCTGAGCGATGGGCCGGGGGTCTCACGCTTGGACAACGGCGACGAAAGCATCGACGAAAACAGTCGCTCGCTCGGCAGCGCACGAGGCGTCGAGCTGCTGTTGAGTCGTAGCTTCACCAAGCGCCTCGGAGGGTTCATCGCGTACACTCTATCGAACTCGAGACGTTCGTTGGGCCGCGCAGAAGGTCCGGCGCTGTTCGACCGCCGCCACGTGCTGAGTGGCGCGCTGGGGTACCGCTTCGACGAGGGCTACAGCCTGGGCATTCGCGGCGCCTTCTACACCGGGATCCCTGCCGACGTGGCGTACATCGAGGCCGCCAAAGATCCACCGCGCACGACGCCCTTCTACCGCATCGACGTTCGGGCGGAAAAGCGCTGGAAGCTCGGTTCTTCCGGCGCCAGTTGGGCAATCGTGCTCGAAATGCTCAACGTCACGTTGCACACGGAGATCTTGAACAAGAGCTGCAATGCCTACGTGTGCCGGGAAAACGAAGTGGGTCCGGTTGCCGTGCCCAGCGCGGGGCTCGAGGCGAACTTCTGAGCTACCCCCTCGGGGCGCTCCACCGAGTGTCCCGAGGACTTGGCCGGACCGCAAGAGCGAGAATATGTTCCCCCAGTGGCGAGGCAACTGGACGCATCCCGCATCATCGACACCAGCGAGAAGCTCCACCGACGCGTTTCGGAGCGCTTCCCCGATTCGAGCCTGAGCGGGGTCGCGAAGGAACTTCAGAGCGTCGCCTTGGAAGCGGCGGCGGTCAGTCGTTGGTTGGCTCGACCGATTCGGACGCTGCGCGCGCTGGTCGCCGGTTGCGTCGCACTCCTCGCCGCGGTGATCTGGGTCGCTGCATCCGAGGTTCGCTTCGACGCGCAGGTTTCCACGTTTCAGGAATTGGTACCGTTCCTCGAATCGTTGATCAACGACGTCGTGTTCATCGGGATCGGGGTCTACTTCCTGGTCGGCGTCGAACTCCGCATCAAGAGAGACCGCGCGCAGAAGGCGCTGCACGTCCTACGCTCGCTGGCACACATCGTGGACATGCATCAGCTGACGAAAGATCCCGAGCGACTCTTGGTACCTGGGCCCGATACGGAATCGTCACCGCACCGAGAGATGACCGCGTTCGAGCTCACACGCTACCTGGACTACTGTAGTGAGATCCTTTCAATCATCAGCAAGATCGCCGCGGTGTACGTCCAACACTTCGAAGACTCGGTCACGGTCAGCGCCGCCAGTGACGTCGAAACGCTCACCGTCGGACTGACGAGGAAGATCTGGCAGAAGATCATGCTGCTCGATCGCTTGGTTGGGCCGTCCTCGACAACCCGTGCGTAAGTCGAACGCCGGCGCCGAGTTGCGGCGCTCCGCCGGAAGCCACAAGCTCAGCGCTGGCCCTGCTGGACCCGAGACCACACGGCGAGCAATCGCTGAGCGCGCTGGCGGGACATGCCAACGTCGCTGGCCGCGCGCGAAACGTTGCGGTCGCGCCGTTCGAGCGCCTCCAGCAACCCCTGAAGCTCCGAGCGGTGACGATGAAACCAAGCTGCCGTTCTGCTTCCGACGAGATCCGTGATGTCCGGGTCGAGGGCAGAAGATACCGGCGATGGGGGCCCAGCGGGTGAAGTCGGGACCGACACGCGCCGCTCGATCAACATCGGCAACTGTCGAGTCGAAAGAGGCCATTCATGCGAAGTGATGACCTGGCAGCGCTTGGCGGCCTGAGCGAGCTCTCGAACGTTCAAGGGCCAGTCGTGCATGCACAGGCCCTCCACGAAGAGGGTCTTGAAGTTCTCCGGGGCGGAGCGGTGCACGCCGAGGAAACGCCGAAACAAGTGAAACACTTCTTCGCGTCGGGTCCTCAACGGCGGCAACTGAACGGTCAGGCCGTTGAGGCGCGCCATCAAGTCGGAACGAAAAGTTCCCTGTTCGACGAGTTGCCACAACGGCGCCTGGGTCGCGCAGACGATCCGCACGTTCACACTGCGCGGTGTGGTCGATCCCACGGGCGTCACCTGCAGCGTTTCCACCGCGCGCAACAGCTTGGCCTGATGCGGCGGCGCCAAATCCGCGATCTCGTCCAGAAACAGTGTTCCACCATGGGCCGCCGCGAAATACCCCTCGGAAGCTGCGACGGCGCCGGTAAACGCGCCGCGTGCGTGCCCGAATAGCTGGGCCTCCGCGAGAGAGTCGGTCAGCGCGCTGCAGTTGACGGCGATCAGAGGTCCCGTTCGCCCGCTCAATTGGTGCACGCCGCTGGCAAACACCTCTTTGCCCGTACCGGTCTCACCTTGAACGACGATGGGAATCGTCGATTGCGCCGCGAGCGCCAACCGCTGCCACAAAGTCCGTGTACGCGGGCCTGCCACGACGCCAGGTACGGGCTCTTCGAAACACCCCGTGATGAATTCGTCCGTCGCGTGAACGCCCACGACACCAACCCACGATCCGATGCGGATCACGTCGTTGTCGGTCAGCAGGGCCCACTTGGATTCGACACCGTTGACGTGAGTCTTGTTGCGACTCCCATCATCACGGAGTGCGGTTTGGGAGTGCGTGTAGAGTATCGTCGCATGGCGGCGCGAGACTTGGCGGTCTTCCAGGTGAATGTCTGCCTGAGGATCACGCCCGATCGAGTTGGCACCGACGCGGAGCAGACTGAACCGCTCCTCTGGGTACACCCAGTGAATCCCGGCCAGGGTCCTAACCGACACATCTGTCTCGGGCACGAGCCCGTCAGTTTGAGTGGTCTCCATCATGACGTAGCGCGAAGGGGGCGCGGCTCCCACAGTGTACGTGTTTCGTGTTGCTCGTCCCCCGCATGGTGCAGTTGGAAGTCACACGGACTGGCCCGCCGGTGGATCCATGGGAGATTCGAGTCTTTGCCTGACCCTCCGGACCTGTCAACCTTTGCCGAGGCGTAGGAGGGAACACAGTGCAGCCAGGCATGCAACAGGCATATCCGCCTCCAACCGTCGATGGCCACAGACCACCAGCGGTTGCACCGCCCATCCCACGATCGCTGCAGTTCAGTTTCACCGGCAACGCGAGCGAGTACTTCCGCATCTGGATCGTCAACGTGATGCTCAGCGTCATCACGCTGGGCATCTATTCTGCGTGGGCCAAAGTCAGAACCCGCCAGTATTTTTACCGCCACACGTGGGTTGACGGTTCGAGCTTCGAATACCTTGCCGATCCAGTGCGGATTCTCAAAGGGCGCGTCGTGGTGGCAACGGCCATCGCCGCAGTGTTCGCAGCACAATACTACTCTCTGGCGCTCTACGTCGTCTTGGCGATAGCGTTGGCACTGGCCACGCCCTGGGCCGTCACCAAGTCGTTGGCATTCAACGCACACAATTCCGCGTTCAGGAACGTGCGCTTCAGTTTTCAGGCCAACACGGGTGAGGCGTACGGAGTGTACGTGCTGGCGGCACTCATCTACGTGCTGAGCTTTGGTATGGGGTATCCGTTCGCTCAGTGGCGTATTACACAATTTGCCGTGAGCCGACACCTGTTCGGTGACGAGCCGCTGCGTTGGGACACCACGACAGGTGAGTACTTCAAGGTCTACCTCATCTCCTTGGCGATGAGCACCGGCATCGTAATCTTCGCGGTCATCAACGTGGTCATCGGCGCGCTCGTGCTGCATGACGTGGAGGGTTTTTCGGAAGTGCCCCCGACCGCGTTCGCGATCGGCATTGCGGCATTGTACGCGCTGATGGTCATCCCACTCGCGTACAATCGCGCCAACATCGCCAACGCGCTGTACAGTGGTATCACCGTCAGCAGTCACCGCCTGATCTCCGAGCAGGAGTTCTTGCCGATTCTGAAACTCTACGTCACCAACTTCTTGGGTGTGGTCTTTTCGTTGGGCTTGCTCACCCCGTGGGCAAAAGTGCGGCTGGCAGCTTATCGAGCCGAGCGGATGAAGCTACTCGCAGTCGGTCCGCTCGAAGGTCGGCGCTACGAATTTGCCAACAGGGCGAACGCGTTGGGTGATGCGGCGATGGACTTGGGGGACATGGACTTCGACCTGGGCTTGTGAGCGCCGGCTACCGTGACGGAAATTCGAGCAACCTACTACGACGGCGAGAGTTCACGTGGTCACGACGTCGTCGTTCGCTTGGACGACACCGATCGCTTGTGCGTCGAAGCCGTCGCCGGCAATGCCGACCCAACACGGCTGCCGCCAGAGTTGCCGTTGGAACTCGACCTGAAGCAAGTGCGCATCTCGCCGCGACTGGGCAATACGGTTCGATCCATCGCGTTCCCTTCCGGTGCCAAGTGTGAGAGCACCGACAACGACGCACTCGACCAGTTGCAGGCCCGCACAGGGACGGGGCGCGGGCTCGCCTTGGTGCATCTTCTCGAGACGCACTGGCAGGGAGCCGTGGCGGCAGTTGTCGTGTTGGCCGTCGTCGCTGTCGTCGGCTTCACCTGGGGGGTACCCGCGCTGGCGAGGCAAGTTGCGATGCGAGTTCCGGACGCCTTGGCCTACGATCTGGGCAAGGGCACGCTGTCGACCCTCGACAAGACTCTCTTTCACAGCTCGACCCTGCCCCCACAGCGACAAGAGGAACTGCAGTCCCGCTTCACCGAGTTGTCGCAGCACTTTGCGGGTCTACCGCTACATCTGGAACTGCGTAGCGGCGCGGCCAATGCATTCGCTCTGCCCGATGGGACCGTGGTCATGACCGACGAACTCGTGGAGCTGGCGGAGAACGACGATGAAATTGTCGGGGTGCTCGCCCACGAAGTCGGTCACGTCCAAGGCCGGCACGCCATGCGGATGGCTCTGGAAAGCTCCGCAGTCGGATTGTTCGCCTTCGCGTACTTCGGCGACGCGAGCCAACTGTCCACCATTCTCGGCGCCATGCCTGCGATGCTCGCCAACTCGCACTACTCCCAGGCCCACGAAACCGAAGCCGACGACTTTGCGATGCAGTACCTCGACTCCGTTCACGTCTCCCCCGCACACCTGGCAGCGATCTTGCAGAGACTCGGCGAGCATCACGATACGGACGACTCCGGCCCCAACTACCTCTCGTCGCATCCGCCCACGGCCGAGCGCGTCCAGCGCCTGACCGGTCAACGACGCTGAACACCTGCAGGCGTCTGGGCCCGGCGTACCCAAGAGGGAGACACCCCGAGCCGACGCTGAAAGGCACGCCGCATGCGTTCCGCATCGCCAAACCCGCACCGCAGCGCGACTTCCGCGACCCCCGAACCTGAATCGAGGTCCGCGCGCGCAGCTTCGACACGTAGCCTTTCGACGGCCTTCGCTGGTGTGAGCCCAAGGTCGCTGGTGAAGAGGCGGCAGAAGTTGCGAGGACTCATGCCCGCGAGCTTGGCCAGATCATCGACGCGCAACGGCTCTGCGAGGTTGCGCCGCACGTAGTCGAGCAAGGCATCGAAACGCGATTCGGAAGGAACGTCGAGCATTGCCGAGAACTGGGTTTGCCCACCTGGCCTGCGATAATAGACGACCAGCTGCCGTGCGACGGCGCGCGCGACTCGTTCGCCGAGATCCGAAGCGATCATCGCGAGGGCCAGATCGATCCCCGCGCTGATGCCCGCGGACGTCCAAACCTTGCCCGATCGAACGAATATCTTGTCCGGCTGCAGATTCACCGCGGGATAGCGAAGGGCAAAGTCCGACGTGCGACACCAATGCGTGGTTGCCGACTTGCCATCCAGCAGCCCTTCCGCTGCAAGTAGGTACGTACCCGAGCAAACACTCGCAACGCGCTGCGCGCGATGGGCACAGCGCCGAATGAACGCACGCGTCCGGGCGCAACCGACCGCTTCCGCCACTCCATCGCCGCCCGCCACGAGCAGGGTGTGAATGCCCGAAGCGCGCCCCAACGGTTGCGCCACGACCGACACGCCAGAGGAGCTTCTCACGGCGCCTGCGCGATGGGCACGCACGTCCAGTCGGTAGGCGTCGGCTACCAAGGTGGACGCAATCTCGAACGCCGCGATGGGTCCGGTCGCGTCGAGGATCTGAAAGTCCGGGAAGAGCAGGATGGTGACTACGCGCGCCATGGCAAGAAACGTTGGAACTCTGTCATTTTTGCCAAAGCCTGATGATGACACAGTTGAACGCGCACCGCATCCAGTGACGGAGCGGTTCTTTCACCGGAGTCTCGTCATGCAGATCGTATTTCCATTGTACCCTCAGATCACTCAGCTCGACTTCACCGCACCTCTGGAAGTGTTTTCGCGGGTCCCTGCGGCAGAATGTGTGCTTGCGAGCGTGTCAGGTGGAACTCTCCGGGCAACGCCCGTGCTGTCGCTCAACGACCTCGTCCCGCTATCGACGATCGATCAGTGCGACGTGATCTGTGTCCCGGGTGGGTACGGAGCAGTTGGAGCCATGGACGATGCCGAGTATCTGGTCGAACTCGAACGACTGTCACGGCAGGCCAAGTGGGTCACTTCCGTGTGTACCGGATCGCTGTTGCTGGGGGCCGCGGGGCTGCTCGACGGTAAGCGCGCGGCTTGTCACTGGGCGTGGCGTGACTTGCTCGTGCACTTTGGCGCCGTGCCCGATCCTGGCCGTATCGTACAGGACGGCAACCTGATGACAGGCGGTGGAGTAACGGCGGGCTTGGATATGGCCTTGTGTCTGGTATCGACGATGCTTGGCCCGACCGCCGCACAAGCCCTCCAGCTGGCCGTGGAATACGCTCCGGCGCCCCCCTTCGACTGCGGTCGTCCGGAACGAGCCAGTGAGCCCGTGGTGCAGGTGGTCAGAGCGAACCTGGAAAGGTTGGCCCCCAACCGCGTCGACTCGGTTCTGGCCGCCGCCGAGCGTATGCACGAGCGACGACACAGCGGGACGTCGTGAGCACCACTGCTCCAGACGCACCCACGTCGCGAAACCACCAACTCCCGGGCAACTGGACCACCGCAACGTCAGCGGTGGCCCGGCTCGACGTCGGAACTCACTCGCGCGCCGTACTGAGCTGCTGAAGCTGCGCCCGCTGCTCCTGAACCTGTTGCTGCAACGTAGAGACGGCTTGCTGGCTTTGGGCCAATTGCTGTTGCAGCTGCTCGATCGCGGCTTGCTGCTCCTGAATCGCTCTGGTCAACACGGCCGTGTAGTGTCGGTAATTGAAGCTGTGAGGCTTACCGTGCTCATCTTGCACGACGAGCTCCGGCACGATGGCCGAGGCCTCTTCGGCAACGAACCCGAGATCGCTTTGGCCGGTCTGCTTCCAAGTGAACGATACGGGTTGCATGCGCAACACCAGCTCGAGCCCCGAGACCAACGGTCGAATGTGCGTCTTCAAGTGCCGACTACTCGAACAAAGCCCGAGGGAACGGACCGTCCCGCTGGAGCTGAAACATGCGGTAGCGGAGCCCGGGAAGGTACTGGGTGAGAACATGCTCAAACCGTCGTGCAAGACCAAACGCCCCCAATTGATCAGCTCATCGACGTCGAACGTCGCATGCATTTCTCCCGGATTTGGCCGGTGCATGAAGAGCACGCGTCCGCCGTCGATCCAAAGGCCGTAGGCCGTATCGTTAGTACGCAAACTCAACCCGTCGAGCGTGAGTTTCGACGAATTGCTGCCTATCCTCAAATCGCCACCTTCGGCCTGAAGGTGCAACGTGCTCGTGCCGCCGCCCGCTGCACGTGCTTGAATCTCGTTGTCGTCGATGGCCACTTGCTTTCCACTCGAATCACCGACGATCAACGAACCGGTGTTGGAGCTGGAATTCACGTCTTGAACGTAGTCGATGGTCGTCTTGCTCGAATGGGTATACTGAGCCTGACTCACCGTGGCATACGCGAGAACACTCACGCCAGCCAGCCACATCGCGCGCTTGATCATTTGGAAACCTCCCTTGCCTGGATTGCGGCGCTCACCGCTGCCCGTCGGAGCTTACCCGTGCCGCGCTGCCTTCGGGTCGAGATGGTTGCGAAATCGAATGTAACCGCGTCAAAAATTAACGAACGTCGGCGCGTTGCGTCGTGATGTGTCCCCCACCCCGAGTTGGCCGTCGTCGTTCGCCCCCATGCAGGCAACGCGTCCATCATTCGTCAGCGCACGGGTGTGGAAGCGCCCAGTGACCGGTCGCTTCCTGTGGGACCCCACGCCCACCCTCGTGGGCACGGTCACGTCGGCCCAATCGCCCAGCCCGAGCTGACCCTCCGTGTTTTTGCCCCAGCAATACAGGGCGCCACTGAGATCTGCGCCACAGCTGTGGAATGTGTTCGTGTCGTAATCGACGAAATAGAGCCCACCTTCGACGGCCGTAGGCGTATCGACGGGAGACGACAGATACGCAAATCTCAGAACGTTGCCGTTTCGACCAGCGCGAGCCCCTGCAAACGCGCGCCAATTCACGCCACCTTGCGGAACACGACGACACCACACGCCGGAAGCCGTGCCTCGAAATGCCCCCCGAGCGCCGAAAGCTCGGCACCGTAATTGCCGAGATTGGCCCCGCCGTAGCGTTCACCATCGCTGTTGAGGACTTCGTGCCACAGCCCGTCATTCAGCCGCGATTCGGCGGTCTGAATCACGTAACCGTCGTCGTACGGTCGGTTGGCAAGGCACGCGACGACGAGCACTTGGTCGAGTCCGGCGCGCCGAACGAAGGCCAGTACCCTTCCCTCGGGATTGACGTGAACGACGTCGACGTCGCGTACGCGCAGCGCAGCGACGCGCTTCCGCAGCGCGATGGCATCTCGATAGTAGGCGAACAATGCAGCGCCCGAACCGTCGCGGAGCGCGATGATGTCGTCGCGCTGCCCCAGGAAGCCATCGAACGTGTACGGCTGCGTCACGCCAACCTCTTCACCCATGAAGAACAACGGCGTGCCTGCTGAAAACATCGACAAGCTCAGCACGGTGCGGGCGCGCGCTTCGGCAAACCGTCGAGTCTCCCCAACCAACGGCGCACCCCCCACCGCCGTGCGCAAGGTGCGCTCGCTCCCCCCCGCATTGCCCGCCTCGTCGTGAGACTCGTGATAGACGACGCGATTGAATTGGCTGTTGTACAGCGCGTTGGCGAAACCGAACATCGACAGCGGTGCGTCGCCACCGTAGCCCGCGCTTCGCAGGATGCGATCGCTCCCCGCACTGGCTTCCGCATCGCCGATCAAGTGATGATAGAAAGAGACGTCCCAGCGCGCGCTGAAACCCAGCCCGCCCGCATTCGAGGAACGCGTCACCGCCTCCCAGCCCGTATGATCCTCGGCAATCAGCAGGACCGACGGCTTCAACAACCGCAATGTTCGGGTCCACTCTCGCAGTAGCTTCTGTCCAAACAGGTTTGCCGCGGCGATACTCAGCCCGTTTCGGTGCAGGGTATTATCACGGTGAAAGGCCTGGGTGAGATCGACTCGAAAACCATCGAGGTGACACTCATCCAGCATCAACGCCGCACTCGCGATGAACTGCTGACGCACCGCCGTCTCGTGGTAGCGAGGCGTAAACCCCGACGAGCCATTGTCCAGGAACCCACCGTCCGGCGTGGGGTGTTCAACGCTCCTTCCCTCGTACCAGAAATAGCAGTTGTGTTCGGGAAGCGTTGAGTCGTACTGCCATTGGGCGCGCTCCGCGTCGAGGTCGTAGTGGTTGTAACAGACGTCTTGGATGACCGCGATGCCCTGGCGGTGACAGGCTCGCACGAAGTGTCGGTAGTCATCGAGGCTCCCGGCACTCGATTCGAACGCAAAGTGGTGAGTCTGGCCGTAACCCCATCCTGCATCGCCTGAGAACTCGTTGACGGGCATCAATTCGACGCAATTGACGCCCAAGCGCACCAAGTGCTCGACGAAGGCGATCGCGTCTCGAAACGTACCCGTCCCGTCTTTGCTCGGGCCAAGACCTCCGACGTGTAGCTCGTAGATGATCATGTCCTGAAGCCGCGTCGGCACTGGATGCCCGGGGTCGAACTCGTCGCGCCAGAACTCCTCACGCGTCACGCGTCGATCCGTATCCTGCAACGCAGAGGCGACGTCATCGTGCGCGACCACCACGCTACAGCTCTTGGAGCCATCCAGCGAAGCGATACGACCATCCCAGGGCTCTTGGTCAGGACGGATCTTGCCGTGCCCAGCCTGCCGGCGCGAGAAGATGTCCGTGCGATAGCGGACCTCGCCCTGCTCGTTGGTGATCCGATACATGTAGGGACGGTTCTCGAACTCGGCAAATGGAGCATCGACCTCGACCTGCCAGATGTCCTCGTCTCCCTTGACTGCACTCAGCACCGGCGCGCCGGGATCGATGCCCTCCCCGGAATCAAAAACGTACGGGCTCGCTACCTTGGCGAAAACGACCTCCACTTTCCTGGCATTCGGCGCCCAAACACAGAACCGCACGACCGGCGGCGCGTTTGCAAGGTGCAGCTTTCGAGCGCCAAGTCGTCGAGCCCAAGTCAGGTGGTAGTCTTGACGGGACAACTCATCGTCCGTCAGCAAGAACGCCAGTGAGCGATCGTCGGACCTCGCGTCGTTCACCTCTGTAGCGATGGCCCACGCGTTGGGGGCATCGGGGGCATCGAACACCACGCCCCAGCGCATCACTCTGCCAACCTGTGAGGCATGAAACTCGATGGTACGCCGGAACCCCAAACAGCCATCTTCGGCAGAAAACACCTGCATGGGCACCTCTGTCCAGGCATCGGACCACACGCCGTCTGCGTCCCAGCTCCCACGCAACCGCGCGCGTTCGAATCGCGCCCCCCGGATCCCGGTCAGATAACGAAACTCAACCTGGGGCATCACGCCCTCCTTCGCCATCCACCATAGCCTGGTTCATCGTTCGAACCGACTTCAAACTCGCCGAAGGTCCTCGCTTCCACCGTGGGAAACGCTTCAGAAATCAACTGCCGAATTCAGCGGGAAGTTGCGCGCGGGCCTCGGTGCCCACACACCTAGTCGGCGCAAGCGCAACCGCGCTGGCTGCACGAGGCGGGGCGCGAGACGGGGGCGACGCGGACGCGCGGCGGCACGAGCGAACGGTGAATCACCTATCGGCCATTTGGACCGCGGAGGCCGTCGCAGTGCTGGCGGGGAAAATCGCCGCACACTGCGAGCTGCACAAACCAGAACCCGCATCGCTTCCGATCATGGCGTCACGGGTGATCGATCTTGCCGAGCACCCCGACGTCGACGCCGACAAGCTGGCGCATTTGATCGAGCGCGACCCGGCAACTTGTGCGGCGGTTCTCGCTTCCGCAAACTCAGCCATGAATCGTCGCGCCGTCGAAGTGACCGGTTCCGTATCTCTACAGCGCGGGACCGAAGCTGATGTCCTTGCACTCGGTGTTGCAGCTGTCGTCGTTTTGACGATTGCCGTCGTCGCACTCTTCGCCCTCGTCGACCATTCCGTCACCGCATCGAGGCGCCAGCGTGCAGTCGGCGTTGCAGCCGCCGTACTCACCGTCGTTTTCGTCACCGTCGTCGCACTCCTCGCCGAACACCGCGTCGAGCAGTCCGTCGCCACAATGGGGCGGGCGGACGCAACCGGGAGCACAAGCGTCCTCACCGGTATCGTAGGCATCGATGTTCAAACCGTTGTCGCACACCTCAGGGCTGTCAGGATCGAGAATGCCGTCTCCACAGCGTGGTCCAAGTTCACACTCCGCAGTGCAGTAGCCGTAACCCGAACCGTTGTCGTCACCGTCGTCGCACGTCTCTTCGCCAGAGGTGACGCCGTCGCCGCAAACCGTCGTACACTCCGAAGTGCTGGGGTTGAAGCCCTTGAGCGTCAAACGGAAGTTCGACTCGTAGGTATGGCGTTCGGCGTGAAAGAGCGCAATCTCGTAGACTCGGCCCTCTTCCAGACCGAGGTGCGCCGCGGTAGCCTCGTCGAGTGTCACGCTGTCCACCGTGCGCTTGTGCAGGCCACCGATGTCGACGACCAACCGGCCGCCGATGAACACCCAAACGTCATCGTCGCCGGAGAACTCGAGAAACTCCCCACCCGAGAACTCGAACCAGTGGCGCAACTCCGACGTGAAGCCGTAATTGTAGTTGGCTTCGGCGCTGGTCTCCTCGATCCCTTGGGCGACCCAGCCCTTGTCGTTGACCGGAAACAGACCGCCACCGCTGTCGAACACGTAGGTGCCGTCGTCACGCGGTTCGAAAACGAGCGAATCGAGAAACGGGATGTTGCTGTCCGCGTCGCGATACCACTCGTCGAAGTCGGCCTTCGACGTGGTCTGCTCGTCGTACGGGCACTGTTCCGGGGTGAACGTCTGCCCCGCCTCACAAATTCCGGTGTAAACCGGCTTTCCATCAGCTCCGAGTAGGTCCTCGACGAGTCCCGGCGTGGTGGCATCGCCCGAGTAGCTTTCGAAATCGGGGTGCCGAAGCTCCTCGGGCTTGTGAATGAAATCGCGATACACAATCGGCAGCTCGAGATGCGGAGGAGGATCGGGCATCGGAACGATGCAGCTCCAGCCGTCCTCGACCTTGCAATTGGCGCTGCAACCGTCACCACCGACGTCGTTGCCGTCGTCGCACTCCTCATCGTCCCCCGCCAGCAACAAGCCGTCGCCACAGCGCGACGTACAGGCACCGGCTTCACAATTGGGTTCGAGCACGCAACCCGGACTGCAGCCATCACCGACGACGAGGTTGTCGCCATCGTCGCACGCTTCGCTGCCTTCGACGACCCCATCACCGCAGGTGGTCTG
The DNA here is from genome assembly GCA_003235365.1 of Deltaproteobacteria bacterium. GTDB lineage: Bacteria > Myxococcota_A > Polyangia > Polyangiales > Polyangiaceae > SZUA-265. The sequence goes on from QJWJ01000133.1 coordinate 107,092, forward strand.
ACGACACGCCTCACCTGGTGTGTCACAAGCCCAACCGCGCTCGAGGCTGCAATGTGACGAACACCCATCGCCGTCGGCGACGTTGCCATCGTCGCACGCTTGCGTTCCCACGACGATGCCATCACCACACACCGGGCGACACGGAACGCCAACGCTGGGGCAACTCCACCCCAGTTCGATGTTGCAGGTCGCATCGCAACCGTCGTCGTCCGCTGCGTTGCCGTCGTCGCACGTCTCCTGTCCGGTTATCACCGAGTCACCGCAAACCACGGTCGAAACACACGCCTCGCCGGGCATCGGACAGGCAAAGTCCTTCTCGAGCAGGCAGCTCTCGTTGCAGCCGTCGTTGGAGTCGACGTTCCCGTCGTCACACTGCTCATCGCTGGTCTGGCGCCCGTCACCACAGACGCGGACGCGCTCGCATTCACCCCCGGCGATGCGACAGGAAAAGCCAATCTCCGTCTCGAGACAGTCGGCGCTGCAACCGTCGTTCGACTCTTCGTTGCCGTCGTCGCACGCTTCACCGTCATCGACGTGTCCGTCGCCGCAACGAGGCGCATCGGGGTTGAGCAGCACCTCGTCCGGCGCAGCGATGGCGCCAGACCGCCCCGCGTCTGCGCTGTCGTTCGCTTTCGACCGTTCCTTGCCGGGCGCGGTCGAAGCTCTGCTCGAGCAGCCCGCCAGCGCTGCTAACAACACTGGTGCAATCCAGCGTATCGTCTTCAGTTCTGGTAACTTAGCGGCCAATTTCCACGTTCGCACGGGGCCATCGTACCCATCCGCCGAGTCAGCGCACGGGTTTCGGGCTGGCAGATCTCGGCCGGATGGCGCTGCATGGATCTTTCCACGCGCGGGCACCAGTTCCCGCACAACGAAAATCCAGGAGGGACGCGTCCGTTCGCAATCGCTTGACCGGGTCGACCAGGCTCGTCACGGATGGAGGTGAAACACAGAACGATACAGACACGGTCGCGCGTGGTCGGCCGGTTCCGGTAGACGCATCCGACACATGGGATCCACAGCTCGTCGGCAAGCGCGCGCCCACCTCGCCCCCGTGCGCGAATCCGGTGGCCCTTCGAAGAGTTACGTCGAACCGCTCGCCTCAGCGGGCCACCGACTCCGAGATCCGCCTTGAGGACGGGTGTGGCTCAGATTACCCTGGACGGTCGATGGGTAGCACAGGACAGGGGATGACCGGGACGGAGGACCGTGACGTATTGCCTACATGCCAGGTTCACCCGAGCCCCAAGAATCGGCCGGCGCGTCCCTGGTTCGCAACTGCGTTGCGGCCGATCGCGGTACTCGCGGGCCGTTCTGCGCGGGCCGGCAAGGCGGTGAGCCTGCGGAACGCAACCTGGCTCGGCAGCGCGGTGCTGGTCAGCGGCGCAGTACTGATCGGCAGCGCGATCTTGATCGTCAGCGGTATCGCCCTGGCGAACAGCTGGCAGAAGATCGACGACGACAACGGCGTCCAAGTCTACAGCAAGGAGCTTCCCAACTCCCCGCTCGTCGCCTTCCGCGGCGAGACCGTGATGAATGCCCCCGTGGAGAAGCTGCTCTGGGTGTTAGCCGACAACACCCATCGCACGGCGTGGGTCGACCGGCTCGAAAAGAGCGTCGTGCTCGAGTCGAATGGTCCCTACGACTACACCGTCTACCAGCATTTCTCTCTTCCCTTTCCGATCAGCGATCGCGACTACGTCTACCGGGGACGGGCCAAGCGCGGCAAGGGCGGCAGTGTCGTCCTGGAGATGCAGTCCGTCGAGCATCCCCAGGCACCGCCGACCGTGGGTGTCCGTGCTCACTTGATCCGCAGCCGTTACGAACTGATCCCGCTTCAGGATGGCAAGACACGGGTGATCGTCGAGGTCCACACCGATCCCAAGGGCAGCATCCCCAACTGGCTCGTCAATCTGATCCAGGAGAGCTGGCCAATGAAGACGTTGCTGGCGATGCAGCAAGAAGTGGGCAAAGCGTACGTTGGGCAGCTCCGCGCCCCGTAACCTACAACACGGCTGACGGATCGGCGCCGCTCAGTCGGAGGGTCCCAGGGACAGGCTCGCGTCCAAACGGTCGAGGAACCCGGCACTTCGCGAGCGTACCGGCGTCGATTCGTAGATGGCGGCAGATGCAGAGAGCGTCGCAGGCGGCCGTGGAACGATCGACCCGGGATGAAGTGGCTCGGCCCCGCTGGAAGGCGGCGGCGCCGTACCGGGAGCGGCGGCTGGACCGCTCATGCGCTCGGCACGGCGGCGCTCGGCCATGTCGTGGGCGGCCAATTCTTCGCGCGCGTTCGGTGGAGCGCTCAACGAAGCGTCGTACCCTCCAGCAAACTCGGCAGCAGGCAACTCGGCTTCGAAGTCATCCGGGGCCGACGGAGCCGACGGGGCGCGTTCGGCCAACTCCAGATCTTCGGCAGTGGGTTGACCATCCAAATCGATGGTCGCACCGAGTTGCTCCATGGTTGGGCCATCGCCGTGGCGCGCGACAGCGTCGTGAGTCGCGCCCTCGGCTTCCTTGGGAGCGAGACTGACCTGCGGTCCCGATTCGGGAGGCGGAGTGCGACGCGCCTCAGTTTCATCGTCGTCGCCCGCTTCCGGCTGCTGCGATGGGCTGAATCCGAGGCTGACCCCCAGGCCGTCCATCTCATCGCCGCGTTCCTGCTCAGTACTGATCGGCGGCGCCTCGATCTCGTCGATGGGCGGCGGGACACTGTGACGAAAGTCGTCTTCGACCGAGTCGTCCGAGGTCGTCACGTCGAACTCGCGTTCGTGTTCGAGCATGGGCGGCGGCTCGGAGGGCACCGGGAACGACCCCCTGGACTCCGCGGCTTCCGTTCCCGTGTCGACTCTCACCTCGACGGACGGAGGCGCTGCGCTCGGGAGCTCGCTCTGCATCGGGGGTGGGGCCGCAGGGATGCTCGGTGCGGCCGCCTGGGGCTCCTCGGCGTCACTCTCGTCGGGCGCGCCGGGTGGAATGGTCACGAGCATCTCGTCGTCGAGCAAGTCCGCGTCGATGACTTCGATCTCTTCCGATGCGGCGGACGTGGTCGGTTCGGGAGCAGCCTGCTCCGCGACTGCCGCCATCTCCCGCGAAGGCTCCTTGGCTGCCGCACTCTCGTTTGCGACGACGACGGGCATCGGCGGAGTCGAACCCGCGGCCGCCGGAATCGACGCACTCCTGTGAGGCATCGAAGGCGGCACAGCGGTCGTCGCCTCGTGCATCGATGGCGCAGCAGGTCCTGACACCCGAGCGGCCGCGTTGCCAGTGCTGGCGACACTCGGTTGTTCGGAACCGGCCGCGACCCCTTCCGCACGTTGTTGCGCAAGCAGCGATGCGTTGCGCCGAATCTTCTCCAACAACGCCTCGAGGCGTTGAACCTGCTCCGTACCAGTCATGAGCGAGCCCCCGCTTCGTTGAGGCGGGCCAGAGCCTCGCCGTAGTGACACCCCTCTGCGAGCCACGATTCGACGTGCCCCCGCGCCGACGTGCTGCAGACGACGAACCGCACCGTGTCGTCGAGTCGCGTCAGCGCGACGACCGCGAGCTGCCGACTCGTCACTCGCAGCAGCGCCGATTGGAGGATCGCGGCGAGCAGCTGATCACCGGCGTCCGGCTTCGATCCGTCACCGAACACGAACGGCGAATCGACCACGCTCATCACCATCGCTTGCCCCCAAAACTCGAGCGACAACGACCCCAACCCCATCAACGCCAACTCGCCGCCCAGATGCTCGACCAACTGTTCCGTGGTCGTCATGGCCATCTCGGGTCCGAGGCGTTCCGCAACGCGACGTCCGACCTCGTTGCCCATCGAGTGTCCGAAATCCAGCATGTGCTCCTTGTCCAACGCCCGGCACAACCGCGAGATCGCTTCGACGGGCAAGATGACACGGGCGCCGAAGCCCCCCAGATTCACGCGGCCCCGAGCTAGGTCGAAACGCAGCGCGCCACTCATGTCGAAAGGTTCGGGCATAGGCTCGTGACTCGGACTCAATTCAGGCAAACGGACAATCGGCGAGTATAGGCTAGTGTCGGGGAACGGAAGTTCCACGACAAAGTAACAGGATCCCTCGTATCAGACTCCACGCCTCATGGCCCAATTCGCGCAGCGACGGGCGCGATTCGCCGTGGGCATGGCGCTTCACGAACGCGGCGCACGCTCGGGCTGTGCACGGCGGGCGAAATGATCGATACATCGGGGACCCCGTCGAGGTCGAAAACGGTGTCGAAGCATTTGCCGATATCCCGCTTAAATATGCGGTTCGCCGCCGTTGCAGGTGCAGCACTGACGACTCTGACGGCCGCAGGAGCCGGAGGGCGGCGAGGCGACGTGCCGGGCATGCTCTTCGGCGGTCTGCCCGCTGACGTCGAATCCAGGGAAGTTCAGGTCGATCCGAAGATCCCTCGAGGCGCTCGAATCGAGCGGCAGCCGCGCCCTCACCACGGCCACGCGCTGTGCGCTCCTCGCGGCAACGTGTGCGTCCACGCCGATACCGACTCCCGCGTCGACCTCGAGTCGGTACAGAATCTACTGAACGCCTATGAGCTGGCGACGCAGGTGGCGCAGTTGCCGGCGCCGCGCGCCGACGGGCAACTCGGCGGTGGTCCCCAATTGGACATGTACCTCGGTGTGAACGCAGTGAGCACCCCGCGCTGGGAAGCGGTCACCGCCTTGGCAGATCCGGCCGCGCCCGGCGATGACCGAGCTTCGGCGTTCTGTGTCACGCCCGAGAACCACCTCGACTTACACACGGCCATGCGCTGTGTCGGCGGCGCGATCGCTCTGGACCGAGACGCCGCCGAGACGCCCGCGGCGCGGCGCGCTTACGCCAACTACGTGACGCAGTGGCTCGTGGGTCCAGATCAGCGGGCGGCAGCGGAGCTCGACGACGCCCAAAGTAACCCGCAGCTGAGTACATTGCCGCGCGAGGTGACCAACGGAGCGGGCAGCGGAGCGCTGTGGTTCGAATACCTCGACGCGCGACTCGGGGCAGGCTCACCGGGGGATCTGGTCACCAGCCTGTTGACCTTGTCACGCCGTTCGTCCACGAAGGACGAACCACTTGCAGAGCCGACCGGGCCCGAATGGAACAACGAGCCTGACCTGTTCGACGTATTGCGAGCGAGCCTCGACGACGAGCCGCGGCGCTACGCAGACGTCCTGGGCGATTGGGCTCTGAATCGCGCTTTCCTCGGCTCGCGCTGCGACGGCTCGCACCCGACGAATCAGCGTTGGCTGGGTGATTTCGGGCGCCTGGTGTTCGATTGGACCCTCGCGTATTCGAGCTTGCCGCGCAAGGTGGCCGGGAGCCGCGCCCTGGAACCGATGGGCATCGCCGCCGTCTGGCTGGACCTGGATAGCGTGACTCTGGGGGCAAAATTGGGCGTCCAAATCGAGTGGGAGCGACCGGTGAGCTTCCGCTGGGTAGCGGCCAGCGTCGATCAGAACGGCAACGAGCTGGCACGTTGGGAGCTGCCGTACTTGCAGACGGCCCACACCGTGGAAAAGACGCTGATGAACTTCGAGGGAGCATCTGGGCTGTTGTTCGTGGGGATCAACCTCGGTGGAGTCGATCCAAGCCACCCCTACGACCCGGACTACGAGCCGTGGGAACCCCACGCCTACACCATCTACCTCACCGAAGTTCCCTGAGCGCTGCCAGATCGGCGAGCACGATTTGTCGGGCAGCCTTTCGGGCCGCCGTTTGGAGAGGGCCCGAAAAACCGCCCCCGGCGCAGGCGGCGAGCCACCGTGCCGGTTTGTTTGTTGGGTGATTCACAATACGTCATCAGTCATCGCATCGCCCTGTTCCAAAAGAGCGCAGATGAGGCCCAACCAGCGATGTCGCGCAACAAACGCTCGGCCTGTCCGTAAATCCGCCTCAGACTGTCACGGTGCCTGCTCGTCCCCGAATTCGCGTGCCGCTTCCTCAGTCGAGCCGCAACGACGAAGCGCCGGCACGCCACTCGGCTTCGATCCCGAGAAGAGCGAAACCCAGAGCCGCGTCCCTCGGCGTGACCTCGGCGACGCTACTCGGGTTGAGCGCCCCGAACGCCGCTTCGGCATCCCGAGCGCCCGCGGACATCGCCACGACCAGTGAACAGCCGCCCGGCAGGGATGGCGAGAGCCCCCCCGAAGCGGGCGGCAGTCGATGCGCCGCCACCGCGACGCCAATCGCCATCGCCCGCATCGACGTTGCGGTGACCGACGCCCCAATCCGTCTGGACGTGCCGATGGAGTCGATCCCCGACGACGAAGAGCATTCCTTCGAAGACACCACCCTGCACGACGGGACCGAAGCTCAGCCACGAGTTGCTGCGGCCGAGCTCGAAGCGTCGTCACCGACTCCGAGCCCGATCACCGCCGACGCCCCGGCGGCCCCAGGGCAACCCACAACGACAGAAAGCAGCAGCGACGCCGAAGGCCACGCCGCGCGCCGCACACAGGCCAAGGCAAAGGACGAACTCGAAGCCGACGCCGATGCCGCGCCGTCCAAGCGCCCCGAGGCACACGCCGACGTCGATACCTCGCCGGTCTCGTTCGAGGAGCCGCCGGCCACTGCTTCCGACGTCAAACGCGACGACCTGTGGGCAGACATCGAACCATTGCTTCGCCGGACGGATTGGGCCTCGATCGAACATCGACTCGCCGAGGCAACTGACCTGCCTCCTCGTCTGGCGCTGATGCTCGCCCTAGCGCAGAAGGAGCTCGACAAGTCCGACAACGCCGATGAGCGCGCAATCGCCGCGATGGCCGCGTTGCTGGGGGTTCGCCCCGCCAGCGCCGGCGCGATCGTGACCGCCAAGCGGCTGCTGCGCAAGCCACGCGCGCACACCGCCAGAGAGGAGCTCACCGGCGTATCCAGCTTGATGGTGCTCGGCATCGCCATTGCCAGCGGGGTGGTCGGCTACCTCGCTTCGGATGCGTTGGCCCTCCTGCGCCTTCTGTGAAGGCTATCCATCGCCGGTAGCTCGAACGACCCCACGCCCTTCCGTCTCAGAGCGTCGACAAGTCCGCTTCCAACAACTGCCGACTCTCTTCACTCTCGACGCGGTCGCAGTGTTGTTTGCCCAATTGCGACCAGCGAGCAACCGCGACTGCATCCCCCTGCAGTTTCGCCGCCCGAGCAAGTGCCTCGTAGGCGTAACCGACGAACAGTGGAGGCAGCGATGGTTCCAGGCTGACGTCGAGGCAGCGTTTGGCAAACTGCATCGACAGTTGGGCATCACCGAGCAACGCATACACACGTGACAGTTGCCAGTATCCGATCGAACGATTCTGATTCGTACACTCGGGCCGCTGCAGCCAATGCCACAGCGAAGCGTGGGCGGCCCCCAGCATCGACTCTGCTTCTTCCTCGGTTCGCTGCTTGGCGTCGATGCCCTTCCACGCGCGATTGAAACAGTGAGCCGCGAAGTAGGCGTGGGCGGTCGCAACGTCGAAGTCGGGCTTGGCCATGCGGCATCGTCTTCGGACGCGCTGGTCGTGTCAACGGTGTGTAGCGTTGGAACACAAGCGATCACCTCGACCGTCGGTCTTGACTCGATGCGGCGTCGACGTCGTCCCCTTCCAGCTCCCGCGCCTTCGAGAGCGCGGAAGCCAACCACCCGGCAGGCACCGAAACGATCCCCAGTCCGAGCATGAGAACGAAGAACGTGAAGACGCACCCTCCGACGGTGAGCGGGTACACATCGCCGTAGCCGACGGTCTCGATGCTCCGCAGCAGACAGCGTGGCGAATGAACGTAGAGATGGTTTCTCAGTCTGGTCGGTGAAGTGATGTGGGTTCGTCCCAATTCGGTCAGCAGCGCCCGGATGTAACCGTTCCGGTGCAGCGTCGAGACGGGTCTAAACGTTGATCCGAAGCATGAGATCGCTTGACCACAAACGGCTTCTAGAAGGACAGTCCGAACCCAGACACTCCAGCAACCCCGGGTCCTTGGGGCGGAACGACGCACGGGTCACCTGGAACCAACAAGTGAGGACAAATGACGAAAACGATCCCCGTATTGGCCAGCGCTCTGGTCACGGCACTAGCAGCGTCCAGCGCCCTGGCCGAGCCTGATGTCGCGGCACTCGAAGCCCTCGGCAAGCAGGTCTTCTTCGACGAAATCTCTGTGCCAACGCGACAGTCGTGTGCCACATGCCACGTCCCAGACAATGGTTTCACGGCCGGCGTCGCCGCCATCAACATGAACGGCGTGGCGGTGACGGGAGCCAACCCCCACACCGTCGGTAACCGCAAGCCCCCAACTGCCGCCTACGCGGCGTCGGTCCCCAACCTCACCGGCGGTTTCTTCGGTCCGGATTGTTCCCTCGCGCCATTCGGACTGTTCTGCATCGGCGGCGTCTTCTGGGACGGCCGCGCCACAGGCAACACGATCGGGCAGGAAGTGTTCGAGGGTGACGCCAATCTCACCGCAGCCTACGCTGGGTTCCTCGGTCCCCTCGCCGACCAGGCCCTCGGTCCGTTCGCCAATCACGTCGAGCAGAACGTCCCCGACGGAAGTACCGAGCTGCCTGGCGCGGAAGCCGTTTGCAACCACGTCGCCTCCGCGCAGTACGGCGAATTGTTCGAGCTGGCCTGGGGCACAGCCCCGGATTGCGCGAACGACGCTGATCTCGAGTTCAAGCGCATCGCGGTGGCCATCTCGGCCTTCGAGCACTCGACGGAGATGAACTCGTTCAGCTCGTTCCGCGACTTCGCCCTGGCCAACGACGCGGATGGCATGTTCCCCCTGGACGACTTCACCGACGAAGAAAACCTCGGGCACGACCTGTTCTACAACACCAAGGACAACGGGGGCGCGGGCTGCGCCAATTGCCACAACAACGGTGTCCCCTTCATTCTGTTCGACGAGAACTTCCAGCCATTCCAAAACCCCGACGCGCGCGGTGAGGAACCGGACCAGATCTACTCCGACAACAGCTTCCACAACATCGGAATCCCACCGAACCCGGCAGCGGCCAACTTCGATCCGAACGACCCGGACGAAGGCCTCTTCGAGTTCACCGGCGTGCCCGGTCACGAGGGCGACTTCCGCACGCCCACGCTACGCAACGTCGACATGCGGCGGGGCAATGGCTTCCCCAAGGCGTACATGCACAACGGCTACTTCAAGACGCTGGAGCAAGTCGTGCATTTCTACAACACGGCATCGAGCAAGCCCACTTGCACGATGTCTGGAGCCAGTGCCGCGGAAGCAATCGCCAACGATTGCTGGCCGGAAGCGGAGGTGACCCCGATTCTCCCATTGGCGGGCCTCGTCGGAGACCTCGAGCTTTCGCCCGACCAGGAAGCAGCGTTGGTCGCGTACCTGAAGACGCTGACCGATACGGTCATCGTCAAGGCACCGCTGCCCTACGTCGGTAACTGATCCGCGCCGCGAACCGGTCCGTCGAAAAGCGGTGGGTCTGGCGAAGCAGCACGCCCCCATTTCAGCGCCCCGAGACGCTCACGAAGTGAGTATTCTCGGGGCGCGCTGCTTTCGGGTCGGGTGGGAGCGACGTTTCGGCCTCGGCTGCCGCCTCGAGGTACCGAGCTGGGGAGTCGACTGGCCGTCAGCAGCCCATCGGCCATTTCAGGCGGGCGACCGTCAGCGGTGCACGGAATCGGCCAGTTTGCCGACGATCAGTTCGACAGGCTGCGGTATTCGGCAGTAGGTTTTCGACGCGCACATCCACTCCCTTCCGACTCCGCTCGAGCACCTCCTTCAGCCAAGCCGCCCGCCTTTGCTCATGACGCAGGTTCCAACTCTCCGGCGAAGTACCGAAACCGGGAACGCGGGGTTCACCAAGAGCAATGCGGGTCGACATGCCGCAGTCGGGCGACTGAACGCGTTGCTGCTTGCGTTGCTCGCTTGGGTCGCGAGTGAGCAAGTCGCGCGTGCCGAAGAAATGCAGCAAGTTTCGCTGACCTACGAAATCGGCCCGGGCGCCCTCGGCTGCCCGTCGCAGGCCGAGTTCGAGCGCAGCGTCGAGCGGCAGCTCGGGTATCGGCCTTTTGTGGACGCAGCACCTCGCCGAGTGATCATTCGGGCGTCGGCCTCCGCCGCCGGTCTGCACGGCACGCTGCTGTGGCGCAACGCAGACGGAACGCCCCAAGGTGAACGCGAGCTGGCCGTCGACCATCGCGATTGTCGTGAACTCGCCCGCAGTATGGCCTTTGCCATCGTCGTACAGCTGCAGTTGTTGGCCGGTGCGCCCCCTCGAGACACGCCGCGGGCTCGGGAGCGCCAGCTGCCAGCGCCAGAGCCAGAGCCAGAGCCAGAGCCGGACGCTGCCGAGCCTGCGCCGTCGTACGACACCACGCCAAGTGAACCACCGACCATACCCGTCTTCGAGCGGGACCGGGGCCCTTGGATCCCCAGCGTCGGCCTCGGCGCTGGTATCGCCAGCGGTTTGGCGCCCCGAGCGAGCGGGCTGGGGCGATTGTTTGGAGCGTTGCGACAAGACACCTTCTCGATCGAAGTGGGTGGCATGGCGAGCTGGCCCACGACGGAGCGCGACAGCGACGGCAATGGTTTCCGCAGCAACGTATGGCTCGGCACTCTCGCGCCCTGTTTGCACTACGAAGCGCTCAGCGGTTGCGCCGTGGGACAACTCGGGCAACTGCGCGTCCGTGGGGTCGGTTTGGACCGCGCGAGCACACCGACCGGCTTGCTGGGGGAAGCTGGAGTACGCCTGGGTCTGTCACAATCGCTCGGCCCGGTGGTGGCGTCCCTGCGTCTCGAAGCACTGTTCGTGCTCACCGAATGGTCAGTAGAAGTCAACGACATCGAAAGCTGGACGATGCCGGACTCGACGTTTCAGCTCGGCCTCGACGTCGCGCTCCCGTTCGTTCCGTAGTCGCGACGCAGATCCAGACCACCGCGGCCACCCGACCCCAACGCCCGGCGAGTAACTCGACGGCCCACCAGACCAGGCAGCCCGTCGCAACGGCGATTATTCACCGCCTCAACCGGAAGGATTCGGGGCTTGGGCTCATCCATCCTCGATGGGATACTCGAGCGCCCTCCGCTTTCAGATACCGCTGATGAACCGCCAGACCAGACGGCTCGCCATCTCCCCCCTTTGGAGCCCGCTAGTTGCGACGGCTTTGCTAGTCGCATGCGGAAACGACAGCGGTGATTCGTCCGCGCAGGAGGCCAGAACCAGCACCGCACAGCCGACGGACACTACCCCCAGCGGCGTGCCTTCCAGCGTGGGAGTGGAAAGTTCGTCGACCGCGGATCCAGCAGGAACGGGAACTTCGAGCGGACCAACGCCCACCACCCCGAAGACCACGGGCGCGCCGTCGAACAGCACGGCGGGCTCTGCATCAGTATCACCGGCGGCTGGCGGAGCCGGGGGGTCTGCGCCGAGCAACTCGTCGCCGATCGGCGAGGCGGGAGGGCCACCGACGGGCGGTGCCGGCGGGACTTCACAGCCCACACCTGCCGCCGGTGGGGCGAGTTCCGTTCCCGGGGCGGGAGGATCGACTGCAACCCAGCTCGCTGAGCCCGATGCGCTCGTCCCCAATCCGATCGTCAGCCACATCTTCACCGCTGATCCGTCCGCCTACGTCTTTGACGGTCGCATCTATGTGTATGCCTCCCACGATCCCGACGACCAGAGTGGTTACGACATGGTCGACTACCACGTATTTTCGTCGAGTGATTTGGCAAACTGGCAAGACCATGGCGTCGTGCTCGACGCCGCCGACATTCCCTTCGCGACCAAGCTCTACGCCCCAGACTGCGCGTATGACGCCGCCAGCGGCAAGTACTACCTCTACTTCCCCGACTCGGGTTCGACCATCGGCGTAGCGGTCTCGGATGATCCGGGGGGGCCGTTTACCAACCCAGTGCAGCTCGTGACCAAACAAACACCTGGGGCAGCAGACGTCGATTGGCTGTTCGATCCCACCGCGTTCGTCGATGACGACGGCGAGGTGTACTTGTACTTTGGCGGCGGACAGCCCGACACTGGCGACAACGCGCGAGTCATCCGTCTGAACTCGGACATGGTCAGTCTCAAGGATGCTTCGACGACGACGATCGTCGTTCCGGACTTCTTCGAGGCTTCGTTCTTGTTCAAGCGAGAGGGGAAGTACTACTTCTCGTATTCGACGACGTTCCAGAACCACGCCCCGACCATCGACTACATGATCAGCGACGACCCGATGACCGGGTTCGAGTACGTCGGCACGGTGATCCCCAATCCGGACGGGAACAACGGCAACAACAACCATCACTCGATGGTCGAGTACGAGGGACAGTGGTACGTCTTCTATCACAACCGCGTGATTGCCAACCGCGACGGCTACTCGGACTACCAACGCAGCATCACACTCGACAAACTGTCTTGGGACGAGAACGGGCACATGGTGCCGGTATCTGCAACACGTGGTGAGGTGAAGCAACTGCGGAGTGTCGACGCTTTTCAACGTATCGAGGCCGAACTCATCGCCGGCCAGCGAGGAATCGAAACCGACTTCGCGATCGATGCTGGCGCACGTGTCGGAGTTGCTGTCACAGACTTACAGCAAGGCGACTGGCTCGCCGTCTCGCAACTCGACTTCGGTCAGGGGGCTAGTACCTTGCATGTACGCGCATCGTCTTCAGGTGGAGGCACGATCGAAGTCCTCCAAGGTGGTTGCACGGGGTTTCGAAGCGACGCCGGGACAGTCGTCGGAACGTGCGAGGTTCCCGCGACGGGAAGCGCAGAGAACTGGAGCGACGTCGACTGCGCTGTCGAGGCGGCTGGGGGCGTTCACGACCTGTGCCTGCGCTTTTCAGGCGATGGCAACCAGTTGCTGAATCTCGACTACTACTGGTTCGAGTAGCGTGGTTCGAGCAGCGGCGATCGGCCCCCGAGAGATCGCCTTGGAGCGGCAATCATGTTGATTGCCGCACGTGGCCCCGAGAAACGCCCTCACCCCGCTGGGGCGATTTTTCGGGGCATTTCCGTGCACAGGCAAGCGGCTCGGCGCCCCAGGGCCGCGGCTACCGCGCGTCGAGGCTCCCGCGCCACGGGTCACGAACGGTCGCGTCCCGAACGACGCCTCACACACGCATCCCGACATCCGCGTCGTGTGAAACAAGAGCGGACCGCAGGCCGGAAATGTCGGACCGCGCGCAAGGAGCGCCCGAACGAATCGGGCATCGGCAACTGTTCACGAAAGGGCGCGCCGGATTCCCTTTCCAGCTCAAAGTTGCACAAAAGCAGCGTGACGTCCGGATGCCGAGAAGGATCCTCCAGCGGAGGCCATGAACAGCTAGTAATGACCGACTCGACCCTCGCAGGCAGACCTACAAGCCCGGTGCGCGCCGGGTTCGCGGTTCGGACAGCGCGTACGGCTCGAGTTGCCCCGCGTGTCTGCGTGGTGCCACACCATCGAAGAGGAGCAGCAAGCTAACCACAATCATCGCGATTGCAATGTGGGCTGAGGATAAACGCCTGCTCGAGGTCGAGCGGAGCTTCGGCAACGGAGCTCGGGGCGTTGAAGGGTATTCTGAGCACGCGGTTCGTTTCGAGACGGTCGAATGCCTGAACGGCAGGGGAGTTCGACCTCACTCGCTTGTCACAATCAGCGCCAAACTGGCGCTCGAGGCCTTTTCTGTGGGGCTCGCGTCGACGACTGCGTTCGAGCTCGTGTTCGAAGAAAGTGAACCAACGTGGAAGTGTTGTCTGGGACGGCCCGTAGTTTGCCATTCATCGGTGACTCAGCGCGCACTTTGGGGCATGCTGCGGTAGTTCCCCTGCACTCGCATGACTTCCGCCCCAATCGTCGTTCGCTCGCTCGCCCCCTGGAGGAGAGCATGAAGTCGTCGCCCACACTACCGACGACGGACGGTGCCCAGGAGCGTCACTTGGACGCCACGGAATTGTTTGCGGAACACGCACAGTTCGTCGCGAAGTTCCTGTGGCGCATGGGAGCTCCCAACAACGAGATCGAAGACCTGGTTCAGGACGTGTTCCTGATCGCC
>QJWJ01000314.1 GCA_003235365.1 Deltaproteobacteria bacterium
GGTTCGGGCTCGGGTTCAGGTTCGGGCTCGGGTTCAGGTTCGGGCTCGGGTTCAGGCTCGGGCTCGGGCTCAGGCTCGGGTTCAGGCTCGGGTTCAGGCTCGGGTGAGGCAGTACCACCATCGACGCCTCCACTGCGGTCGTCGGAAGGGACCGAGCTTCTCGCGTCGACGCACAAGCGCGACAGACATGAAAACGGGTCGTTGCAGGTGCCGTCCTCATTGCACGCGCAGCCCTCCTCGCCGCGCGGGCAGGTGCCACTGTCAGGCCGTGATCCCTCCGCGACTGGGCCGCCCGCGTCCGACGCGGTTTGCGATGGGGTCTCCTTGGGGGGCGCTCCTTCGCCAACACTCGGCGCTTCGGCGGGCTCGCGACCTGCGTCTTGTCTCGACTCACTCCCGTTGGAGCCGCCGCCAGCCGTCGACAAACAGGACGTCAACAACCAAATGGAACCGAGAATCGAGGCGTGGCGAGTCCAGTCGCGAGAATGCATCGGCCAGCAGCTTAACCGACCTGGCTTGGCTCTTCCACGCGTGTTGCGCCTCGTCGGGTGAGTTGGACTGGTAATCTGCTCCAGTCGGAATGCTGTGTCCGTGAAACAGCTCGTGAACATCGGCGAGCGCACGTTCGGTTCAGCGTGACATCTTCGAGGTTCACGCCGCTCGCCGAATGGCTGGGTCGCCGGCTTGGAGCACGCGTTCCCGTATCCAAGCATCGAGGCCGATTCGTGGCGCGCCCAACAGGCGGTTGGCTTCGGTGGGGTCCCCGTATTCGGGCTGCCCGTCGAAGTACCGCATCAGGGCGACTGCCGCTTTCATCTGACGGTTGGCGCTGAGTGTCGCGAGCGCAGAGGCAATCCAAAGCGGAGCGTGGCTGACCTTCGCTTGGGGGGCCGCAGCCGTGCAGTACGCCTCGAGCCAGCTGCGCATGGTGTGTGCTTCAGGACCGTGCAAGGTGAACGTTTGCGGCGACGTGCCGTTCAGGGCCAATGCCGTCGCAACCATCCGCCCCACGTCGGCGCCCGCAATCGGGTGCAGTACTGCCGGCTGTTTGCCGAGCAGCGTTGCACGATTGCCGCGCACGAATCGGACCAGCGATTCCATCGGCCAGGTCAGTCGTAGAATGACCGATGGGATGCCGCTGGACTTCAGTAGCTCCTCGGCCTGGAACTTGGCGTCGATCAGAGGAAAATAGCGGCGCTCTTCTGCGACGCTCGCTCCCGAGATCAGCGCAACTCGTTTCACGCCCATCTGAGGCGCCAGGTTTACGATGCACTCCGTCACATCTCGGTCCAGATACGGATCGAGCAAGTCGCTGACGGAGATGACCACCGCCTGGCAGTCTCGTAGCGCCGCTTTCAGTGCGGACTCGTCCCGGGCGTCAGTTGCGATGCATTCGATTTCCGATATCGACGGTGAAAGGTCGGCGATACTCGATCCGTCGGGTCGGTTTTGAAAGGCCTCCGGGGTTGCGTGGCGACTCGCGACACGAACCCGTTGGCCGCGTCGGATCAACTCTCGGACGATCGGCTTGCCTACCAGGCCAGTCCCTCCGACGACCAGGACGGGACTACCGCCTGTGGTGCTGATGTCTGGTTCGTTCATGGCTGTGCTCCTTTGCTGTGACCGAGGTCAATTGTCCAAGCGGTGACGTGACGGGTCGGGTAGCGTCGACGGCTGTCGACTCCACGTGCGTCGCCGAGACGCAGGCGAGGTAACGCTCCAGATCGTAGAGCGCGGCCTGTGCGGCTTCCGAGCATTTCTGTGTACGTGCCGCGTTTCCGCACATACAAGACCCATGCCGTCAGAGGTTTCGCGGTGATGCGGCACTCGGGAGCGCGCCGTTCGCGCAAACGACCGCGGCGCTGCTCGATGAACGCGCAACGGGTGCACGAGCGGTCGCCGTGGCGGTCCGAGCCTTCTCGACGCGGCGTTCCGAGACCTTGCGCCGCCGAGCCGGCCCGCGCGTGTCGATCAGGGCGAGATTGCGATTGGAGTGATCACGGATCTGGTTGTCAGCCATTGCTGCTCCAAGTGACACGGGGCGCGGCTTCGCGTCCCGTCACGTACGAGGAATGACGATGAAGGAACCGATGCGGTCGTTTGTGATGGGCAGGGTGGCGGCGCTGGCTGTCCTGGTGGGTATGGGGTCGATCACGGGTTGCGATGACCCTCACTTGACGGACGGGCCCTCGACGGCCCCGTCGACTCCACCCGACGTGGAGATCCAGCTGGATTCCCGACCGCCGGTTTTCGCTGCATCTCCGCCACCCCCGATCAGCGGAGGTGGGTTGTTGGTTACCAAGGATGGCACGACGGCAATCGCTGGCGACGCTGCGCGGGACCGACTCTCGATCATCGATCTCGAGGACCGGCGCGTGGTCGAAACACTGCGACTCGACCCAGGAGCTCGTCCCGGGCGACTCGTCGAGGATTCAGCGGGCAACGTTCACGTCGTGCTCACGGGGACAGACCAGCTTCTGAGCGTCGACCGACAGGGCAAGGTCCTGACGCAACATCGTGTGTGTCACGAGCCGCGAGGGGTGGCGTACGTTGCTGCCGATGACCGATTGATCCTGGCCTGTCGAAACGGCCGAGTCATGTCCCTGAACGCCAGTGGTGATAGGATTGATACGATTGCGCGGCTGCAGCCGGACCTGCGCGATGTGGTCGTCGTGGACGGGCAGGACGCTCCGCGCGTGTTCGTCTCGAGGTTCCGCGAAGCGTCGCTGACCGAGATAACCGTTGACGGTGATGTCGTCGGTGCAACGATGCTCCCAGATGTCGAGTTGCCGGTCCCGGCTCTCATCGGCGGTCCGGCGCCCGACAGCGTACCGCCGCGTGCCGTCACCATGGCGCCGTTCGTTGCCAACGTCGCGTGGCGAACCCTTGCGGTCGGCAACCAGGTCGTCGTCTTGCATCAACGAGCGATGCAGCATCCGATCGCGACTCACGGTGATGAAGGCTACGGCCAGGGATGCCGGCAAATAGTCAAGAGCAGCCTATCGACGCTCGGCGCCGATGGCGTCGTGTCGACCACGGCCGGGCTGGCGATGACGAAATTGACCGTCGACGTCGCGGTGTCTCCGGACGGGCAGTGGTGGGCGCTCGCGGACGTTGGGGCTTCATCCCGTGACGTTCAGGTGCTCAGCGGCGACACGGCACCCGTCGAACCCCCGGATGCCGAAGCTCCCGTTGCGGGCTCGGGCACCGGGGCGGTGGAGATCTATCGAACGGGTCAGTTCGGTTTGAGTGAACAGCCGCACACGGACCGTCTGTGTGACGACGGTCCCGTCGAGACGCTGGGGACTGCACCGGGGCAGCAGGTGGCGGCCGTGGCGTTCAATCCTCAGCGTCCGGCCCAGCTCGTCGCGTTGGTTCGCCAGCCCGCGAGCCTCCTCGTGAAGGAGGACCTCGGCTCCGCGGGGCGAGTCGTTGCCATCGACCTCGGAGGCGACGACGTCACCGACACCGGTCACGATCTGTTCCATCGCGTGGAAGGTGCGTTGGCGTGTGCTCACTGCCATCCCCTGGGCACGGAAGACGGAAGGGTATGGGAGTTTCAAGGGCTCGGGCCCCGGCGCACGCAGAGCCTCGAAGTGGGGGTTGAGGCGCCGTTTCATTGGGATGGTGAGCTCAACGACTTCGAACAACTCATGAGCGAAGTGTTCGTCCGACGCATGCATGGCCGGCCACAATCGGACGCGCGTAGCGGAGCTCTCGCCACGTGGGTGCAGTCCTTGCCCGTGCTGCGGTCGCGGGCAGCCGAGGTCGACACCGTCGACCGGGGACGTCAGTTGTTCGAGTCGCCCGCGTTGGCCTGTGCGTCGTGTCATGGCGGTCCGAACTTCACTGACGGACGTTTGCACGACGTTGGCACGAGCGACGTGCCCCTGAAGACCCCGTCGCTGCTCGGCGTCTCGAAGCGACTGCCGCTGATGCACGACGGCTGTGCTGCGACGTTGCGGGCGCGCTTCGATGCGGAGTGCGGGGGAGGGGATCTGCATGGCCTGACTTCCGAGCTCGAAGCCGACGACGTCGATGCGCTCGTCGCCTATCTCGAGATGCTGTAACGTCGCGGGGGGGGCTCCGCAGGCGAGTGCGTCCGCGCGTTCAGCGGGGGACGAGGTCAACGACACTGGCATTTTCGAGCCCCGTGCTGTCTCTGCGCCTCGGGTTGGCTTCAGCGCAGCGGAGCATCGTCGAAGTCCGAGACGGTCGCTGGACCTCGCTCGAGGTAACGAATACACCTGCTGGGCGATCGGCATTGGCGCTTCGTGAAGGGCGCTGCGGGCTTGTTGTCCGTGTACCGGTCGATTGTGAACTCGAACCATGCGCCGCACGACGAAGTTCCTCGGCTGTCAGAGTCCTCCCCGCAGGCGAGCCCTCGACGCTGCGTCGTTCGGCTTGCTGATGGTGATCGCCGGGTGTGACGGGACGAGCGAAAGTGACGACCCGACGCCAGTGAGTGAACCTTCCAGCACTTCTGATGAGGTCCATTCCGCCGACGTGATGGGTCCGGCGCCGTCCGGCGGTGGGCCGTCCACCACCACGCCATCGACGCAACGGCCGTCCAGTGAACCAGCGGGCCCGAGCGTGCCAAGTCGTATCGAGTCGACGCCCGTTCCGTCGGTGGACGGCACGGGTTTCGGGCCGACCCCTCAATCGGCGGGGCCGTCACCGTCCGGGGAACCACTGAAGGATGCGGGGGCGCCGCGGCAACCGCCGAGTCCAGAGGTGTTCCCCGACGTGCCCGATCCGGTGTTCGAAGGGCCGTGGTTTCCGTGTCCCCAGGGGGACTATCCCGAGCACGTCGTAGTGGTCGAGACGCACGATGCGGTCGTGCACACCATCGACAGTACGATGATTGATGCAGAGGTCGAACTGCCCAGCGGTAGCTTCAAGGCGATCGCACTGCGCGTCGAGCACGAGTGTCCCAGCGGTGGGGTTTGTGATCTCTACGATCGGCGCGCCGTAGTCGAACTCGTCGATCCGGCGGACCCAGACGGACCCAATCTCGGATTGATGCGCTACGTGACCACCTACCGGTTCGTCGAAGGGCAGACGAACTACATGTGCAGTTGGACGGACGTCACGCAGTACGCCGCCTTGCTCAGCGGTAAGCGCACGATTCGGTCCTGGTTGGATACCGTCGTCGGCCCCGGGCACGAGCTGGGTGATGGGTGGCAGGTGAGCGCCGAACTGGTGTTCTATCCGGGGCCGGCGCCCGATCCCGTCCAAGTCGAAGAGCTGTATGGCAAGTTCATCGACATCGGCGCCGAGCCGGGGAGCGTCGACCAGCAGACCCAACCGATCGCCGTGGACATTCCGTCAGATGCGACCAAAGTCGTGGCCCAACTGACGATCAGTGGCCATGGTTGGGGGCCGGAGAACACTGACAACTGCGCCGAGTTCTGTCGTCTCGACCAGACGATACGCGTCAACGACGCGGAGCCGCACGTGGTCAACACCTTCCGCGACGATTGCGCGAGCAATCCGCTCGCGCCCCTGCAGCAGCGCAATCCGACCGGCGCCCGCAACGGATGGTGCCCTGGCGCGGTCGTGCTGGCGCACGACATCGACATCACCGACGAAGTGAGGCCCGGCATGCCCGCGACGATCGACTTCGGCATTCAGCGCCCGGACGGGACCGAATACCTGGACGCCGATCCAACCGGCTACAATCCCAACGAGTTGGTGTCCCTTCAGCTCCTGATATCTCGCGGCGCCAGGTGAGGCGTCGAGCGCTGCTCCAAGTGCTATGGCGAATTGGTCGCGGACGAGGCGGTGTCGTAAACTAGCCACGCACCGGGCAGGGGCAGCGTGAAGCTGTCGCCGCACAAGCCAACCCGGACCGTGCAGTGGCCGGGTCTGGGTCGTGCGATGCCGGCCGCGACGGCACGGATGTACTCGGGGACTCGCCCCTGCAACGTCGGCAGCAATCGCACTTGGGGTGCACCTCCGTCGTCGACTACCGGCGTGAAGAAGTCCTCGTAGTGAATGAGCAGCGCGTGTTGGGCACGCGTATGGCGCAGCAGTCCAGTCGGGTAGCGATCCGGTGATGGGGGGTAGGTTTCCCGTCCGGGGTTCGACGACGTTTGCCGCACAACTCGTTTGCAGCACCCCCATCGATGCTGCCATCAATCCCGCCCGCCAAGCGTATCGGTGTTGACGCTTGCTGGGATATCGTCTTTGGGGAAGTCGCAGTCGTGTGGGCTGCGTGGCTGCGCGGAGCCGTAGCAGGTGCGCGAAGGCCAAGTCGCGTTAGCGCACGGACGGACCCGTGCCGTCAATCCTTGCTCGGCAATCGAGTGCTGCTGAGTTCAAGTCGCGGCCGCCCCCGATCGCACCGCTCTCGGCGGAGCCATTGCCGGTCGCGTTGCGACGCTGTGAAGCAGTTGCGCCACGGCCGGGCGCAGAACCTGGGTGTACACCCGCGTCGCGGTGTCGCTCCATTGCGCTTCGGACAAGCGCCCCGCCGCGTTCAGAACTCCGACAGGTAGCGCCGGTGGGGTTGGCGCCGCGGGAGGTGAATGCAGCCGCTCCGCAGCGGTAGCCAGCGCGTCGACCACGGGGCGGCCGCCGATCTGACACGCCCAAGACACGAAGCGCCACGCCAGTTCTGCGTGGGACAGCTCGTCGTGGGCGATGCTTTCGAGCAACGTGCGTAAGCTGGCATCGTTGCAGCGCTCCGCCTGAGCGGCGACGATCGCCGCCGCCAGTGTCTCGCCGACGCACCCCTCGTGGAACGCTGCGACCGCTGCCGTGACCAAGTTGCGTCGTGGGACGTTCGGGGCCGCCAGTACTCCCGGGCCCCAGCGCTTGCCTCCCAGAGCAGCAGCGATGGAGAAGCAGCTGCGTGCGTGGGCAATCTCGTCGAGTGCAGCCCGTTGGGCTCCCGCGAGGAGTTCCGGGGGAGCGCCCAACGCAAGCAGGTCCATACTGAACTGCGAAAACGACGCCACGGATGCATGCTCCATCAAGGCGTC
>QJWJ01000404.1 GCA_003235365.1 Deltaproteobacteria bacterium
ATTGATACGGTTCGAGTCGACCAGGAGCTCGCCCGAGATGAACATGCCGAAACTCGTCCCGCCACTGGTCGTGACCGATCCGGCGAAGACATCGTTGCCCCTCACCACGGTTCCGGGGCCCGAAGCTTCGGCCATGATGGCGCGCGTCCAGTTGCCGGCACCACCTCGAACGACATTGTCGATGATGGCGGCAGTTGGTGGATCGATGCCGTAGGCGCCCTGGCGGTAGGACAGGGCCACACCGCTCGAGGTTCCGGTCGAGTCGCCCGCCTGGATTTCGTTGTTCGAGATCTGCACGCCCGCCGCGTCGTTGGAAGGTCCGAGAACTCGGATCCCGGTGCCCCCGCGGTTGGTTCCACCGCTGACCGAGCCGCCGAAGATGCGGTTGTTCTCGAGGGTCGGCGTGCCCGAATCCACCGTGATCGCGGCGATCACGCC
This sequence comes from Deltaproteobacteria bacterium, assembly GCA_003235365.1. Classification (GTDB taxonomy): domain Bacteria; phylum Myxococcota_A; class Polyangia; order Polyangiales; family Polyangiaceae; genus SZUA-265. The sequence goes on from QJWJ01000404.1 coordinate 439, forward strand.
CTGGTCGCCCGGATTGCCGCTCATGGCCACGATGCGAAACCCGTCGATTCTCGTTAGAGCCGTGATCGAGTCGTCGATTAGGATGCCTTCGTTGTCCAGTGCGCTAATCGCGGAGTCGTACAGAGAGGCGTCACGGTCCCAACTGCAGTCGTTGTCGTCGCACTGATGGCCGCCGAGTAAACTGACCCCCTCGACCACCGCGAACGCGTCGTCGTAGTGGCCTTCGCCCACGAAGACCGGTTGCCCGTTGCCGAGCGTGACGGCGTTGTCGATACCCTGCTGGATGGTGCGCACGGGGTTGTCACTGGTGCCCGTGCCGGACGGTGGATCCATCCCGATCACGGCTGACACGTAGGTGCCCAGCGGGTTGCCGCCCGTATCGCTGCACACGTTGTCGGGATCTGCCTCGCCGTCGCAGTCGTTGTCTAGGGTGTCTCCGCAAACCTCGCCGAGCGGGTTATCGGGGAGCACGCTGGCATCGCCGTCGTCGCAGTCGCCGTCGCAGTCGGTGACGCCATCGCCGTCCTCGTCGAAACAGCAATCTTCGACCAGGTCCGCGTTTCCGTCGCAATCGTTGTCCTTGCCGTCGCCACAGATGTCGCCGTCGGGGTTGCCGGGGAAGACTTCGTCGTCGTCGTCGTCGCAGTCGCCGTCGCAGTCGGTGACGCCATCACCGTCCTCGTCGAAGCAGCAATCCTGGGGCAAATCCGCGTTTCCGTCGCGGGGTTGCCGGGGAAGATTTCGTCGTCGTTGTCGTTGCAGTCGCCGTCACAGTCGGTGACGCCGTCGCGGTCGGCGTCGACGCACTCGTCGATGCTGGTATCCCCAGCGGCGCCGCCTTCACCGGGGGAGCCGCCCTCCCCGCCGGCGTCGGGTTCCGCGTCAGGCGTGGCGTCGGGCCCGGCGTCCTCGGATGATTTGAACTTCTTGCCCCCGCCGCTGCTTCCGCAAGCGACACCGAAGAGCACGACCCCCGACACGGCCAGCGTGGCGACCAGGCACGAACGAAACCCAAGCATGACGACCTCCAAGAAAGAGCGAACGGCGCCGTTGCGCTCCCATTCGCAATCTACCAAGGGTCTCAGGTTCTCGGTGCCTCCGCAAGCGGTGGTGGGACAGTCTCGGTGGTTGCTGCTGTCGTTTTGGAGGGCCCGCAAGGTAGGCTCAGTTACGGCAACAGAGCACACCGCCCTCGCGCGGAGTGGTTTTCACCACAACGTCTGCTTCGAAGTTTGCGTCGTCACTCGTGCCACAATCCCAGGAGTCCAGCGTGAGACAATCCGTGTAGCGGAGCTCGGTGTTCAACGGTTCGCAGCCCGCAGGTGGGTCTTGCCCCACGTCGTTGCCGCAGCCCAAGAGATTGTTCGACCCCGACCCTGCGCACTCACCGTTTTCGTTCTGGGCCTGGCGGGTGAGCCAGAAGGTGTTGCCGGCGCCCATCTCACACTCCCCGGTGCTCGTGCTCCTGGCGACGTCGCCCGCGTCTGCGCAGACGTGCCACCCCTCGGCGCACAAGTCGTCGACGCTGCAATCGGCGCCGTTGGGCTTCGCCCCATCGTTGCCGGCCTGACGGTTGCAGCTAGGCGTTTCCGCGCCGGTGATGCCAGCGATCTGGAACCCCCCGGCGCACGCGGCAATGTTGAGCTCGTCATCGAAGCCCTCTCGCGTGCCGTCCGCGCAGCCGGTGTCGGCGAGGCCCGAACCTCCCCCACCGGTACTGGCCGTCGAGTTCGCTTCACCTCCCTGGAATTCCCCTCCCCCGCAGGCAACGAGGTGTGTGGCGAGGAGCATGACGAAAGCGCGCATCGACGCTCGTCATGATGACTCCAAGCGCTCTCGCTGGCAAAGCAAAAGCCAAGCAGCCGTTGGAGCGCGTGATCCTTCGAGCACGCTGTTCACTCGAAGTAGAGCGCTGTCCACACGTGGTAGAAGATCAGGCAAATGAGCAGGACGGACAACGCGATGTGAGCCGCCATCCACGGAGTTTGGTGCTTGCGAAGCGAGGGGAATGCCTGGGGGCTTGCGACTCCCAGCATCGTGTTCGCGAGAAACACGCCCGACAGCATCATGAGGTACGCGTAGCCCAGGGTTCGGGAATGCACGAAGAGCAACACGGGGCCTAGGACGCCGAGGCGTTGGTGCCACGTGTACAGCGTTTTCGCGATGCGGTTCCAACTCTGCCAGCGGCACAACGCGAGCAGCCACTGAGCGCCGACGAACGTAGAGAGCAACGTTCCCGTCGCCACCTTGTACCAGAAGCCAGACTGCCATGCGGCGAGCGTTTGATTCGCAAAAGGGCTCTGCAAGAGGTACAGGGCGCACGCGATCCCCCCCACCAACGCGATCGTGCGTTGGCGTTCCAGGGCGGGGCGCGGCGGAATGCTGCGCGCTGCGCTCAGCGGTCCTTGAGAAGGCGCTTGAGAGTCGCTTGCGAAGTCTGCTCCGTCGCCCTCTGCATGAACTTCTCGGGGGAGGGAATGAAGTACCCTTGAGCTGGCCATGATGCTCCAATTTTTGGTGGTTTCTCGAACGTACGCGCCTTCTTGACGTAGGCGGAGTACGCATCCATGAATCCCCGGCGCAACGCCGCGACCACGGTGAGCGCCTCCTCGACCGATACCGTTTGGTTCGGATAGGTCCAGGTGGTCGCTCCCATCACGTCGTCGAGCTTCCAGTTCTTCTTGGGAGTGTCCGGGTGCTCGTTGTGACAGGTGACACACGCCTCTGCGACGGCTGGGTCGGGAAACATTGCCGTGTAAAGCT
>QJWJ01000359.1 GCA_003235365.1 Deltaproteobacteria bacterium
GAGGCGGGGGCCAGTCGGCCCCCGTTTCGTCATTTCAGCAACGCACTTCCCCAAGAGTGACGGCGGGCAGTTCCGGCTGAGTCACGTCTCGGTTGGCGCACGGCTACGCGGCGCGACGTGACTATTGGATCGCGCCGCTCAGGAACGCTCCCGCGGCCCCGGCGACCAGCACCAGCACGACGACGATCGCCATCGTGCTCGATGACGTCGTGCGCCCCCCTTTGTTCGGAGGTGTCAGGGACGCCACCGAGGGTTGTCGTTGAGGTGCCGAGCTGAGCGCGGAAGGCGGCCCCGGGACGAAGGAGGGCGCGGCCGACGAGGGCTGGAAGTGAGGTACCTGCGGGGGCTTGAGGGCTGTCGGATTGACCAGCTGCGAGCTCGATATCGGCGGCAGCGACGGGTGATGCAGCCCATCGTCTTCGAGCGCGGCCAGATTGCCCGCGGAGTATCCCGAGGTCGTGGCATCCGTCTCACTCGGAGTGCCCAAACGCAGATTGCCGCCCCACTCTTGCCCCCCCGTCAACGTGTCGAGCGGCTGAGACGCTAGAGTCGACGTCGTCGAATGCAGAGTTCGGAACGACTTGTTCTTCTTCTCGTTCGGATCGAGCGACGTAAACTCCATCATCGCATCTTCGATGAGCGTGCCGATGATCGAGTGCCGCTGACGGGCTTTCTGTTGGTCGCGCGCGGCAACGACTTCATTGACCAGACTCGCGACGTCGAACGCCGTGACCGCCTGACCCATGGCGAACAACATGTGAGTCAGGTCGATGCTCAACTCACGAGCTGACTGATAGCGCTCGCGTGGGTCGCGCGCCAACGCCTTGAGAATGATCGCCTCGAGCTGCGGCGACACCTCCGCGTTGAACTTCTTGATATCCGGGATCTGAGCAGCCTGAACCTGGCGCACCGTCTGCAAGTCGGTTTCGCCGAGGAACAGGCGACGCCCGGCGAGCATCTCCCACAGGATGATCCCCGCAGCGAAGATGTCGGACCGCATGTCGACGGACTCACCGAGAGCAGCCTCGGGCGACAAGTAGCTGAACTTGCCTTTGATGACGCCAGGCTGGCTGTGCTCGAGCTGCGAGTTCGCTTTCGCAAGGCCGAAGTCCACGACCTTCACTTCGCCGTTGCGAGTGATCAGTACGTTGGGAGGCGAGATGTCGCGATGCACGATCCCGAGGATGCGGCCTCGATTGTCACGCGCGTCGTGAGCATACGCCAGACCGTCGCAGATCCGGCAGCAGATGAACAACGCAGCAGCGACGGGCATGCGTCGCTCTTGACGTGCGAGGAACTCGAGCATCGCCTTCAGATCGGAGCCGTCCACGTACTCCATCACGATGAAGTACGTGTTGTCGCCGACACCGATGTCGAAGACCTGAACGCAGTTGGAGTGGTTCAGGTGTGCACTGAGCCGCGCCTCGTCGAGAAACATCCCGATGAACTGTTTCTTTTCCGCAAGATGCGGCAGAACGCGTTTGATCGCGACAGTCTTCTTGAAGCCCTCGAGCCCGGCGCTTTCCGCCCGGTAAACCTCCGCCATACCCCCGGCGGCGATGCGCTCGATGACCCGATATCGTTGTTGCTGTTGTGGTGCCATTGATGACGCCGGAACCTCGCCTGACCCAGTACCACGGGCCCGTGCAGAGCCGCCGCTCGGCTTATCGCCGCTCGCGATGGGGCGAGTCAAGGCAGCCTGAACCAGCCAGTGGTCGGAGTCACGTTCCAAAACGCTCGGCCGCGCGGACGGAGGCTGGCACCATCTCAAAAACGCTCCCACGACACGCAATGCCCTCGGAATCTTTGATGTTCGACGGTTCGAAGGACGGGGGCTGCCCGCACAGCACCAGTGTCCCGCGGCGCCTGGTGTCGACGCCCCGAACCAGCGTCGTTCGGCCGCCGATCCCGAGAGGGCGACGTCCAGGACGAGCGCGATTCGCAGGGCACCCGCTTCTGCGTGTAACTTTGCGCCCTCGTAGCTGATTTGTCGCGGCAATCGACATGATTGCCGCTCGGGGCAGACCGAGCCGCGTTGGTCTGGTGCCTTCAATCGCGACGTGCTCTGCTTGCGGTTCGGCGACGAGGGCGCCGAAGCCTGGAGGACGCATGGGTACGTCGAACCTGACCATGATTGTCGCGGCCGTCGCCGCTCTGCTGTCGTGCCTTCTGTTGCTCACGCTCACGCGCCGGTCGAAGTCGGGTCCCGCACAACCCCAGGAGGACTCGCCGTTCGCCGAGCTCATCTCGCGCAACCAAGCGCGTCACGTGGGAGCGAATTCTCCCGCCGCCGAGCCCGTATCCGCGGCGTACGAGCCCCCGCCGAACGCCAACTCGAACCAACCGCCGCCCGCACTGAGCGATCAGTCACTGCAAACCCTCGTTCAGGAAGACTTGCGTCGCGGCCGCAAGATTGAAGCGATCAAACGAGTTCGCGAGGCCACCTCGTGCGGACTCAAAGAAGCCAAGGAAGCCGTCGAACGATTCGCAGCGACGGGCGAGTTCGCAGCTGGGGTCCCATCGAACCCAGCCGTGATCCGCGCCCCGCTGACCTCACCCCGTGCGACCGCGTCCTTGGACGACCCGACCGTAAGCCAACAGGCTCGGGCGTTGCTCGCCGAAGGGAAGAAGATCCAGGCGATCAAGGTCGTGCGCGACCTGACCAACTGTGGCCTCAAGGACGCCAAGGAGTTCGTCGAAAGTCTGTGAGCTCCTGGTTCGGGCCAACAACCGCCCGACAATCGCGCTCGCCCATTCTAGCCCAGTCCCGCCTGTTCCATCATCGCCCGTAGCTGCTGACTCACTTCTGGTTCGCGAAACAGGAATGTGATCGCGAAATGCTCCAGACTGAAGTTGGGGTCTTCGGCGTAGATCGCTTCGCGCACTTCGGCGGCGGACTGGTCGTCACCCATGGCCGCATAGCAGGCAGCCAGGTAACAGCGGTAGCGATTCTGTGTTGGTGTCGCAGCACGCAGCGCTTTGACGGCTTCGGGATAACGACCCTGCAAGAGCAACACGCGCCCCAAATTGAACTGGTAGAAGCTCGGGTGGAATGGGTTGCTGCGAATGGCCTGCCTGGCGAACCGCTCCGCCTCCACCTGCTCGCCCAAGAAGCACAACAACGCAGCCATCTGCGACTGAATGCGGTCGTCATTGGGATTGAGAGCGAAAGCGCGTCGCAAGTAATGCTCGGCCTCGTCGTATCGCCGCCGAAACAGATACACCTCGCCGATGAGACGCAGGCATTCGGTCTCCTCGTCGTCGACCGACTCGACCGCTTTGAGCATCTCCAGACCCTTGGACAGACGCGCCTGATAGGCGTCCGAATGCATACGCTCTGCCCGGGCCTGTTGGAAGTTGGCGGCACGCCCGATCGCACACGCGAGCCAGCCCCACGCAAGCGGGTAGTCCGGATGCAGCCGGAGCGCTTCCTCGAAGTACGCAATCGCTTGGTCGGAATCCTCCGCGGTGTACAGGTGATGATGATGACGGCCTCGAAGCACGCATTCGTAGGCATCCAGCGCAGTGGTCGCTTTGCGTCGAGCTCGCGCCAGAGCAGCGGCCTCAACCCTCCCCGCAACCGTGGCCACGACTCGCTGAACGAGATCGTCCTGAAACTGGAACACATCGCTCAGCGTGCCTTCGTTGCGCTGTGACCAAACCTCCGCACCGTGTTCAGCGTCCACGAGTTGTGTCGAGACGCGGACGCGATCTCCCGCAAACTGAGCGCTACCCTGCAGAACGTGGTGAACGCCCAGCTGGCGTCCGAGTTCCGGAACCGTCAACCCGCGGTCACGCAGGGCGAAGCAGGACGACCGCGACATCACGCACAGCGACGAGAACTGCGAGAGCGCAGTCGTGATGTCATCGACGAAACCGTCGCACAGGTAGTCCCGAGACGAATCACCGCTGAGATTGCTGAACGGCATGACCGCGATGGACGGCTTGTCGGGAAGCGGAAGCGTCGCGGCACGCGGCTGGGTCGGTTGCATCGGCGACTCGACGGTTGCGCTGAGCTCAGGCCGCTCCGCGGTGCGCAGCCGATCGTACAACGCAACGGTCTCTGGGCTTGGCGCGGCGTCGAGGTGGCGTCGCAGAGCATCTTGGCAGGCCTGGTATTGCGTCAGCGCCTCGGACCGACGCCCGAGACGCGCATACACGTCCATCAAACCGCGGTGAGCTTCTTCACACGCGGGACTGAGCTTCAACAATCGCCAGTACGTCTCGATGAGTTCCTCGCTCAGCCCACGACCCGCGCGCTGCTCCGCGCAGCGCAGGAGCAATCGTTTACCTGCATCATGCAATCGGACACGAGCATCTCGCAAGAAGTCGTCCGGAGGATCTTCACCGAAGACCATGCCTTGCAACAGGGGTCCGCGCACGAACTGCCCGGCGGCACACAGCGAAGACTCGTCGAGGGGCGCCAGCCCGTCGAGCACCCGATCGACGTCGACGTCACACCGGTCGGGATCGAGCCCTACCTCGGCGCCATCGCTGACGAAAGGCGAATCTTCCTCGAACTCGAGCAGTTTGCGCAACGCGGACAAGCATTGCCGCAAGCTCTGCCGCCCCTGGGCGTCGCTTCGCTCAGACCAGAACACCGAGGCCAACTCCGTGCGCCGTGCGCGCTTGCCGTGTGCCAGCGCCAAGTAGGCAAGGACCCCCCGTTGCTTGGCGGCGGAAATGGCAACGACTCGACCGTCGGGCGTCGCACACTCGAATGGGCCCAACAATCTCAGTGACCAACGAGCCTTCACCGCCCCAGCCTAACAGATCCACAAACGCGAATGGCAAGCACGCTCATCCACCCAGCGCGGGTCAGCGCCTTGCCTCACGGTCGTCTCAACGGCCCGCCAGTTCATCTACCCCACTGATCGAGATACCCCGCTGATCGAGATACCCCGCTGATCGAGATACCCCGCTGATCGAAAGGTGGGGCGGTCGACAGACACGACGCTGCTTTCGAGTCGCCCGACCTTTTGCGCTGCTGCCGATTCTGCCTCGAAAGGACACACGGGTCTTCGTCTGAACGCGCGTCCAGATTTCGCGGCCGCGCGCACCGACACTTCCGCAGACCAGCTACTTCCTGGCCGCTTCGCGGCCGACGCGTCGGGCACAGTTCGGGAAGGATCAAATCTTTTTCGCGTACTGATCGTCACAGTCGCATGTCGCGCCGGTTGTCCCAACTGCCTCGCCGAGGATTCCTCCTGCTCATGCTGGTTGGGTCGGCGCTCATCACACTGGCCAGCATCGACTACTTCGACCTCGACAGGTTGCCACCGTTCGCGATTGAGAAACTCCCGCTCCGTTTCAAGACGCTCTGGCTCTGGTCGCTGCGCGTGCACGTGGCTAGTGCGGTCGTGGCATTTCCGCTCTGCCTCGCTCTGATGACGCGGTGGCTTCAACGTCGAACCGTTTGGCACCGCTGGCTTGGACGTATCACTGGAGCGCTGGCACTCCTGGCTTTGGTGCCGTCCGGCGGCGTCCTGGCATTCGATGCGAAGGGTGGCCCCGTGGTCACTGTCGGGTTCCTGTTGTCGGGACTGATCGTCGCCGTCGGAGTCATCGCAGGCGTCCGTTCCGCTCGCCAGCGGCAGTTTGCGGCGCATCGTCGCGCCATGAGACACGTCGTGGCCCAAATGAGCGTGGCCGTCACGTCGCGCGCCCTGCTCGTCGCGCTCGACGTCGCGGGCATCGACCCGGACACGGCGTACGTGGTGGCGCTATGGGGTCCCGTCGTCGCGAGCGCCATCGTTGCCGAACTCATCGGGCTGCGCCTCGATGACGTGCTCCCAGAACTGAATCCGTTCGTTGGTCAGCAGCACTCGAAACGACAGCGATGGGGGGAGAATCCAACCCAACCAGACCCCGGCCTGGCGCACCTTGGAAGGAGTCCACGATGAAGTTCTCACATCTACTGCTCTGTTGCTCCGCAATCATCCCCTTCACGCCCGGCATCACTCGAGCAGGCGAACGTTCCAACACCGACTGGGCGGTGGAGCGGGTCAAATCTGGACTACTCGAGCCCATGCAGAAAAGGCACGCGCGGTTCTCCCGCTCCCGTCCGATCCCCCGTGAACAACGCGTCCGCGTCGAGACGCCTGCCAAAGATGAACGAGGCCGTCAGTTCATGTCTTGGGCAGTGGACGTGCGGTTCGGCGACGAGTGGCGGGAAAGCCAAACCGTCGGCTGCGTGTATCGCGCGACCGGCGACATCTTCGTATTGGTCGGCGAGGAGTACTACCCAGCCAAGTACCTGCTGGGCGAAGAGGCCAAACCCGTCACGGGAGTCTGTAGCCGGGGCGCATCGAGCTAGTCCGTTCCTGCCGCAGAGATCTTGCGACGCCTGCCGACGGGGAACGAAGTCCGAGGAGGAACGCCAAGGTGTACGGGAAGGGTTTGAGGCGTCGCCGTCGGCCGAAGGTACGGGAGCCTCGGAACAGCAGCTCGCGCGGGCGGCAAGTTGGGCTGTTTTCACCGGTTTCTGGAGCGATCGTGCCGGATCCGAGCAACGAAACTGCCCGCCCCACTGAACCGGCCGCCAAACCCTGTGAAATCCTCTCGCCATTTCCGTCCTCATCGGTTAAGTGAGCGACCCCACTCAGCATGGGGCCGTAGCTCAGCTGGGAGAGCGCATGACTGGCAGTCATGAGGTCAGGGGTTCGATCCCCCTCGGCTCCACAAGCAGAAACCAACCCCTGAGGGTTGGTTTCGTTGCTTTGTGGGCCGAGCGCCCTCGGGGCAAGCGCTCGCCGCTTCGCGGCTCGCTCCTTGGCGCGATCCCCTTCGGCTCATCACGCACATACCAACCTCCAAGGGTTGCTTTCGTTGCTTTGTGGGCCGAGCGCCCTCGGGGCAAGCGCTCGCCGCTTCGCGGCTCGCTCCTTGGCGCGATCCCCTTCGGCTCATCACGCACATACCAA
>QJWJ01000270.1 GCA_003235365.1 Deltaproteobacteria bacterium
GTCAAACACTCGAGATGCTCGATCCTATGGCAGTACGGAAACCGGGGGAGCCATCCTGCGCAGCGACGAGCCCGTAGCCAGTTCCGAGACACCCGCTGACGTGCCAGAGCAACGGGGCGAGGGCGGCAGTGAACCCCCCGCGACCAGAGACGGGGGCAGTTCCACCATGGTTGACGCGGTGGGCGACGCCGGTGCCGGTGGCGACGCGCCCGCGCCCAACGACGGTGGCAACGCGTCGTCACCGGCGCGTCCGCTCGTTGGTGACGCGCCCGTGCCGTGCACCGAAGGCGATCCGTTCGACCGGAGCGTGCCGACCCAGTGTCGCGCTGGCTGTATGGCGTACGACCTCGGCGAGGCCGACGTTGGTGACGTTGTGGGGCGTTGTTCGAGCCACGCCGACTGCGTCGAGGGCCCGAACGGAGTGTGCTCGGCGCGCGAAGACCCCGGCGGGCCACGGTGGGCGGAGTGCGTCTACGATGAATGCTTCGTCGATGATGATTGCGCAGCAGGCTCGGCCTGTCTCTGCTCTGGGCCCGGCGCCGGCGGAAGGAACACGTGTGTACCGGCCAGTTGCCGATCGGATGCTGATTGCCCGGGGGCTCGATGCGTCCTGGCGCCAGAGCTCGTGGAATCGGCGCCAGAATGTGGGACGCCGTGGGGGTTGCACTGCGACGTCAACGAGGGAGATGAATGCGCGGTTCAGGATCCAGCCCTCGTTGGTTGCGATCCTGTGGCGCACAACACGTGTGCCTACGATCCTGTGGCGCGAGGGTACCGCTGCGCTCTGATCCCCGACTGCCCGAGGGGAGGCTGACGTCGAGACCGGGCCTTGGCGATGTATTGTTTCCGACCCGCGTGGAGCGCCCCTGTGCGCCCACTTGTCGAGTCAAGGAAAGCTCCGTCTCAACAGGCACCACCTCCCAATCCACTCGACGTATACTCCACGGGTGTTCGGCTATGAAAGACGACGCGTGACGACCTGCGTCGTGCTCGCGGTCATTGCCTTCGGTTGTTCTGGTGTTCAGACTGGAACCCAAGTCAGTGAGGCCAGCGTTCCGAGTGCTCGAGTCCCGCTGCGTCGTGCATTGACGACCGAACCTGGCGGCCTTCGCGTTTTGTGGAACGGTCCTGTGCGCGGTCTCGACTTCGATCGACGTGGTTACATTGCCGGCGATCGCTCACAGTTCGGAGCTCTATGGCTGGAAGTGGGCGCCCCTCGACGCCAACCCGCCGTGGACTTCGCCGAGTATGTCGTCTTTGCGATCGTTGGGGAAGGTGCGCAGTGTCCGTGGGAGGTGCTGGCCGTGGACCTCGAACCGGATGATGTCTTGCGCGTGCGTACGGACGGGAACTGGTCGTGTACCGACGTCGCGGTTCGTCGCGCGCTGGTGCTCGCGGTGCCGCGCCGCCTGCTGGGAGCGTCCGTCACCTTGATCGAGCATGGCGCCTTCACTTTCGACGTCCCCCAGCCAGGGGAGGCGTCGGCGCCCCAAGATTCGCCTCCAAGCGCGCCCGCGCAACAAGAGGCACCGCAAGGTGAATCGGTTGCAGTTCCCGAGCGTGGCCGACTCAGTTTGCGCACCCTGTCCAACGGCATGCAGGTGTGGGTCGTCCATCACCGCGACGGCAGCCTGAACGTTCTTGCCGCCACGCTGGCGACCAAAGACTGGCCTCGGAGTGAGCTCGCGCCGTTCCTCTGGCAGGTCATCACCTACTCGCAAGACGAAGGCAGATTCATCGGTGGCTACGACGCTCGTGGCCAAAGTGTTCACGGCTGGGCTCCCATTCAAGCGTTCACTTGGACACGGTTGGACGAGGGTCACATCGCGTTGGGAGGAACGGTGGCGACCAGATCCGTACCCATCCAGGCGCGTGACGCGGCTCCAATGCTCGAGGGTCCGTCTCGGGCTTACACTGACCTTCCGCTGCAGTCATGGGCGAGCGTCAAAGACGGGCACGTTGCCCGGCTGGATGTCGACTTGGTGGTGCGCGACCAGGGCGCTGCGCAACTGTGTCACGCGCCAGACTCGAGCGCTTCACTGGAGTCCTTCACAGCCTGCCCCACAGGGTCGCCGTTGGTGCTCGGCTCTTCGAACGGCAAACCGCCGCACATGCTTGCTCACGTTCTGTACGGCCCGCTCGTCGTGCAGCGACGCCGGCAGGCGGCATCCGTGATTGTCACGACGCCCCCGGAGATACGAAGCTTGACCACGTCTCGGAGACGACCGAGGCCGCAGGTGGGTCATCCTGCGGCCCGGTGATGTCGACGCGTGAACGCGGTCCTACTTCCGAGTCGCCTCGTAGGCGTCCTTCAGGATGCTGACCAGATTGGGAGCGCTGTCGTCATTCGTCACGATTGCTATTGCGGCGAAACGCTGAGGATGCCCCGGCGGGCGCTTGGGGATCCGTCGATGGCACCCTCTGGACTGCTGGGTGTCACGTGTTTCACGGAGCCGTTGCCGAAACGGACCGTGCCCCTGCCTGGTCGCGCCATGTGCTCCGCTGTTGGATCCCTCCTCCATCGCGCGGCCCGTCGCACGAGTTGGGTCTGCAGTTCGGGCGTCCCGCTACGCCGAGCGCGCCGTTCGGTTTCTCCTGTTCGTTCTTCGAGCGCGAATGGGTGCGGGGCCGGCCTGGTGGACTCACGCGGCGAAATCGTTGACGCCCATGAAACCCCGCGTCGTCACCCAGCGTAGGTGATGCGGAGTGAACAGGGTCCTTCGTCGGTGAACGACGAGATGCCGTGCTCCATTTTCAGCAACTAAAACGAGGAACGTATGAATTCGAAGGCTATCATCGTTGGTCTATTGGGCGTGGCGCTGTTCGCAGCGCAGAGCGCGTCGGCGGACAGTCGTCAAGCAGCTCCCTCCAAGCAAGGCAGACTGGCGCAGAACGGTGTATTCGTGATGGGGAACGACCCGGACGTCAACACCGTGCTCGCGTACGAGCTCGTGCGTGGGGAGCTCGAGGAAGTGGGGACGTTTGCGACTGGCGGCAAGGGAGGGGCGGGGGGTAACCAGGGGGGCCTCGCGTACGCACAGAAACAGGGCGTTCTACTCGCGGTCAACACGGGCAGTGACAGCATCACCGCTTTCGACGTGGAGCGGGGGTTTCTCGACTTGGCGGGGGTCGTGTCCAGTGCGGGTTCTGAACCGATTTCGGTGGCGTCGTGTACTGCGCCACGGGCCGAGCGCGCTTTGGTGTACGTTCTCAATCGGGGATCGCGCAGCATCGCGGGCTATTCGCTCGACTCCGATGGCGAGCTGACGTTCCTCCCCGGCTCCGTTCAATCCCTCAGCTCCAACCCGTCGGGGCCGGCGCAAATTCTGTTCGACAACACGTGCCGATCCGTGGTCGTGGTGGAGCGCAACCCGGCGTCGTTCATGGTGTACCAACTCGACGGCGATGGCGTTGCCGCGCCAGGAGTGAACGTCGCGTCGCTCAGCGCTGGGCAACTGGGATCTGCGGTTACCCGCGGTAACCAGTTGCTCGTGTCCGAGACTGGTACCAGCGCAGCCAGTTCGTTCCAGCTCGACCCCCTCACGCCGACTCTGTCACCCATCAGTCAGACTGTGGCCAACGGCCAAGCGGGGTCGTGCTGGGCCGTCGCGACGCAGCGCTCGTTTCGCTGTGACAGTTACGGGCGTGGCTGTACCATCGGCTACATCATGAACGCGGGTACCAGCAACATCACGAGCTACACCATCGGTGGCGACGGCGCACTCGGACTGCGCGAAGTCATCGCTCAGGACACTTTTGGCGGGGCCTTCGACGGCGCGCTCGCCAACCAGGACCGCACTCTGATCGTTCAGTCACGCCCCAGCAATCAGGAACGAGCCCTGAACGTCTATCGTATCCGGAGCGATGGATCCTTGGAGTTCGCCCAGCTGATCGAGGGCTTGCCCGCAACGACGAACAGCGTTGCGGCGGCGAACTGAACAAGCGTCACACGCAATGGGCGTCGCGGATCTGTGCCTGGCGGCCGAGAGCCGCTGGGCACGGACGCTCGTCGTGGTGAACGACGAGCGACCTCACCGGTGATTGCGCGGCGCTGGGCTCGTGGGTGGACTCATCAGGCTGCGGCGCGGAAACTCGAAGCGTTGTGGCGAGGTGGCGCGGCGGTGAAAGCCGTTCGGTACCTGAGTTAGCGAAAATCTAAGATCGGCCTAGGGAACTCTTAGGTGCGACCGTGGAGCCAGCGCACCAGATCCGTGAAACTTGGAAGCCGCAATCCCGCTGCTTCCTTTTCGTGAAGGAAGAGCATCATGTTTCACCGTTCCCCCGCAGTTGGCGTCCTACCGTTGCTCATCGCATTGTCAGGGTGCGGCGCAGAAGACGCTTCCGAATCGCCCGATCCGGTTGACGAACCAGAACAGCACCCATCGTTCGCCTTGGGGCTGTCGACGGATAGACTGCCCGTTCTTCAGGGAACCAGCGAGGTGCTGACGGTTACCGTTCAACGCAAGGGTGGGTTCCGGGGCAAAGTCGAGCTGGAGGTGACGGGACTGCCAGAGGGCGCCCAGGTCGTACCGGTGTCCATCCCGGATACAGAGACCGAAGTCGTGCTCGCCGTGAAGGCCGACGCCGACGCGCCACATTCACTGCCGACCACGGTGACGGTGGCGGGGACCGCTTCGGGAACCAAAGTTTCGCGACAGCTGGCCGTGACGATCACCGGCGCACCGGGTACGGTCGACTCGAGCTTCGAGGGCGGCAACGTGCTCGTCCCCGTTGGTGACGCCGACGCGTACGCCTACGCGATGGCCCAGGACTCTGAAGGTCGGCTCGTGATCGCCGGCAATTGTCACGATCATCGAGGCGATTTCGGGTTGCTGCGCTTGACGCGCGACGGGCGACCGGACGCCGAGTTCGGTGATGGGGGGGTGGTGACGACAGAGATCGGGTCCGGTTCGGATGTCGCGCGCGCCGTGGCGATCGACGCCCAGGGGCGCATCGTCGTCGCCGGGACTACGGACAATGGCTCGCACGGAATCGACTTTGCGGTTGCACGTTACCTCACCGACGGCGAGCTCGACACCAGCTTCGGGGACGGTGGCAAGGTGGTTACAACCCTGGGTGAAGACTCGGACACCGCCTACGCTCTTCTGCTGCAGCCGGACGGAAAGCTCGTCGTGGGCGGCGACAGCAATCGAGGTAGTGCGCAGTCGGGCATGGACTTCGCGCTCGTGCGCTACTTCGACGATGGTCAGCTCGATCGCGAATTTGGCGATGAAGGCGTGGTAATCCAAAGCATCGCATCGTTTGCGGGTCGTGACTCGGTGTATGCCCTGGCCCTGCAGGACACCTCGGGTGAGCCGAAGATCGTGGCAGTTGGCGGTGAGGGTGACTTCTCGTTGGCCCGATTTACTGCCGATGGTTTTCTCGATACGACATTCGGCGAACAGGGGCTACTCAGCGGACTGTTCGGCTCGACGATCGGTGCGGCCCGAGCCGTCGCTGTGGATGCGGCGGGAGAACTCTTCGTAGCCGGCCATGCAGGGCACGACTTTGCGTTGGTCAAGTTGACGGGCTCGGGTTCACTCGACGCGAGCTTCGGCACGGAGGGTCGAGTCGTCACACCCGTGAGCGAGAGCAACTGGGACGAGGCCCAAGGGCTGGCGTTGGAGGCAGACGGGAAGGTCGTTGTCGGGGGGTGGGCCTACGAGGACGATAGCTCTGCTGGCAACACGGCCTTGGTTCGCTATACGGACGATGGACTGTTGGACGAGGCGTTCGGCGACGGGGGGATTGTCATCACGCCCGTGGCCGCCGCCAAGAGGGCGGACCAAGCCAGCGCGTTGTTGCTTCAACCCGACGACCGAGTTCCGTCGGTGCGCATCGTGGTTGCCGGTTTTGCCAATTCCTCCTTTGCCGAATTTGCCGTGACGCGCTTCTGGCGCTGACCATGCCGGGCGGCTAATCACAACATGATTGCCGCTCCAGGGGCTGCCACGTGTCGTGAACCGGTGGCACACCTTGCGGCGTTGACGACCGTTCGTCCACGTGACATGGCAAGGGTTGATGTTGATCAGAGTCTCCGGGGTTCTCGCCGCTTGGCTCTTGGTTGCCTGCAGTGACCGGTCCTCTCACACGGCAGAGTCGTCGAGCAGTTTGGATGCTGGTGCGCGCGAGGCTGGCGCCACAGATGGCGCCAAGCCAGCGATTGGCGACGCTGGCGCTTCCCCGTCCGTCGACGCGGGGGCCTTCCCGGCCGTTGGCGATGCCGGGGCCCAGCCGCACGACGCCTCGGGGGATTCGGATGCCGGTACCGAGGCCGATGTGGTGGGTATCGACGACGCTTGCACTCGTTATCTGGAGCTGAGCGCGACGGCGCAGGCGACTCATGCGGCGATGGCAGAGCTGCTCGACGTCGACGAAGCGGTATTGTCTGAGGCGCCGGCTTTCTCGAAACCGGAGAAGGTTGTTCCGGGGCTTGCCTCGTCCTGTATCGTCGGGCGGTCTCCGCGCGAGATGCGCGACGTCGCACTGTTGGCAAACGCCCGTTGGGTGATCGGTCAGCTCTCGGACCCGGCGCAGTGCGCAGCGGAAGATGCGCTCGTGTCCGAATACACCACGACCCGGCAGCTTGCCGCGGCGCACGGTGTCCCGGAAACCAGCATCCGTCGACTGTTGGAGGAGTTGGAAAGTAGCGTTGGTGTGTATGGGTCGCAGGTGACCAAGCTGGCGGCTCGGCTGGGGACCGAGCACGTTACCCGCAATTGGATGGCAAGTCTCGGCAACTACATGCTCTCCGTAAAGCCTTTCCGCGTGGAACATTTGCGAAGGATCCGCGAGCTTCCGGGTATCGAGCGTGCCGATTTTTCGGACAGCGGGGCTTCGCAAGTCGAAGCGGAAATCAGGCAACCCTATGATCATGACAACCCCGACGGGCCTTCGTTTGCCCAGCGCGTGCAGATCGAGATAGCCGGTTACGATTTGCCCAACCTTCTCGGCACGGGCGGATACGCATTTGCGGGCTCCAGCGAGCTGACGTCGTTGCTGGTCGACACGAACCGCGTCGGGGTGGCTCACCGATTTTACGCCGATCCACCCGCCGACCCCGCACTGTGGCAATTCCTCACTCCCGAGCAAGCCGCGGCGGATGTACACCGCGTCATCGACGTGATCGAGCCACTGCTCGCCGGCAAATGGGTGACACACGGGTTGAGCAAAGACGGTAGCAGTGCGTTGATTCACAAGCGCTACTACCCCGAGGACGTCGTGGGCACCGTCGCATACGTTGCACCCCTCGGCTTCGAGGACGACCTCGACCGCGGTTTGCGCCGGATCCTTGCCGCGCAAGACCAGGATTGTGTGGCCAAGGTCTACGAAACTCAGCTTGCACTACTCGACAATCTCGTGGCGTTGAGTGAATTGGAAGGTTGGGAGGGGGCGGATTCCACGTGCTTGGCGGACCTCGCACCCGAGGCGCTGTGGCGCGCGGCAGCCGCCTACGAGTGGACATTCTGGGTGGAAGGTCGTAACGCCTCCGAGCGCTGTGCACAGCTCGCGGCTACGGGGACGACGCTCACTGACCTGGCGCGAGAGCTGACCAGGTACGTTGCGCCGCACGAAGTGGATCCGGCGGACGTCTGGGAATTCGAGAAGGCAGCGACGTGGGGTGAGCCACAACTTCGAAGAATGGACGTTGCTGAGCGGGCCACCGAGGCCCGTGAGGCGTTGGGCTTACCGGTGCTGACCTCGGGTGACCCGCCGTGGATGGACGAGCCCGAGTACACCGCTGCGGTGATGACGGAGATCCGCGAATGGCTCGCGGAACACGGAGAGGACGTCGTTCTCGTCTATGGCGCCAGCGATCCGTGGTCAGCGTGGCCCGTCGTCCTTGCCGAGCGCGCCACGAATCTGGTCGTGAACATCCCCGACGGCCAACACTGGGTGTCGACCTTGGACGCCGAACAGGGTGATCGCGAAGCGTTCCGTCGTCTGCTCGAACGCTGGCTGGGTGAAGGCGTCATCAGTGAAGAGTTGTGGGCATTGGATTGACGTGCTCGGACCCAGTTTCGTTGGGGCAGGCGGAATGTCATTGCCGTCGATACACGATGGCGTTCATCGTGCGGTCACCCGTGGAAATGATCAGTCGCTCATCCACGAGGTCGATGTGCTCGGCGTAGTTTGGGCCGGGTAGGGTGATGCGGGCGTCACGCAACAAGCTGTTCTGGACCTCGACCCAAGCTTCGGTTGTCGTTCTATGCGCAAAAGCGAAGAGCTTCTTGTCGCCGACAGGTCCGGATGAGGCAAAGACGCTCGGGACGTCGTATCCGGCGGCGTGCACCCAGGTATTGGTTTCCGGATTGTGGATGAAGGCGAAGACCCGGGGCAGCGCGGGTATGGTATATTGCGCGCCACGGTCTCCGACGAAAAGCATGTCTTCGGATATCGCGACTGCAGCCCCGAAGGTGTCGTTGTACGACACCTCGTCGGTGGAGGCGCGGGGACTCGTGAGCTTCTGCTTCTGCCAGATGCCGTTTGCGTCTCTCCCGTAGGTGTAAAGCTCTGCCGCACAGGGGAGTGTCGGGACTCGATTACAGTAGGCGGGGTACCCGACGACGCAGCGTGTAGCCCTCCACCGCTCCCGCCCGCTGACCTTCCCGTCGAGAGGTGGCGACGGACCCCACCAGCAGGTGCCGTATGTTGCGCAAGCCTCGAACTCGGGGTGGGAGGTTCAACGAGATTGGTTCCCGTGGTGTGGGAGTGGGTGAGGTGAACCTCTGTGTTGGGGGTTAATCGGCCAATGATTCGCTTGTAGAGTTCGTGGGGCGCGTGAGAAGCTTGGGACTCTCGCGTTGGGAGCCGGGGCGCAGCTGCGCACCGAAAGGAAGGTCACATATGTACTGTCGAGAATTCGCGGTTGTGTTGGGTATCTCTGCTCTGACGTCGGCGTGTGGGGCGGCGCCGGAAAGCTCAGGCATCGAAGCGGTAGGAGAACGAAAGGATGCGTTCAGTGCGCAGTGGCAGTTTTCGTGGGGTGTGACCGGTACCAGTTCGATCGACCTGGGGCCGTCGAACGACCGCACGTGCTTCATTACGGGCATTGCGGGCAACCTGACTCCACGTGGCGGGCAGACCGTGGGTGTCGAGGTCAGCATCGTGGAGTCGCGCTACACGCTGAAGGTGCGCTCGGACGGAAACCCGGTCAGCGGCTATGCTCGGTGTGTGAACACCATCCAGAACCGGACGCCTGAGGTGTACTGGGCCGCTGGGGAGCCCACTCGCAAGATTTCCGATGTCACGGGGCAACGGCAGTGTTTCCTGACTGGCATCGCGACGTCCAAGGCTTACGGAATGCCAGCTGGGTTTCGCAGCAACACGGACGTGATTCGGGTGACGCGCGAAGGGAGTGAGTGGAAGCTCGGCGGTACCCAGAGTGGTGATGCAGTCGCCCGCGCCCGATGCGTAGACATCAACCAAGATTTGGGGTCTTGGCTCTGGATCGCCGGATGGTGGGGGGCACGCAAGGATCCCATGGCTGCGAATCCCGGTGACGTCACGTGTTTCTTGACGGGTATCGGCGGAGCGTTCACGAACGATCTGTGGGACGACGGTGTGTTCATTTCAGACGATCATGGGCAGTTCTACATGAACACCAAGTGGAGCAAACGCGGCTTCGCGACTTGCGCTCGCTAAATGGGAGTCAACGCCCATTCGATGTAACGGAGAACGGAACGTCAGCGGTTCCCAGGAGCGGGGCCGGTCGTGCCGCAGAGTCGCGGAACGCACCGCTCCCAAACTCCCCAAACGTTCGGCACCCTGGCGGAAGCTGCGGCACTGGTCCGGACCCCTTCGGCAGGCTGGCGGAAGCCGCGGCACTGGTCCGGACCCCTTCGGCAGGCTGGCGGAAGCCGCGGCACTGGTCCGGACCCCTTCGGCACCCTGGCGGAAGCCGCGACAGGGCCAAAAATGGCTTCGGCAGCGGCTCCGACCCCTTTGCCAACGCGCCGGTCTCCTCCGCCAATCACGAAACGCTGCGTTTGTGGGGGTGCCGAAGCTTCCGCCAGCCTGCCGAAGCCCACGGCGCCACTGGCGAGGCTTCCGGGCGCTTGCCGAAGGTCCCGGCGTCGCTGCCGCGCCTCGCCAGTGACCGGTGAAGCGCCGCGCGGCGATGCCGGGGTTGACGTGGCCCTGCCGTGGGCGCCAGGGTCGCTGCGCTGAGAGGCGCCTGCACGACAGCGGACCGCCATTCACGAACCAGCGGGAACCAGAGCAGCACCCGGGTTGATTGCTCGCGTTCGCGATTCGCGAATGCTCAATCGTGCTCGCTCATTTAGAAGTCCATGATGGCGTCGAACGCCTTCTTGGGTCGGAGCTGTTTGTCGAAAAGCAGAGGATGGTCGGGACGGCCTGAGGTGAACTCGGATAGCCAGGTGTTGTCGTCCGCGATACCCCAGAACGTGACGTTCTGGATCTTGTCGGCGTTTCGGCGGAACATGTCGAAGAACTCCTTGTAGCGCGCGGCCAGCTTGTCTTGGAGTTCGTCTGTCAACTCGTCGCCTGTGAACCAGCGGGACTGGTCACTGGACGGGTAATCTCGCGTGTAGATGGAGATGTCGAGCTCGGTGATGTGCACGTCGAGCCCCAGCGCGGCGTATTCCTGGATCTCTTTTTCCAGATTCTCCACCGTTTGCCACGCCGTCTGGTTGGTCGTCGATTCTTGGGTGGTACTGATGTTGAGATGACACTGAAGGCCGATTCCGTCGATGAGGCCCTCGTCTTTCAATCGGCGGACGAAGGATAGAATGAACTCGCGCTTTCCGTCCAGGTAGT
Organism: Deltaproteobacteria bacterium; assembly: GCA_003235365.1. Classification (GTDB taxonomy): domain Bacteria; phylum Myxococcota_A; class Polyangia; order Polyangiales; family Polyangiaceae; genus SZUA-265. The sequence continues at coordinate 10,783 of QJWJ01000270.1, forward strand.
TCCAGAAGTCGTTGTAAAACAGCTTGGCGTTGGGGTCCGCAGCTCGGGCAGCTCTGAACGCTTCGAAGATGTGGTCTTCTCCTGCGATCTGGTACCACCTGCTGTCTCGGTAACCCCAGTGATCGAGCGAAGTCAGATCTTCACCGACGTCCTGATTGTTGGCATCGTAGCCAATCACCGCTTCGTTCACGACGTCCCACGCGTACACGCTGTCTTTGAACTCCTGCATGACGCGCGTGATGTGGGTCCGCATGCGCCCCAGCACTTCATCCTTGGTGCCTTGGAACACCCAGTCCGGCGTTTGGTCGAACCAGACGAGGACATGGCCGCGCACCTTCATGTTGTTGCCGACGGCGGCATCCACCATGGCCCGGGCCTGGCTCATGCTGAAGTTGCCTTCGGTGGGCTGAAGCGAAGCCCATTTCATCTCGTTCTCGGCAACGGCGCCATTGAAGTGCTCTGTCCAAATGGCAGCGTGAGCGTCTCGATAAGAACTGCTATCGACCGCTGCGCCGATGGTGAAATAGTCCTCGTACTTCTTGTAGAGCTGGGTCGCGTCATTCCCGACGGGGCCGGGTTCAGGGACGCCCGGCGCACTGCCGTCGGGGCCTGGAGAGGGCTCGGTGCCTATCGGTCCTGGCGTGGGCTCCGTACCGGTCGCCCCCGGCGTGGGCAGCGTGCCTCCGCTGCCAGCGGCGCCGTTCGGCGTGGGCCCCGCGCCGGTGCCACCTTCGCCATTGGGCGAACCGGGTGGGGTATTGGGAGCCCCGCCAGCGTTGCTCTGGGGCGCGACGGGCGATGCTCCGGGGCTCGTGTTTTCCGGAGATACGACTGCCTGCGACGGTGTGGAACTGCTGGTGCCCGAGCTTCCTTCCGGTGTGCTCACCGTGCCCTGAACGCTGGGGCTGCCCGCCGCATCAGCGCTTTCGTTACCAGCGGGAATCACCTGCTCGCTGGACGCAGTCGTGTCGTCGCCGTCGCATGCTCCCGCCAGCATTGTCACCATCAGCATGACGGGATGGCCAATTCTCCAGGTCTTCTTCGCCCTTGCGGCTCTCGCTACCATCATTGTTCCAGTGAGTGGGGCATATTGAATGGCTTTGGCACGGAATGTCCATCCGAAACTCCGGAGCGTGGTGCTACGATAAAACACCTTCCATGTCGGACCTATGGAGTCGAGTGCCGGTGGCGTGGCGCAACTTCCCCATTCCGGACGGGTACGCGACCGCCGTGCTGTTGGGCGTGCTTTTGCAGGTACTCGTTCCAATGCGTGTACTCGGGTCGTCGTGGAACGGGCACCTCGTTGGGTGGCCGATCATTGCCGCCGGTTTGCTCTTGGCGTGGTGGTCTGTCGTCGCGGTTCGTGCCGTCGACGTGGACGACCCCGGCGTTCTCGTGACGAAAGGTCCGTACGCACACAGCCGCAACCCGATGTGCGTGGCGTGGACGCTGCCAACGCTCGGGTTGGGATTGGTGCTGGACAGTCTTTGGATCGTCGTGCTCGAGGTGGGGGCACTCCTTTACACTGTGGCGTACGTCGTGCCGATGGAAGAGAAGCGGCTTGACCGCAAGTTTGGCGCTGCCTACACACGCTATTGCCAGGACGTTCGTCGCTTCCTCTGAATCCAGTTATTGAGTCAATGAGCATGGTTCGCATTGCACAGCTGCTGTTCGTCCCCGGAGTGTTCGCGCTCGCTTGCGGCGCGCGGGATGACGCGGAATCGCAAGCGTCGCCGATCGGCTCCGACCCAGCGGATGCCGGAGTGCATGAGGGAGGCACACGCGATGCTGGGCCAGCGCCGGCCCTGCTGGATCGCGTCGACGCTGCGGATGCCGAAGCGGCACCCGACATCACCGATTGGCCACCAGGTGCACCCGCCACGCTCCCTGACTCGTGGTTTGAACCGTCCAGTGCCGAGTCTGAGGGCTGCGAGCTCGTCTTGCGCACGCGCACGAGTTACCTCGAAGGGGATGACGAGCCCATCGAGCAGCAGGCATTCGAATACGACGGCAAGCGACGCCGCGTGATCGAGCTCCTCGGCCCTGAACCCTTGGACGTCAATCTCTACCAGTATGACGTCACTGCCGATGGCAGGCGCGCGCTCGACTCGGCGTGGTTTGACTGCGAGTACTTTTCCGTGGGTGAGCAGCTGTATTGTAAGCTTTGGAACTGGTACGAGTACGACCAGGCGGGACGACTCAGCAGCTTCCGAAGCGAATCTGAAGCCGGCTACGACCTCTATCGATACGATGCCGAAGGCCGCCTCGCATCCTGGGAGGGGTACGACATCATCGAGCCAAGTTCGGCGACCTACCATTACGACGGACCGTGGCTCGTCCAAAGCGACGAAACGTATCTGGCAGATTCCTGGATCGTGACTTACACCCACGTCCACCCGGAAGCCGGCGCTAGCAGCTTGATCCTGCGTGAAGGCGATCGCGATTCCGATGGCACCGTGGACGAGCGAGCGTGGCTCGACGCTGCGGGTCGGCTGATCGTCGACGAACCAACGCCGACGGGCGGGTTACAGATGTACGAAGCCGGCAGCCCGCTCGCCGACGTCCGACGTGAGCCGTCTCCGACACGCGATCGATGGTCGTTGGAGCATACGGCCCCGCTCTGGCGGCGCTTCGAGTACACCCCCGAGCAGGTGTCGGACTGGGACTTGCCCGAGGCTGGGCTTTCGGCGCGCTTCGAGTTCGACGATCTGGGTCGGCCCGTGCGCTTCGCCTACAGCTCGGACGACGGCGAGCGGCTGATCCAATCGTTCGAATACGAAGGGGCACGCGTCATCGCCGATAGCATCGAGAGCGAAGGAGTCGACGTCCCGAATTCGCACTCCGTGTACGAGTGGGCGTGTTCGGGTGTCGAACTCTAGCCGGTCGTGAGCAAGCCTGCCTACCCAGAGCGGAACTCAGAACCGGCTTGCTCACGCGGTGCATGAGTCGTGGAGTCTCGAGTTTTTTACGTTTTGACACGTGCTCTTAGAACTCGTAGTTCGCGATCACGTTCCAGTGTGACATGTCAACCTTGTTGAGGACGAAGTTCGGGTTGTCGTTTGCCGAATCTCGCAACTGCCCTTTGTACACAACCAAGAACTCTACGTTGAGCCCCGTCAGCGCACCGCCGAAGTAGTAAGTGGAGTCGAGGTTGGCCTGCCACAACGATGGCATGGCATACTTGTTCAGTGCCGGTTCGGTCGGATCGGGGCGGTAGTACTGACCGTAGCCGAGTTGCGTGCGAAGCCTGCCACGAGCAGCGAAGTCCCAGAGCTTGGCGAGTTCGAAGGAAACGGCGTGCAGGTCACCGGAGCCCTCGCTCCGTTCGCGTTTCTGGAATACGAACAGCGGTTCGCGCCCCCACTCGCGTGGGAAGAGGAAGCGACCTTCGTCGGTGATGCGATTGTAGTTGGCGGTAACGCTCCACTTCGCCTTGGTTCGTGCTTGGATTTGGCCTCCAAAGCCGCGTGCGACGTGTTGATCGACGAACGCACGACTCGGGTCGGGGTTTCCTCCGTCACCGACCTTCCAACTCATGAAGTACTGGGCGCCGAAGCGCCAGGTGAAAGGCTCGCTGGGGATGCTGACGAATGCGTCCGAGTACATCACGTTGAAGACATTCTCGGCGAAGTAGTCCCAGACGTGTATCTGAAGCCGTTCGTCCTCGTAGCCAAGCGATCCGATCGCAAGTCCCAGCGAGTCCGTGTTTCCCGCGTAGTCTGAAAGCGTGCCGTCGGTGTTCCTGCCCACCGGGTACTTGCCCAGCGAGTTGTCGACGCGAAAGAACGCGTCACTGCCGCGTGGCGAGACGTGGGTCACGTACGCAGCTTGCAAGTTCAATCCCGACTCGAAGCGACCCGAGTACCCGATACCCTGTGCCAGGGTCGGGATCATGCGTCCGTCTTGGGGATTGAACAGTGGCGTTTCGAGCCGGTGGCGCCCCAGCCAGGCAGAATGCGGACCCTGGAGAAAGTCGACGTAGGCCTCGCCCAGTAGCCCGAACTCGGTCGCCTTCGGATCTTGCACGTCGTACAGACCGAGCTCGTAGCGGCTGGGGCGATCGGTAACCGAGTCCGTTGCGTCGCTGTTGCCCACGACTTCTCTGACGGCGTAGAGGCGAGCTCCCATGCCAAGCCCCCAGACAGGCGCCGTGTGGTATGCCAAGCTGCCCCCCAACGCCAACGAGTACCAATCGCGGAGCGCAGCATCGTTCTGGGTGGCCATGAAATAGCTGCGAACCTGGCCGTTGAAGGTGCCGTCGGTGAATGGATGAAGACCTGTTTCGTCAGAAGGCTGCGGCTGCTCGGCCCCAGAGGGCGATGGCTCTCGAGCACCGGCCGACTTGGCGAGCAGCAGTAGCGCCCACGCCCACGAAGAACGCCTCAGCATGACAACCTCAATTCGACTTTTTGATATCGTATTTCGACGCGTAGAACTCACGAATGGGTGCGAACGGGCCGTACTTGTGTTGTTCGAGCGAGAACTCGTCGGCGTACGGAGGGTACGGTGTCGACATCGGTTTGAGCTTCCGGTCGGGGAAGTCCCGTTCGGCGTTCGGCTTTTGGGGTCTGGGCAGGCTGTTGATGTAGCCCGCCACGTCGTACGCATCGTCGTCCTGCAACGCCGGGTGTTCAGCCGTTGCACCGAGGGGCATGTTGCCTTTGATGAACGCCATGGCCGTCAGTACGCGATGCATGCCGGCGCCCGTGTTGTAGCTGTCAGGACCGGCGAGGGGCGGAAACTGGTAGCCATGCCCGGACGGCAGTTTGGCGCCGAGCGCGTCTATGCCATGGCACGTGGAGCAGGCCTTGGAATACACCAACTTGCCACGATCGAGATCCACGGCGCGGTCCGGGTACTTCACGGCGACGAACGCGGTGCCTTCAACCTTGCCGCTGTCGTCAGTGCTGTGTCCCAGCCAATCCATGTAGGCGACGATGGCCTGCATTTCTCGGCTCTGCTTCGGAAGAGGACGCCCATTCATGCTGCGTTCCATGCATCCGTTGATGCGGTCTTCGATGCTACCGATGCGGTTCTCGCGCTTTCTGAAGTTGGGGTAGCGCTTGGTAACCCCGACGTACGGCGCGGCGAACTTCTTCAACCCAGCGTCGAGATGGCAGTTCTTGCAGGCGAGCTCGTTGCCCGCAAACCGCATCGACTCGTCTTGCGCAGCGGGCCCGACGAGATCGTAGGTTCTTTCCACGATTTGCTTGCCGTAGCTGACCAGCTCCGGGGCGGCCTCACCCGGCACCAAGTCGAGCGCGTAATTGCTCGCCTTGAACAGAGGATCCTCCTCGGTGGCTGGCTCGGGGGCAGCCAGTTCGACTCGCTGGCTCTGCTTCGACATCCAACCGACTGCTGCTGCGGCGGCCACCGTCGCCACGGACAACAACGCCGAGCCGCCGAGCTTGAGAACGAATGAGGATAGCGGAGTGCGACGTCTGAGCATTGGTATCGTCCTGACTGCCGCCACATGCGGCATGTTGCCTCACCTGGTGCAATCGGCGTTCCATGGGCATCGCATGTCGTGGCTGCTCGGTCCGAAGCGTTGATTTTCGCAGACACATCGACCCGCAGTCTTCTCCCGTCAACCGGCTACTCCGCGTCGTCGATCCGTCGCCCAGCGGGGGGCGCTGTCGGGTCGTGAAACAAAACGCAGCAGTTGCCGAGCTGGCTGAAACACTCGATCTTGGGGCTCGACTTCGTCAGTCTGTCGTCCAACGATTGGGGACCGAGGTGGCGCGCAGGTCCGCGACGGGGCTTTCTTTCCCCGCGGCGGGCGTTACACCGGCGCCTCCTCTCCCCGGTAGAGCCATGCTTCTCACGATCACGACCACGCACCGCCCGGCGACCGACCTGGGCTACCTGCTCTCCAAGCACCCGGACAAGTGCCAGACGTTTTCGCTCGCCTATGGGAAGGCGCACGTCTTCTACCCGGAAGCGACGGAGGAGAGGTGCACGGCAGCTCTCGCGCTCGACTTCGACCCGATTGGTTTGGTTCGCGGTGGGCGGTCGCGGAATGAGACCAAAGGGACGCTGGCGCACTACGTCAACGATCGCCCCTACGCGGCGTCATCGTTTCTGAGTGTTGCAATCGCACAGGTGCTCTCTTCGGCGATGAAGGGTCAGGCGAAGGGTCGCGAGGAATTGGCGGGGCGGGAAATTCCGCTTTCCGCAACACTGTCCGCCGTCCCGTCGCGTGGCGGAGAGCAGTTTCTGCGGAGCCTTTTCGAACCGTTGGGCTACGAGGTGCAAACGGAACGCATCACCCTCGACGAGCAGTTTCCCGAGTGGGGGGAGGGCAACTGCTTCCGGGTGCGGTTGGACGCAACGGTGAGGTTGTCCGATCTGCTCACGCACCTGTACGTGTTGATCCCCGTGCTCGATAACCAGAAGCACTACTGGGTGGGGGAAGACGAGCTCGAGAAACTGCTCGACAAGGGAGGCGAGTGGCTGAAGGTCCACCCCCTACGCGAGCAGATCACGCGCCGCTTCCTCCGGCACCAAAAGAGCCTTGTCCGTGAAGCGCTGGAGCGACTGGTTGCGGGCGATGACCCAGAGGTCGTCGTTCACGATCAGGAAGGGCAGGAGCAGGAAGAGAGCCTGGAGCGACCCCTGAGTCTCAACGACCAGCGCATCGCGGCAGTTCTCGCCGCGCTAAAGGGAGCGGGCGCCCAGCGCATTTTGGACCTCGGTTGTGGCGAGGGGAAGCTGATCGGAGCGCTGCTGAAAGAGAAGAGCATTGCGAAGATCGTGGGTGTGGACGTCAGCGTGGGGTCACTCGAAAAGGCAAGCGATCGGCTGAAGCTCGACCGCATGCCTGAAATGAAGCGAAAGAAGGTCGAGTTGTTCCAGGGCTCGCTGACGTACCGCGATGCGCGCTTTACCGATTGCGACGCAGCCTGCGCGATCGAGGTCATCGAGCACGTGGATGCTTCCCGACTGGAGGCCTTGGAGCGAGTGCTGTTCGAGTTTGCCAAACCGCCCACCGTCGTGGTCACGACTCCGAATATCGAGCACAACGTGCGCTTCGAGGGGCTGGTGGCGGGCAAGTTTCGCCACCGCGATCACCGTTTCGAGTGGACGCGTAAGCAATTTGAGGACTGGTGCTGGGGCGTGGCTCAGCGTCATGGCTACGCGGTGAGGTTCATGCCGATCGGTAGGGAGGATCCGGAGGTTGGTGCGCCGACGCAGATGGGGGTGTTCTCCAAATGAAGATCGAGATCCCCGAGCTGGCTCTGGTTGCGCTCGTCGGCGCATCAGGTAGCGGTAAGTCTTCTTTCGCACGAAAATACTTCGAGCCGACGGAGGTCATTTCGTCCGACTACTGCCGCGGCTTGGTCTGCGATGACGAAAACAGCCTCGACGCGACGGACGACGCGTTCGACGTGCTCTACTACATTGCGGCCAAGCGTTTGCGTCGCGGTAAGCTGACCGTGATCGACGCTACCAACGTCCAGAAGGCGGCGCGAGCATCGATTGTCAAGCTCGCCCGTGAGCACGACGTGTTGCCCGTTGCCATCGTGCTGAACCTACCCGACAAGCTGTGTCATGAGCGGAATCAGGCGCGCCCCGATCGGCAGTTCGGTCCCCACGTGACGCGCCAGCACTGCCAGCAATTGAGGAAGTCGCTCCGCGGTCTGAAGCGGGAGGGGTTTCGCCACATCGTGGTGCTGGATTCCCCCGAGGACGTCGACGCCGCCGTGGTCGAGCGCAGGCGCTTGTGGAACGACAAGCGCGACGACTCCGGTCCCTTCGACATCGTCGGCGATGTTCACGGCTGCTTCGACGAGACCGTTCAGCTTCTCCGGACCCTGGGCTACGAGGTGACAGACGATGAGTTGAACCCAAACGCAAGGCACCCCGACGGGCGCCGGGCGCTTTTCGTCGGGGATCTGGTCGACCGTGGACCGAAGTCACCGGCGGTGCTTCGCCTGGTGATGTCCATGTGCCGTGAGGGCACCGCGCTCTGCGTTCCGGGTAACCACGAGGCCAAGCTGAAGCGGAAGCTGGACGGAAAGGACGTGAGGCTCACGCACGGTCTGGCGGAGACAATGGCTCAGCTCGAAGGCGAACCTCCGGAGTTCCTGTCCGAGGTGCGGGACTTCATCGACGGTCTGGTCAGTCACTTCGTCTTGGACGACGGGAAGTTGGTCGTCGCCCACGCCGGAATGAAAGAGGCGTTTCAAGGGCGAACGTCAGGGCGCGTTCGCGAGTTCGCCTTGTACGGTGAAAGCACCGGCGAGACTGACGAGTTCGGGCTTCCGGTGCGCTACCCGTGGGCTGCGGACTACCGAGGAAAGGCCCGGGTCGTGTACGGACACACGCCGACGGCGAGTGCGGAATGGTTGAACCGAACTCTGTGCGTGGACACGGGTTGCGTCTTTGGCGGCGCGCTCACTGCCCTTCGTTATCCGGAAGACGAGATCGTGTCGGTGCCGGCAGCGCAGGTCTACTACGAGCCTGTGACGCCCCTGGAAGGTGCGGCCACGGCCGTTGCGCAGCGTCCCTACAACGACGTGCTCGACATCAACGACGTGCAGGGAAAGCGAGTGATCTCCACTCGCATTCGCGGAACGGTCTCCGTGCGAGCGGAGAACTCCGCGGCGGCGCTGGAGATCATCAGTCGGTTCGCGGTCGATCCTCGCTGGCTCGTGTACTTGCCACCCACCATGTCCCCATCGGATACGCGTGGGGCAGGGCCGATGCTCGAGCATCCGGAAGAGAGCTTCGCCTACTACCGCAATGGCGGCGTTTCCAAAGTGGTGTGCCAGGAGAAGCACATGGGGTCGCGAGCCGTCGCGGTGGTGTGTCGCGATGAGGGTGTCGCTGCGCAACGGTTCGGGATCAGTGGGCATGGCATTGGCGCTGTGTACACCCGAACCGGTCGCCCCTTCTTCACCGACGACGGCTCTGAAGCAGAGTTTCTGGGGCGTCTGCGCGATGCCCTGTCGAAGGCGGACTTCTGGTCCAAGTTCGAGTCCGACTGGTTCTGCGTCGACGCGGAGCTGATGCCCTGGTCCGCCAAGGCGCAAGAGCTGCTGCGAGTTCAGTACGCTCCCGTCGGCGCCGCCTCGCGCGCGACGCTTTCAGCGACCCTCGACGCCGTCCGCAAAGCCGCCGCCCGGACCCCAGGTATGGAAGCGCTGGCGTCCCGCTACGAAGACCGGCTGGGTTGCGTACAGAAGTACACGGAAGCCTATCGACGCTACTGCTGGCCTGTCTCGTCGGTGGCCGATCTGAAGTTTGCTCCATTCCACCTGTTGGCGTCTGAGGGTGGAGTGCACACCGACAAGGATCACGTGTGGCACATGGAGACCCTCGCGGAACTGTGCGACGGCGACGCGGAGCTACTGCACAAGACTGCCTACCGGGTCGTCGATTTGACTGACGTCGAAAGCCAGGCCGAAGGCATCCGCTGGTGGGAGGAGATGACTGGACGCGGCGGCGAAGGCATGGTGGTCAAGCCCATCGAGTGGTTGATGCGTGGCAAGAAGGGCCTCGTGCAACCGGCCGTGAAGTGCCGCGGCCCGGAGTACCTCCGCATCATCTACGGCCCCGAGTACACGCTCGACGAACACATCGAGCGACTGCGCGCCCGTGCACTGGGACCCAAGCGCTCCCTGGCGCTCCGCGAGTTTGCACTGGGTCTGGAGGCTTTGCACCGATTCGTCGAGAAGGAGCCACTATACCGCGTGCACGAGTGCGTGTTCGGGGTGCTGGCGTTGGAGAGCGAGCCGGTCGATCCGCGGTTGTGACGTTTTCTTTTCGGTTGCCCACCCCCGAAGGGGTGAGAAGTGGGGACTCCGCTCGGTTGGGCGAAGTCTGCCACGACACTCTCGCCTGCGGCGAGGCGACGCAAGACGACGTGAGCAGCCTCGAGCTGATCGGCACCGGTTGATATCGGTTGGTAGCGAAGTGCTTCGCCCTGAAGTCTGCCCTCGACTTCGACCCGATTGGTTTGGTTCGCGGTGGGCGGACGTCGCGACGCGCGTAAAATCTGTGCGCGCACTTGTGGCTTACAGTCTTTCCAAGGTACTTCATAGCCTATGATCAGACAGCTGCTTCCAGCGGGGTTGGCCTCGTGTGGTCTTTTTGCCGCCGCCTGCCTGACGACAGGGGGCAACGATGAGGTAGAGCGGACGAGTCACAGTCACGATGATGTGGGGGAAGTCTGCGCAGACGAAGACGACTGCACGGGGGACACCTACTGCCATGAAGACCGCGAGCAGCGGATCCTCGACGGCATTTGCGTTGCGGATTGCTCGAAGGACGCCGATTGCGAGAAGCCCGGCAGCGTGTGTGCCGATGGCTTGTGCGCGCCAGGTTGCAGCCATGGCGGGCTCTGCGGTTCGGGAATGGTGTGCAGTGAGGCTGGGCACTGCGACAGCGCCGAGAACGTTCCCGTTTGTGTTGGGCGCCCGCCCGCGTGCGAAAGCTACTCAGAAGAGGAATGCGGCGCCGTGTCCGGCTGCGCCGTCGTCGGCGCTTGCGAAGGCGAGGGGATGTATGTCGAGTCCCGTTGCGGTGGAGCTGCGACCGACACGGAGTGCTTCGGTATCCCCGGCTGTCATTGGGACAACTCGCTCTCGGGGTTCTGCAGCGCCCGACCACAGCCCTGCGCTGCGCTAGCGAACAAGCGATGTGCGGAGGTCCCAAACTGCGCCTGGCGTTCGCTCGGCTGCGGCGGCGAAGCGACCCCCTGCTCGGAATACGATCTCGACGGGTGTCCCGCTGAGCTCGACTGCGCGGTGTTGTTCCCGGACGAAGAGTCTGAGTTCCTGGCGTCGCTCGGTCCAGCGAAGCAAGCGCGGCCCCCCCTGTCGGCACGAGACGCAGGTCCCTCCCCCGACGGACCCGGCGCGCTCGATGCGTCTGCGGAACCGGCTCGGGATACTCCACTCGACCTCCCGATGCTTGCGCCGGAGCGATACTCCAGCATCGTGACGGCACAAACCATGAGCTGCGGGATCCGACAAGAAGACAGTACTCTGGATTGCTGGGGTAATGAGGTACCCCCTGTCCCGAGCGGCGTCGCGTTCAAGAGCGTCGCCCTCGGCTCGAGCGCGGTGTGCGGTATCCGGCTCGACGACGATCAGCTGCTGTGCTGGGGCAACGACGAGCTCGTGGCGAAGACGCCCGACGTCGCTGTCGCCCAGGTCTCGGTGGGCACCAGACACGCGTGCGTCATCCTGGAGCCAAGCGGAGAGCTCTCGTGCTGGGGAGCAAACGATGTCGGCCAGACGGACGCGCCCGCGGGAAGCTTCGTGCAGCTCGAGTCGTACCTGGATCTCAACTGTGCGGTGCGAGCCGACACCCACGAGGCGGCGTGTTGGGGGGCGAATGGACACGGCTCAGCGGAACCTCCGACCGGCGTCGCTTTCCTGGAGGTACGCACGCACATCAACATCGCCTGCGGACGGCGCGAATCCGATTCTAAGGTGGAGTGTTGGGGTTGGGATGACGTGGTGAAAGATCTACCGCCTCCCGCCGAGCGCCTGTCGTCCTTCTCCCTGGCCGGCTCGTACGCTTGCGGGATCCTCGAGTCGGATGGCACCTCGTTGTGCTGGGGGGAGACTAACGGGCGCGGCGGTATCCCCGCGGGCACACCGCTAAAGCAATTGAGCGCGAGAACCGGGCACACGTGCGGCCTCAAAGCTGACGGCACCATGCAGTGTTGGGGATCGCTCAGCGCAGTCACCATGCCGCCGCCTGGTGATCAGTACCTGTCGCTGAGCGTCTCACCTGACTTCGCCCAACGGCTGTGTGCCGTCAAAGCAACAGACCAGCGGCTTTACTGTTGGAACTCGGACATCGGCACTCCGATGTCCGAGTCCGAGCTGAGTCTTCCCGCGACTGGCAACGGTCACGAGTGCGCGATACGAGTATCGGATGGCGAGGCGGAGTGTTTCGGCCTCGACTACTCGGGAGAGACGGTCCCCCCCGCCGGTGAGGCCTTCGTCAAGC
>QJWJ01000207.1 GCA_003235365.1 Deltaproteobacteria bacterium
TCGGTGCCGGTGGCATGGGGCTGGTGCTGGAAGCCACGCACCTGGACCTCGATCGCAAAGTGGCCGTGAAGCTCATTCGCCCGGAGCTCGCAACGGATGAGTCACTCGTCGAAAGGATGCTGATCGAGGCGCGCGCGGCGGCCAAAATCCGTAGCAATCACGTCGGAACCGTGCTGGACGTCGGTCGCCTCGAAGACGGCGCCCCCTACCTGGTCATGGAGTACCTGGAGGGATCCGACCTCAGTGTAGTGCTCGAGCGTGAACACCGCTTGCCCATCACAGAAGCCGTCGATCTGATCTTGCAGGCGTGTGAGGCCCTCGCCCACGCACACAAGGCGAAAATCATCCATCGCGACCTCAAGCCGGAGAACCTGTTCATCATCACCGCGCCGGACGGCACGCGCGACCTGAAAGTGCTCGACTTCGGCATTGCCAAGCAGCTCGAAGACCCACAACGTCGGGTGCTGACCAACCCCGCCACCGCCGTCGGCTCGCCCCAGTACATGGCTCCCGAACAGATGGAGGCGTCCGAGGTCAGCGCTCGGGCCGACGTTTGGGCGCTCGGCGCGATCTTGTACGAAACCTTGGGAGGCAAACGCGCATTCCCTGGAGAAACGGTCCCGGAGGTTTGCGCCCACGTTCTGACGCGTCCACCCCGCCCGCTGCGTGAGGTCGCGCCATTCGTCCCGGTGGCCCTCGAGAGCATCGTCAATCGCTGCTTGCAGAAGGATCCCCTGGCCCGATTCGGCTCCGTCGGGGAGTTGGGCCAAGCGTTGCTCCCCCACGGCAGTGCGCGCGCCCAGATGACCTTCAGGAACGTCCGCGCCGTCCTGTCGACGGGCGACCTGCAGCTCGACAAGACCGAAGCCGCGCCGACGGGTCAAATCACCGCACCGATCAGCGAAGGTGTGACCGATGGCGCCGTCTCCATGAACGTTCATTCGGTGGGATCCATCACCGAGCCGATGCATGCAGCACGCTCGAGCGGGCCGCCGATCTACGCCATCGGCGCCGTGGTAGCGACGCTGATCGGCGGTGGAGCGATCGCAGCGGTGTGGGGCGCAGGAGACGACGATTCGGCCACCATCAGCGCCGAACGCACCGAGGCATCGACGAGCCCTGTCGAAGCACCCGGAGCCCCGGCGGTCGCCGACACCGTCACGGTCGTGAGCGAGCCCCTTTCGGACGCAGGGGCGCAGCGGAGCGTGGCCCGTGAGACCGCAACGAGTCCCCCCCCGACCGACGCTCCGAGCGCACCGCCCGTCGTGCGCCTCGCACCAACCGAAGCGCCCGTAACCGCCAGCCCGCCGGCTCCCCCGCAACGCAAGGCAACGAAACCGAAAAAGAAGGCCGCAACCAGCGTCCCTGCGCCCACTCCAGCAGTCAGCACTGCTCGCCCCAAGCGCGACGCCTGGGATCCGGACAGTTTTGGGAGCCGTCACTGAACGGCAACGACCGTGACGCGACGGCCGATCTCTGGCCGCCCGCGCGGAAACAGTCTGGAAAGCAGCAAGCGCCGCGCGGGATTCGCGCGCTGGTCTTCCGCGCACCGGCCTCTCGGCACGGTTGGCGCCCAGCCGCGTTGAGGTTACAACGCGGTCCAAGTCTTGGACGATTGGACATGAATTCGACTTCCCCCCCCGCAAGCATCACCGCATGGTTGATGGCCCTGTGCCTCAGTCTGTGGATCCTGCCGGCCCACGCGCAGCCTGCCGACAAGGCCGCGGCGGAGGCTCTGTTCGACCAGGCCAGACAGCTCGTCGAAGCGGGACGTTTCGACGAGGCTTGCCCCAAGTTCGAGGCGAGCCAGCAGTTGGACCCGGGGCTCGGTACGTTGTTGCACCTCGCCGATTGCTACGAGCGAGTGGGACGCCTGGCGAGCGCCTGGGCAACGTTCGAGGAGGCGGCGGCGTTCGCCGAGGCTCGCTCCGAGACCGAGCGAGTGGAGATCGCGCGGGTGCGGGCCGCGGCTCTGGAGCCTCAACTCATCCGCTTGATGCTGGAGGTCCCCGAGGAACGGCCTCCGGGTTTCGAGGTCAAGCGCAACGGCGTGCCCGTTCCCGAAGGGAGTTACGGCGTTGCCGTTCCGGTCGACGCCGGGCAGTGGCTCATCCGCGCCACGGCGCCCGGTTTCGAACCCTTCGAGATCACGATCACCCTCGACGAATCGTTGAGCGCTCCCTACCAACTGCGCATCCTGCCGCTGACGCCGTTGCAGCCGAACCCACCGCCACCAGCGCCCCTAGCCACTTCCCCCGCGCCGGTCGTCTCGGGTTTCGACGCAGACGGCACTGATCTCGCCACCCCGAAAGACGATTCGCAACGCACCCTGGGGTTGATCATTGCCAGCGCCGGCGTGATTGCGGGCGGGGTCAGCGGGTTGTTCACCGTCATGGCCCAGAACAGCAATTCGAACTCCGAGGATCACTGCGTCGAAAATCGCTGCTCTCCGACCGGGGTCTCCGAACGGGACAAAGCGCTGAAACAGGCAGCGGTGGCCACCGGAGCCGCCATCGTCGCGATCGTCGGTGTCGGCGTCGGCGCAACGTTGTTCTTCACCGCCGAAGACGAGCCGTCGCCGAACGGTGCCATGCTCAGCTACGGGGGAACCTGGTGATGAGGACGTGCGAAGTGCCGACGGCACGTCGGTTGGGCGCGGCTTCGATCGCGCTCGTCGCGATGACGGGCTGTGCGAGCCTGCTCGGAATCGAAGAGGCACAGTGCGACGAAGAACTGTTTCCCGCGTGCGCAGGCAAACAAACTCAACCACTGAAAGACAGTGGCGGCGCGCCGCAGACCGACGATGAAACGGACGACTCCCGGCCGCCCTTGGACGCGGCCGCAGGGGCGGAAGCCGGCATCGACGGCTCGCCCGAGGCCGGAGCAATGCCTTCTGCGACCACCACCACACCGAACCCGATGCCCACGGCACCGGACGACGGCGGACCCGCTCCCGACCCGACGGTGCGCAAAGACGCGTCGCCGTCGCCCCCGGACGGGAGCGCGCAGCAAGAATCGGGGGCGCCACCGGTGGAAGAGGCCGGGGTGACCCAACAGGAACTGTGTACGGAGTATTGCGAGCGAATGGACAACTGCGCCGACAACTCCGATCCAGAACGGCCCTTGCTCCCTCAGTACTCGACGGCCGCCCAGTGCATGGATGTCTGCACTCAGGTGCTGCACCCCCAATCCGAAGTGCCGGCCGGCTCTCGCAACAGCATCGAGTGTCGGCTCGACAATGCCCGGGCCGCCTTCGATGCTTTCGACGCCGAACGCGAGGCAAACTGTCAGGCGGCAAGCATGTACGGAGGCGACTTCTGCGGAACGGCGTGCGAGGTCTATTGCGACATGCGAAGCATCGCTTGCAAAGCGTTTCTCCCAGACTCTGGAGCAGACGACTGCCTCACCGAGTGTGAACAGCTCGACCGAAGTGCTGAGCCGTTCACGATCAACGGCACGGCGGGCAATACCGTCGAATGCCGCATCAACCACATCCGACTGGCCATCGACACTCAGCTGCCCGCACTGCACTGCCCGCACGTGCTCGGAGCAGCCCCCTGTCAGTGAGCAGAGGCCGTCGCTACCACGTCTCGATCCGGTAATCTTCCGTGACTGTCACCGTCTTCGATCTCGGCTCGAACAGCTTTCAGATGCTGCAAGCGCGCGTCACCGATGCGGGACGTGTCGAGCCGTTGTTCTCGGCCATCGAATTCGTGCAGCTGGCGCGCTTCGTTTCTCCACAGGGCGTGTTGGTTCCCGAAGGGTTCGACGAAGGCGTGGCAGCGGTGTCCCGGCTGATTTCCAGGGCACCACCGAGTGCAAAAGCGGGACCGGTCGTGGCGATCGCGACGTGCGCGGTGCGGGACTCGAGCAACGGGGTGCAGTTCCTCGAAGCAGTCAGAGCCGAAACGGGACTGGCAGTGAGCGTGCTCACCGGTGAACAAGAAGCCGCCCTGACCTACATCGGTGCAACCTCCGAAGTCGGGCGTTCCGGACTTCCGATGGCTGTGGTCGACTTGGGTGGCGGCGCAACGCAACTGGCCTGGGGTATCGGCGCACGCCCGGAACACATGGTGAGCGTGCGCCTCGGCGTGCTGGCGCTGGCGGAACGCCTCGCCGGGCTCTCCAACGTCGGCAACGTCGCTATCGAACAGATGGCAGCGTTCGTACGTCGAACGATCGAGCCGGCCATCGTCGGCAGCCCGAGCAAGCCCCCCCAGATACTCGTGTTCGCATCCGGCGTTGCGCGACTCATTCTGTCGTTGGTCTACAGTTACGGATTGGTCGCCAAAGGCAATACGGTCCCCTCGGTGGTCCTGGCCGATCTGATCCCGCGCTTGTTGGAAGCGACTCCCGAAGAGCTGCAAGAACGGGGTGTGCCCGCAAAACGGCTGCAAAGCATCGGCCCGACCGCGGTCGTGCTGGGTGTGATCACCGACCTGTTTGGACTCGACCGCTTCGTGGTTCCACACGCAGGCCTACGAGAAGGCGTCGCACTGCACGCGGCAAGCTTCACGCCTCGAGCGTGGCCAACACCCCCGTCACCGCCGTCGGGTCGCTGAAGTGGCGAGCACGATTGTCGGGCAGTTTCCCACGCCCCCGTTTCGGTGAGGGCCAGAGAAACTGCCCCCGTTTGCAGTCGCAATCTCGACTCCGCTCTCTGTTGCATCGAATGAGCGTTCACAAATCGCGCTCGCCCATCCAGACAGCACAGCACAGCACAGCACAGCACGACCGGCACTGCGACCGTCTGGCAACTGCGACGTCTGGCAACTGCGACCGTCTGGCAACGAGAAGACGATCAGGCGCGAAGCGTCATGTACCGATAGCCCACGGTGCGTACGGTCTCTACGGCGGAACCGGCCTCGCCCAGCTTCTCGCGCAGTCGCTTCACGTGGGTGTCGACGGTGCGAGTCACGATGTCGCCGGGCATGTTCCAAACCTGATCCAGCAGCTGCCTTCGAGTGAACACGCGACCCGGTCGTTTCATGAACAGCACCAGTAGCTTGTACTCGGTGTTCGTCAGCGGCGTTTCTTGGCCGTTGACGAACACGCGGTGTGCGGCCTCGTCGACGACAATCGGGCCGCTTTCGATTCGAGCCGCGGCGTCGGCGTTGGCGCCCTCGGAACGTCGCAGTACGGCTTTGGCGCGAAGGACCAGCTCACGAATGCTGAACGGTTTGACGATGTAGTCGTCAGCACCGGCTTCGAGTCCCATCAATCTGTCGTTCTCTTGCCCCTTGGCAGTGAGCATGAGGATCGCCACACCTTGGGTGGCGCTGTGGTTACGGAGTTCACGACACACGTCCAGTCCGTGAACGTCTGGAAGCATCAAGTCGAGAACCATGAGGTCTGCGGGAGATTCACGCATCAATCGCAGTGCGCGAGCGCCACTATCCGTGAGGCGCGTTTCGAATCCCTCTTTCTGCAGGTTGTAGTCCAACACTGCTCCGATGTCGGGATCGTCTTCGACAATCAGTACTCTGGGCATTGCGGGGTCGAGAGTGCGTGACTAGCGTGACGGCCTCGTGACACCGCCGAGACAGTTGTCGCAAATCGCCAGACGCGTTTTCGGCATACTTTCGGGCGTATTTCACCCGGGAATGGAACTGTCGCGAGCCAGGGCCAGCGACACGGTAAACACAGTCCCCTTGCCTTCGGCGGGGTCCACCCGAATGCTCCCGCCCATCGCTTCGACCCAGTGTTTCACAATGGACAGGCCGAGCCCGGTACCACCCAGCTCACGACTTCGACCAGCATCCACCCTGTAGAATCGTTCGAATATCCTCGCACGGTGTTCCCTCGGAATGCCCGGGCCGTCATCGATCACGCGGATCACCCCCCGACCCATTTCCTTGCGCGCATCGACGGTCACCTTCGCGCCCGAAGGGCAGTACTTGATTGCGTTGTCCACCAGGTTTCCGATGACGTGCTGAAGGCCACGCGGGCTCGCAACGACTTCGATGTCACTTGGCACGAGGCAGAACAATTGAGTGTTCTTCTTGCGCGCAGCGGGCGCGAAATCGTTCATCAATGCTTCGACCGCGGGGCGAAGACGGATGTTCTCCGGAGTGAACTTGATGGTCCCCGACTCGATGTGCGACAGCGCCAGCAGGTCGTCGACGAGCGTCTTGAGTCGCTGGGCGTTACGACTGATCATGTCCAAGAACCCGCTCTGTGGTCCCCGCTCGCCCGCCACGATGCTCTGCAAGGTTTCTGCGGCGGACAGGATGGCCGCGATTGGTGTTCGCAACTCGTGAGACGCATTGGAAACGAACTCCTGTCGAACCGTTTCCAATCGGCGCTGTTCGGTGATGTCGACCAGCACGACCAGCACGCCGCTTCGGCGAGGCAAGCTGCGGGCACTGGCGAGGATCTTGCGGGCTGGACCGCGTTGCAAGCTGACCTCGGCACTCTGTGGCTCGCCTTCGCGAGCCGCATCCATCAAATCGCGCAGCTCGAGGTGTTCGATCACGTCGCGTACGGGCTTGCCCACGGGGTTCGGAGGCAAGTACAGCATTTCCACCAGCGCGCTGTTGACGAGCTGCACGTCCCCGGCGGAGTCCGCCAACAACACGCCCTCGTGCATGCTGGAAAGCACTCGATCGAGCCGCCCCTTTTCTTCTCTCAACTGCTTGAGCGTGTCAGACAGACTTTCCGCCAGGCGATCCAACGCGCGACCCAAGACCGCGAACTCGTCCTGTCCTGGGAGGTTGCTACGTGCGTTCAAGTCACCGCCGGCCATGTTCGACGCAATCGCCGTCAGGCGCCGTGCCGCCAGAGAGCCGATGTGCGCAGCAGCGAAGGCGACCAAGAACGCAACGAACATCGCGACGAGACCAGCAGCTGTCACCCAACGGTCCAATCCGGAAGTCGCCAAATCGACCGACGTCATCGCAATCCCCAACC
>QJWJ01000194.1 GCA_003235365.1 Deltaproteobacteria bacterium
GCGCCGCGGAGCCTTCCGCAAGTGCATTCACACGTCCAGTTCTTCCAGCGAGTTGGGCGACTCCTCGGGTGCGGAGCGATTCACCCCCGGCGTATGCTCGATCCGCTGCGGGTGCGCACGGTTCGACCAGCGAACGGGCGTTACTGGAGCTCGGTGTTCATGGGTTGCGGCGTCTTGTGAATCGCTCGAACGCGGGTGCGCGTTTGCCCGGCGCCGGTGAATCTCGTGACGGTGCCGGGCGCGCGCTGCGCGTTCCGAGTCGAGTTCGGTGTAACAATCAAGGAACGCGGGACGGGGTCGGCGCGCTGTATCCGCTCTGGCGGAGTTTCACCAGAAGCCTCGTGCGGTCGTCCGTGCGTTGCGCGCGGACTCGTTGCGGTATCGCTGGGGTCTCGTGTCGTACACGCATCGTGCCCGACCAGTGGACGCCGGCACGTTGCGCCATGCAAGCGCACTGCTCCGGGCCCGAAGAACCGCCCGTTGCACTTTCTCGATTCCGTTCTCTGTTGCATCAAATGAGCGTTCCTGAATCGTGAACGCTCATCCAGGTGTGGTCGCGGTGTCGGTTTGTGAGGGTTGTTAACAGTTGATGTCGATGAGGCGTGAATCGGTGCAACGGAGCGTGTTCGGGGTGGAGCAGTCGTGCGGCTGTTGCTGCGTTTCCACTGGTTGACTCGAGGTTGGCTGCCTCATACGTTGCGATTTGTCGAGAGGGACGGTCGATATGAGGGTCACGTTTGTCAATCATGCCTGTGTGAAGATTTCGATAGGGGATCTCGTCATCCTGTGTGATCCCTGGTTGGACGGTCCTGCGTTCAACTTTGGCTGGGATCTTCTGGTGAATACCCCGCTGGGTCTCGACGAGGTGATGCGCGGTGTAACGCACATCTGGGTCTCCCACGAGCATCCGGACCATCTGGTTCCCAAGTTCTTTCGAGACATCGCTCCGCTGTACAAGTCCGTGCCGGTCCTCTTTCAACAAACCCGTGACGGCCGGGTGCGCGACTTTCTGGTCGGGCAAGGGTTCGAAGTACTCGAGATGCCGGCGGGGAAAACGCGGATCATCGACGGAGTTCGGCTGACCGTGGGAACCGCGGAGTTCTATGATTCCTGGCTGCACGTCACCGATGGAACGGCATCACTGCTCAACCTCAACGATTGCCCGATAGCAAAACGTTCGGCACTGGCAGCCTTGGCGCGGCGTGTGGGGCCTATCGACGTCCTGCTCACGCAGTTCAGCTACGCCGCGTGGAAGGGGGGGCGAGACGACACGCGTTTCCGCGAGAACGCTGCCCGGAACAAGCTCGCGACGCTTCACATGCAGGTCGAGGTATTGCGCCCTCGGGTTACGATTCCGTTTGCCAGCTTCGTCTACTTCTCGAACGAGGAGAACGCCTATCTCAACGACCGCGTAAACACCCCAGACGTTGCGGCGGCAGCGATCGACAGTGCTGGGTCCCGTTCCGTCGTACTCTTTCCTGGTGATGTCTGGGATTCAGAGGCCAGCGGTGACGATGGGATGGCGCGTGAACGGTTCCGGCAGGTCTATTCGAATCTTGCCGGGCTCCCCATGTGGCCACCCGGCGCCTCCGTCTCGGTGGACCAACTGGCAGTCGAGTTCGATCGATACCGCACCAAGATCTTCGAGCTGAACTCGAAGGCGCTGATAAACATCATACGGCACATCCCACTGCTCGGTGCGTTTGAGCCCGTGGCCATCTGCCTGACGGACCTGGACACCACCGTATCGGTTTCCATCGTGGATGGGTTCGAGGTGCTGGGGGCCAAGCCGAGTGACGTGGCGATGCATTCGAGTTCACTCGCGTTCGTCTTCAAGAATCTCTTCGGTTTCGACACACTGACGGTCAATGGCCGGTTCGAAGCGACCCCAGCAGGATTCTCCAAGCTGACCAAGTCGCTCGCACTCGGTTCGCTGAACGGTCTCGGGTTATCCATCGGGCCGGGGCTCGTCACGGACTACGAGGTCGTCGTATTGCTCCTTCAACGGTTGGCGGGTGTGATGAAGAAGATGTCGCGCGCTCGACCACAAGCCGTGCAACCGTCGCTGCCGGGGACCAGCGGCGAGCACGATTGTCGGCCGTGCGTGAGGGTCCGAAAAGCGTTCATCTCAAACGACTGACGCGGCAAAACGCCGGCGAGTAATCCGGTCACAACCCGGTCACGGACTCGGGGTCCACCCACTCCTTGCCGTTTTCACTGGTTCGCAGCAGGTGAACCCCCGACGCGACGAATCGCCCGTTGCCCCACGCCACACCCCATATCGAGTCTCTCGGCGGGGTTCGGCTCATCCTGTGAACGAACGCGACCGCGCAGCCGCATCTTCAGGCCAACGCGAATGAGTCGCACCGCGATGCTCAGCCCGGGTGACGCGGACAGTTTGCACGAAGGGCGAACGCCACGGTTGACCTGAGGTAGTGCTACAGGGATACATCGTGATCCGCGGCCCTCGCTGCCGTCGCAGTCTAACTGACGAGCGGAAGGCTGACCAATCGAGCATTTCCGATCTCACTGTGCCGCGTGAAGACCTAGGCTGCGAGCACGTGGGAGTTGCTCCGATCCGCGGCGCCTCGCGACGAACACGATTGATCGACACCGCCCTGGCGTGCGACGCGGTGCCCATGAACGTACGAGGCATGAGTTTGGGGTTGGTGTGTGCACTCGCTGCGGCTTGCGCCGATCCGGCGAACGAATCCAGACCTGGCGATCGCGATGGATCCGCGCCCGAATTGAGGGAGAGTCGTGAGGACGTTTGTTCCAGTCCGCCCTGTGGCCCCGAGTATTCCGACGCCGGGAGGCGCGATGATGCGCACGCCGAGACGACGCCAGTCGACACGCCGTCAGCCGACGCCCCGCTGGTCGGAGCTGCGCCGGCGGATCCGACGCTGCAGAGCGATGCTTCCGTTTCCACAGTCGCGACGGGTTCGGTCGACGGCGACGTGCCCGTCGCCTCTGCTTCGACGGACCGGGCCGATGGCGGTACGGTCCCCGCGATTCAGGGGGGCGCCGCAGAGCGAGACTGCGAATCGGCCTCGCTCTGTGACACGGCTGACAGTAGCATGGCAGATGACAGTAGCATGGCAGATGACAGTGGCATGACAGATGACAGCGTGACGGTGGACTCCACTGCTGTCCGACCGCAGGATCAGGAGTTTCTCGACGAGTGCTTCGGCCAATACAGTTGCACGCTCGCGTCGACGGCGCTCGACGACGTCGAACTCGGCCAGTTCGGCCTGTACGCCCGCGATGCGGGGTGCAGTCTCGGCGACGTCCTGCTCAACGCTGACGGATCCATCGGCGACGGTGGGCATCGAACAGTGTGGACGCGCGACGGCGACCGGCTCGAATTCTGTGAAGGCGATGACTGCGCGCTGTGTCGACCCTACGTCGATCCGGACTCCCCGGATGGCGAAGCGTATTGCGCCGGCACAGCCACGAGCTGTGGCTTGGTTCCCGAAGGCGAATGCGCGAATCAAGGTTGCGACTTCGTGATCGGGGTCGACCCATTCGGCGATCCCACCCACGGCTGTGAGGGTAGTCCGGACGCCTGTCGCTCGTTTCACAACGCCTCGGGCTGCGAACGACAGTTCGGCTGCTATTGGCAGGAGCCCTATGTTGCAGATGAAGCACACGCCGGTGCAGGGCTTTTAGCGGAGCTACCGGGGTTCAATCCAACCGTGGGCCTCGTGCCGCTGGGCGACATTCGCGCTCTGTACGCTGGCGATTGGACCGCTTGCGCCGTCGACGCGGACGGCGCGGTGTTCTGTTGGGGAAATCGCAGTCCCAACGATGCGCTCTCAGCCGTTCGCGTCCGCGCGCTCGAAGGTGCGTTGGAACTCAAGGTGGGAGTCGTACCCTGCGGCAGATTCTCAGACGGCACGATTCGCTGCTTGGAGAACGATTGGTTGACTCAAACGCCGCTCGAAAACATGGTCCAGGTGCTATCGCTGGGGAAGGGAGCGAGTAGCTGGCCATGTGGCGTGGTCGCCAGTGGTGGTGCGCGTTGCTACGCTCCGCGTGACGAGGACGACTACTACTACGACGAGAACCACCTGCTCGGGTCCACCCCGTTCTTCTACGGCGTTGCACAGCTCGCGGCGACGGACGAGCATCAATGTCGCCGGGCTGAGGATGGGTCCGTCTGGTGCGTGGGGGAGAATTCCTCGGGGCAGCTCGGCAATGGGACCACCAGTTCTTCGTACAATCCTCACTTGGTCTCCGGAGTAACGGGTGCGGTGTCCGTTGCGGCCGCGGGTAGCACCACGTGCGCGCTCACGGATGCTGGGGAGGTGTGGTGTTGGGGAAGCAACCTGTGGGGACTGCTGGGTGATGGCGGAACGATCTCCTCGTCGCCCGTTCGAGTTCAAGTCAAGGCGCTCGAGAACATCGTACAACTGGAACTGGGTCGGACCATGGGCTGCGCCCTCGACGACGAGGGTGACGTGTATTGTTGGGGCGACAACCAGGACGGCCAACTGCAAGAAGGCGGTCCCGAGGTCGTCGGGCCCATCCGAATCGATGGCCTGCGAGGGGTGAGGCAGATCGCCGTCGGACGGGAGTCAGGCTGCGCGCTCGGTAGTGATGACTCGGTCAGCTGTTGGGGCCTCAACCGAGCTGGAGAGTTGGGGGATGGCACGAAGAAATCGAGGCCTTCGGCGAGTTCGGTTTGGCGGAGCGACATCGAACTCGGCAAGCCTCCAGCGCCTTTGGCGACCACCCCGCACCCGCCCACTGAGGATCTCGTGGCCATCGCCGCGGCTGACTTTCACACGTGCGGCCTCACCGCCACAGGGAACCTGAAGTGCTGGGGGGCTGGAGGACTCGGTACGGGTGCCAGAAACAGTGCGCTAGCCTCCCCCGTCGCGTTGGTCGGTACGGCGAAACAGCTGACCACCGGTACCCAGCATACTTGCGCCGTGATGGTCGACGATTCCGCCTACTGCTGGGGTGACAACTTCTGGGGACAGCTGAACGACGGCACCGAAGAAAATCGCGAGTTTCCCATCTTGGTCGAGTTCGAAGCCGACGCGCCGTTCATACTCGACGGCTCTGACACCTACACTGCGTTTGCCGATGCGGTGCGAGTCGTCGGTGCCGACCGGTTCTCCGCGATTGGCTCGGCCGTTCCTCGGCAGCTCGAAGCAGGCAGCGATCACGCGTGCGTCCTGGCCCCCGATGACCGGGTCCACTGCGGTGGGGCAAACGACGTGGGACAGCTCGGAAATGGCGAATCGAGTGATACGGACGTCGACGAACTGTTGGAAGTGACAGGCCTCGGCGACGTGCGAGCGATCGACGTGCGGGGCTCCGCGAGTTGCGCGGCAACAGCCACGGGCAGCGTCGAGTGTTGGGGCTACGGTCGTGACTGGCTCTACCCTGGCGCGGGCGATACTTGGCAGGCGAGCCCGGTCCTCATCGCCGGTCTGTCAGACGCCGTCGACGTCGCGATTGGTGAGAACCATGCCTGTGCGGTCGAGGGCTCGGGGCAAGTCTACTGTTGGGGACACAGCGCACACCTCGAGCTCGGCGTCGCGCCGAGCGCGGAGTTGCAAGGGCCTGTCCCCGTCGAGGGGGTGACTAATGCGGTCGCCGTATCCGCGGGCTACTGGCACACCTGCGCGCTGCTCGACGATGGCACGGCTCGCTGTTGGGGGTACAACGGCGGCGGTCAGCTCGGCAACGGCAGCTATGTACCGCTGCTGGGTGCGGTCGACGTGTTGGAATGAGAGGACGAACACCCGGACGTCGCGCGGGACCGCTGCGTGGGACGACGCGCCGACCTCGCGAGCTCCGTCGGCGCGGCTGCTCCGAGTCAGCGCGCGCCGGTAGTGCAGGGCGACCGCGCCCCTCTGGAGCGGCTTCGCAGAGAGCAACTCGAGCATCGAGTGAGCGTTTGCGAATCGCGAACGCTTGCTTCGGCTTGGCCTCCAGCTGGACCGCCCACTGCCGCATCGCTGGCGGCGTCTCCACGTCGCCGCGGGCGACCGTGGGCCAGTAGCTCTCCATCATCTCGTAGGTGACGCGGCCCCACAGCGTCGCGCCGGCCTCGTCCGTGAGGCGGGTGAAGAAGCCGTGTGACTCGTCGTCGGCGATGCTTTCCTGTTGGTCGACGCAGCCGTCCAGAGTGACGTTGATGCTGAAGGTCGATAGCCCCATGCGGCGAGGGCAAGCCGACTAACGGCGGCTGAGAGAAGAATCGAAGAATTGGCGACGATGGTGTAGACCCGTCGTGGAGTGGCGTGGCACCGGCGCCATCGAGTACGCGCAATGACCTCGTCGAACGCAAAAAGCTGGAGCGCTCCTGCCGCCGTGGCAGTCGGACTGGCGATTGCAGTGACAATCGTCGCGTTCGACGCCGGCACTGCCCAGCGGCTGTTCGTCCACGCCACGTACTACCTACTGATGACTACGACGTTGATCTGGCTGGGCGTCTGCCTCCACGCGGCCCGGGGCGTGGTGCCACGGCGGGTCATTGCCTGGACGAAAGAGAATTGGCCGGGTCTCGTCATTGCCGCAGCGGTGACGATCTTCGCGGTGCTCGCGGTCGAGCCCGCCCTACGCGTGCTCTCCGACGAAGCCAATCTGGTGGGCACGTCCAAGAACCTGTTCGCGTCGAAGACAGCGACGTTTACGGTCTCTGGAAAGCACTACTATGGCAGCTACTGGGACGTGGACGTGGCCATCGACCAGCGGCCGACGTTGTTCCCCTTTCTGGTCAGCGTTCTGCACGCTGCGTTGGGCTATTCCTACAGAAACGCCTTCCTGCTGAACGTGCTGCTGCTCCCGGTCTTCGTCTTGCTGAGTTATCGGCTCGCGAAAATGCTGGGCGGCTCGATCTTCGCCGTTGTCGCGGCTCTGTTCGTCGTTGCCCACCCCATCACTCTCATG
>QJWJ01000517.1 GCA_003235365.1 Deltaproteobacteria bacterium
GCGAGCGGAGGGTCGGAGGGTTCCCGGGGTCGTGTCGGAACGCCACCCAAAGGCCCGCCGGGTTCGACAGGGCGTTCGCCGACGGCGAAATGAGGGTATCGAGGGTCTGCGGGGCGTTTCGCAACACCCGTCGAACCCCGGCGTGGTGCCCTGGGCGCTCCAGCCTGAATGGGCGAGCACAACGAACGCTCATTCAGCTGGCTCGCGCGGTGGGCGCGACGGCGTCCGGGTGTTCAGGCGGTGAGGAGATGAGTGGTGTGACCGTTTCATCCGCTTCCCCGATTGGGCTCAACGGGGTTCCCTCGAGCGATTCCAGGCGGTGCACCAACTTGCGTACGAGTGATTCGTACCGCGTCATGGCCCGAGTGTAGGTGAGCTTTTCGACCGCCGACACGGCTATCGTCGCGACGCTGATGCCCGCAAGTAACTCGATGCCCGCACCAAATAGCGCGAACAGCGCGATCCCCAGCGCGACGAGCCCCGAACTCAACACGATTGTTCGGACCTTTCGCGTCGTCATGTTGGGGTGAAAGCTGAGCTGCAACGCTTCACGTTCCCTGTCGTTCATGGTTGCTACGTCTTCTTTGAGCATGTGAGCCTCCTTCGCGATTCGTCGATCGTGGTGATTGCGGACGCGCCCCGGCGCTCCCTCCCGAGGAACGAGGTGGTGCGCGGTACCCCAGCCAACAAGAGTACACCCTGCACCATTCCTTCGCCCAGAGTCGTCACGGATCTGATCAGTCCGAAATGCAGCAATCGTGAAAGGTGGGCGTCCGTCGGCGGGTTGTGAACGGTTTGACGACCAACGACGAAGGGAAGTGGCCGCGCCGTTCACCCGGGTCCTGCGCCCTGGCCGAATCCCCCATTCGGCCCCGTTCGGCTCCGTTCGGCGCGGCGGAAGGGGGGGACCAGGGACTCGCTAGGAGCGGCAATCATGTTGATTGCCGCGACAAATCAACAACCTAGAGCCCCGACCTGCGAGCACGAGTGCTAGAGCCCCGAGCTGCGAGCACGAGTGCCCGAACGTGGCGCCGAGAACCGCCCTCACTCCCGCTGGGGCGATTTTTCGGGGCATTTCCGTGCGCTGGCGAGCTGATCGGTGCTCTGGGACCCTTCAGAGCGGTACTGGCTGTGGGTATCTGTAGGTGGCTTGTCGAGTGCGGCGGCTCGTCGTAGGGGCTCGAATTCCTGGTCGCTGGCACGTCATCGATGGATTCGACAGCGCGCCTCGAAACCGAACGTCACTTGACCAGAAAGCCTTGTGCGAGCGCTTCGTGAAAGAGCGAAAGCATTCCGTCGCTGGGCTCCAAGTTGGTGCATCTGGTCATCGCGGCGCTGCAGGCATTCGAACCTGCGTCGCTATCCAACTCGACTGGGTCCAGCTCGTAGGCAGTATCCACACCGATACACGAGCAGTGCCAACCGTCAGTGGCCAAGGTGCAATCGACGGCAAACTCGTCCACTGCGGTAATGGCACGCCCGTTGAGGCTGCCCGATTGGCGGCACGATTTGGACCCGTGGCAGCGACCGGCTTCCGAGGTATCGACCTCGTTGGTGCAATCGTGTTCACTAGTTGTTGCAAGCCGAGGCTCTGAGCAGTCCTGCACCACGCTCAGGCAAACTGCCGTCGATGGGTCGGTCCCCGCCATGTGGAACCAGAGGTCGCCTTCGCCGCGCAAGCATGCACACGACAGTTCATCTTGATCGCTCCCCGCCACGACGACACACTGCGCCTCGGCGCGGCTCGTCTCGATGAAATCCGTGCGGCATACGTGGTAGCCCCGGCAAGCGTCGGATTGTGATGAGGCAGATGACTCACACAAGGGCGCGCCGGTTGACCCCGTTCCTCCAGTCCGGCCGAACCCCCCGGTGGCTCCGGTTGGGCCGGTTGGGCCGGTTGGTCCGAAAATCGGGCCTCCCGTTCCTCCAGTTGGGCCGAATCCTCCAGTAGATCCAGTGGGTCCGGTTGGTCCGAAAAACGGGCCTCCGGTGGGCCCAGTCGGACCGAAGCCCGTTGCGCCGCTGGAGCCCGTCGGCCCGAAGATCCCCGAAGATCCGGTTGGGCCGGGTGTCGAGAAGCCGCCGGTAGGTCCGGTCGAGCCGACCCCAGTCGAACCTGAGGGCCCCGACGGCCCAGTCGACCCTGCCGGACTTGTCGGCCCGGATGGACCGCTCGCGCCGCTGCCTACGTTTGGCGTCGGATCTTTGTCTGACCCGCCGTTGTTCACGGTGCCGTCATCGCTCGAGTCGGCTCCGGCGTCGCGCCCCGGCTTGCTACCTGCCGATGGTCCGTCAGCGCCCTGACTCAATCGCTCATCACTGGACTTTCCTCCGCAGCCCGTCGAAATCGCGAGGGCAACTCCGAGGAGGGGGCCAACCAGAAATGATGCATGGGGGCGTCGGAACATGGGGGGGAGCTTATCGGATCGCGGTGCTCGATAGTAGCGATGAGGGGGGTTCGCACGTCTGCGGCGACTGGTGCAGCGATTCAACACCTCGATCCGTTCAGACCCGTTTCGTTTGGGACCGATTCCGGGGTCATCGGCATCGTGTCGTGAGAGGGCGACGATCGAACACGGCGGGAGCCTGCTCCCCGCCTTTTTTCGTCTTCTCGGCACGCGTCCGTGAAGGTTTGCCGTTGGTCTGCCTCTGACGGGGATGCAACGCATGACAGGCTCGACAGTCGAGTGAGTCGGGCCTTCGCCATCCTGTCACAGTTCACGAGGTAGACATGATTCCATTCGACCAATTCCGTTTTGAGCTTCCCTGGCGCGTGCCCGCGCGCGATTGGCGGCTTTCATTCTTGTTCTCCGGTTTGGGGTTGTGGTGCACGGCATGTCCGTTTTCCGGTGACGGGGCAGTGTGTGGCGATGCGATCGTCGCCGTAGGTGAGCAGTGCGACGATTCCAACGCGCAGGGAGGAGACGGGTGCAGCGCCAACTGCGAGGTCGAGCCGGGCTTCGCCTGCGAGCCGGGGAGTGCATGCGTCGTGCAATACCAGGCGGTTTGCGGTGACGGATTGCGCGCATCGTCCGAGCAATGCGATGACGCCAACACCGAGGACGGCGACGGCTGTTCGGCGATCTGCCAGCGAGAAGCGGGCTACACGTGCAGTGGGAACAGCTGCATTGCCGTCGTGTGCGGCGATGGCATCATTGCAGGAGATGAACAATGCGACGACGGTCCGTACAACGGTGTGGGTGACGGTTGGTGCGCGGCCGATTGTACGCTCGAGCCCTTCTGCGGAGATGCCATCGTTTCGGGAACCGAAGAGTGCGACGACGGCAACACTGAAGATGGCGACGGTTGTGCTGCTGGTTGCAGGGTCGAGGCCGGCTATGCTTGCGTCGGCAGTTGCGAATCAGTGTGCGGTGATGGGGTGATTTCGGGAAGTGAGCAATGTGATGACGGTGCCAACAATGGTCCAAGCTACGCTGGGTGCACGGCCGATTGTCGAATCGGGCCGTACTGCGGTGACGGCATCATCCAGTCGAGCGAGCAGTGCGATGATGGGGTGAACGCCGGAGGGTACGGTGAGTGCGCTCCGGGTTGCGTGCTCGGTCCGTTTTGCGGCGATGGTGTCGTCGATTTCTCGGAGGAGTGTGACCCGGGTGGTTCGCCGAATGCGTTCTGCAGCGAGGCGTGCACCCTCCGGTAAGGAGCAGCGAAAGGGCCGGCGGAGTGTCGGTGATTCGCCAGCGGATGAGCTCCCATCGACTGAAGCCACTCGTTCAGCGAACGGTGGCTTCGGCCTTCGAACGAGCAGCGCAGCTTGGTTCTACATGCTTTGTTGGCATTCCCCGGACGTATAGACGCCGACCCCGGCACGCGCCGCTTCGCAAGCGTTGCCGTAGTCCTTGCCGTCGCAGCCGCAGACCGGAAGTAGCTCTCCGTCGCAGGCTTCGGGCCGAGGCTTGCATTCTGCGGTGGCGTCGGTCTGTCCGCACAGCTCGCCCTCCTCGAAGTCGCAGAACTCGTCGTCCGCGCAGACTCCGAGCCCCCAACACACGACGGAGTCTGGCTTGGCTCCGCAGGCTCCGTCTACACAGCCAGGGCCGTTGGGGAACCGTTCGATCGTCACACACCCGACCTCTGGGAATCCGCAGTCGTTGGCGTCGAAGGCCGCACACACGTCGGACTCGAGCTTGTTTCGCAGTTGTGCGACCTGTGCCTCCCCGGTCAGCGAAATCGACGCTTCGGCGCACGAGCTCGAGCACGCACTGCTGGCGCTGACGAGTACACAGTCGGTGTCCTCGGTGCAGGTGCGATCGGCGTCTACCAGTGCCTGTTCCAGTTCCTTCATCTGGGCTGACAACGTCGAGCATTGCTCGTCCGGGGAAGTCGGTTGATTGGGAACGTCGGGCTTTGCACCGCAGCGGCCCGCGATGCAGCCCACCCCGTTGGGGAATGCATCGATCGGGTCGCAGCCGATCACTTCCGGGTCGCAGTCGCCAGCGTCGATGGCGGCACACTCACCGGCCTCAATCGATTTGCGCGCGGCTTCGATGTCAGCTGCCGCCTCCATGGATACGGCTCGCACGTCGCACGAAAACGCGCAGCTCGAGCCGGCATCGAGGAGTGTGCAGTCAGCATCTTGCTCGCAGCTGGAGTCGGCCGCGTCGAACGCGTCGTTCAGGCGGTCTCGCGCGGAGTCGTAGAGTTCGTCGCAGCTCAGTTGAGCGAAAGGAGCGATCGGCGAGTCGTCCGGCTCTGGGCTTGGGTTTGGCTCTGGGCTTGGATTGGGACCCGGCATGGGGGCGCTCGAAGCGGGGACGTCGTAGGTGCGGGACTTTTCGCCGCTGTCGACCTCGATGCGCAGTTCGTCGCCGGCGTCTCCCGAGACGGTCAGCTCGAAAGAGCCGTCGTTGCCGGCGGTAGTTTCCGCTTCATCCCCGGTGGTTTCGTTGATCAGTTGCACCTTGGCCTTTGCAGGTACGGCTCCGGGCTCCGCGATGACGATGATCTCGCCGTTCTCGAGCTGGACTTCCAACTTGCCCTTCTCCAAGAATGGTGGGTTTCCAGTTTCCGTCACGGCGTCCGAGGCCCGGCTTCCACACGCCGGCATCAAGGCGCTTCCACCGATCAGTATCGAGACGGTCAAGATCTGAAACCATCGGGGGCGTGTGGCGCGTGTTGTCCCCTCCAACGGTGAGTTCTTGGCGGAGCGTGGAGGGTTCGAGTTCGTTTCTGGAAGGGTCATGGATGGAGTTCCTCGTGCGAGTCATTGACGACGCGTCGGCTTGTTCGCAGCCGTTTGAGCCGTATTTCGGCTCAACGGAAAGAGCTGAAGGTTCAATTGCAGGACTTGGCTGGGATCGGCTTCGGTCAGGCACAGTTCGATCAACTCGCGGCGGAGTTGAACGAGACGTTCTTTGAGGTGCCCCAACGCCTTGGGACCGAGGCACATCGTGAGCGAGCTGATGTCTCGCTCTGCGGCCGGGACCAGAGTCATCGATACGAGCGCGCGATCGAGCATCTCGGCGTGGTAGTTGCGGATGTGTACCCCCGACGTCTGTGCACCCGTGGATACAACACGATCCTGCTGACACAGTTGCCCCTCGGAGTTGCGGCTGAGCAGCCCGAGTTCGAGCAGCACCTCGATTGCCTTTTGGGCTTCGGCTGGTTTGATCGCAGGTACCAGCGCATTGGCGATCCATTCCGGATCCTCTTCGAAGTGTTTGCTCTGCACGAGCTCGCGAATCGCCGGGAGATACCACGTGGAGTGGTAGGCGGCGTCGGCGAGCTCCAACTTGTGTACCTTGCGGTATCGTTGGAACGCGGAGAGACGCTGATACAGCGCCGCCCGCTCTTCGTTGGAACTGGCCTGATTGAACTCGACGAGGAGCAGAAAGTAGTCGGTCGCTTCTCTGCCCAAGCCACACGTTGCGGCGAAGCGCCCTGCGGTGCTCGGGCTGAGGTTGCGCCGTCCGGTGATCACCAACTTGAGGTAGTTGGGGGCACCGAGCCCCGCGGCCATGGAGAAGGCGCGGTAGCTATAGCCGCGCTTCTTCTTGGCGTCGTAGAAGTCCGACAAGAAGGTCCGGTAGTCGTGGTAGCGAAACACGTCCACGGGACAGCGGCGTGCGCTGGGACTGGGCGGGGTCACACGACTGAATTCGCACGGCGACCCGCATCGCGCCAGCCATCATGCCAACAAACCGTATTCACAGGAATACGAAACGGATTCGATTCCTGGAAATAAATCCTGTAGTTCTAGCTATTTACTGGATATCTGGTGAATCGCTAGTGCCGACTCTGAGGTGCATTTGTTCAAACTGTTGGCGGGGCAACCGTGGCGTTGACGCCGCGGTCACGCCGCAGGTGCCAGTAGCGATCCTCAGACCCTCGCCCCGGAGAGGTGGCGACTGCGGGCCGCGAGGGTGCGGCTTCGACCCGCGGCCGAAGCGCTCGACAGGAATGCGCGCGGCTTCGAACGCTCGTCGAACAGGCGGCGTCCCTCGCGGTCACGAGATGCTCGTGCACGTCCTGCAGGTGATGATCACTTCGATAGGCGAACGTAGGCGTCGAGCAGTCCGCCTCGCGGCGCTCGGCGGCCCTGGATGCTGCTGGCTACGGCTCATGCCGATCGAGAACGGCCCTCATCAGTTGGCGCCGCTCTTGATCCAATCGTAGAGGGTCTGCAGTTCCTCGTCCGTCATCGTGCGGCCGCTCGGCGGCATCGTCGCAGTATTGCACGCATTGGTCCCGTCGACGCAGCCGGCAGATTCCGCCAGTCCAGCGGCCTTCAGGTAGAGCCAACTGTTCTGGGGATCTCCCGGTTCGACGAGTTTGAACTGCCCCCCAGAGATCGATTCGCGGTTGAGGCTATCAGTGACGCACTTGCTCGAAATAGCTCCGCCCAGCGTGAGCCCGGCGTACGGAGAGGTCAACGCGGGGCCGTGACAGCTCGTGCAGTGATTGCGCTCGTTCTCGAAGATGGGCCGTATCTTCTCGTGGTACTCGCCAGTCTCGTCGACTTCAGGGGGACATTCGA
The DNA here is from genome assembly GCA_003235365.1 of Deltaproteobacteria bacterium. GTDB lineage: Bacteria > Myxococcota_A > Polyangia > Polyangiales > Polyangiaceae > SZUA-265. Next base: position 6,995 of record QJWJ01000517.1, read on the forward strand.
AGGTGGGTCCCTGACCGGGCATCTGCTGGAGGATTTCGATCTCCGTGTCCATCTCGCGGCACTGAGCGACCATGTCCGCCTTGTACTTCTGCACGGCGGCCTCGTCCGTTGTCAGACCCTTCGCGACGCGATACTTCTCCCACACCTTGTCGATCCAGCCGTGAAGCTTCCAGAACATGTAGTTCGTGATGTTCACCTGGCCGTTGTTCAGGCCGTGGTCACTAGTGGCGCCACGTGACCACTGATCGTGAAGGTTGAAGTGCAGGCCGACGTACGGTAACTGGGGAGCAAACGAAGGCGCCCTGGAGCCAACCGGGCATTGCAGCCAGAAGCCCAGCGAACCCTCGTCGGGGAATAGGTCCAGATGATCCTCGATGTTGTCACCGATGGCGGCCGCGTCGAGGATCTGCTCGTTCCATACAGGATCACTCTCATTCCAGATGTCCGGAAGTTCCTCCTTCGTGGTCGGGAACTTGTCGAACCCGTCGAAGTCGTCGGCATGCTTGGGCCAAAGCTGCTTCAGCGATTCGATCATGTGTCGATGAAAGAGCAAAAACTGGTAGCCGTCCCCGACGGTCTTGCAGTTCTGATCAGCGGGAACCAAGAAGGGGTAGTCTTGGCAGATGTCCGGGTACCCCAACGGCGCTAACAGGCCGCGCGCCGTTCCATCAGCGCAGCCTCGCACGGCGTGCCAGATCACGTGTGCGCCTTGCCACTTGTTGTCGGTCATCCACTGCAACACTTCCGGTTGGACGATCGTGTCGATGGCAGCACCCCCGCCGTTGGCGTCGTACAACGCCGGACCAGAGGCCATCGTATCGTCGCTCGGCAGCGGGTCGTAGCCGTAGACGCAATGGTCGAAGTTCGTTTCGTCCGGTAGCGGCAGCGTGGGGTCTGTGCCGGTGGCAGCTGGCCCCGGTTCTGGCGTGACGGACGGCGCAGGCATGGCGACAGGACCCCCACTCGGTTCCGGAGTGACCAGTTGCCCCGGTGTCGAGCCGACCGTGGTCGGAACGGAAGTGCCAGGTGCGGGAGTCGACGCCACCGGAGTCGACGAGGGATCGGGGACGACGCCACTTGGCTGGCCGCCGGGGCTGAAACTCGTCCCGGTGGGATCAGCGGTCGTCCCTGGCGGCGTGGAATTGGGCGGCAGACCTTGCGTCGCGAGTCCGTCGGTCGTTGCAGGTGCGGTCTCGCCGTTGCCCGGGTCTTCGCTCGCGCAGGCGGTAACCACCGACACGACGCCGAGCAGCGTCGTCAGTGAGCTGGCACCAGAGAGGGGAGCAGAGAACTTCATCATAGTCATCCGTTGGACTCCGCCGCGACGTCGTCGCTGGAGCGTTGAGGCATCGAGTTCGAGCGCGGAAGCTCCTCCGCTGTGATTGCCCGACTCGTGAGATGAGATGAGCGATACCACGCCGCTCCCGATGGCGTGCCGACTTTTTCATACCACTTCTCACTCTGATTCAAATCGGAGGTTGCGCTTGGACGTTGTGTTACGAACGCGTGACGCGAACTTGGCAACGAACAATTCCTGAGAACTGTGAGTGATCGGCATCGCGTCGATGCGACGCAACCTGACACGAAGACACCGGTATCCTGTTACGCTGACCTGGCCCGGATACCACCCGACCATATTTCGAAGCGCGATAATTCGTGCATTTTCGAGCAGCTGCGGCCGGTTCGTCCTCGATGTGCATCTGACACGGAAACTCGCCCGCGACGTTCTGGAGCCTCGGTCAGCGTCCTGAGCGAGACGGTTCAGGATGAACGAAGCAGAGGTCAGACCACGCCATCGACGATCAACATGCCTCGCCCGGCCAACCCAGCATCCCAACGCGGAAGTCGTCACTCGCCCAGTCGATGCGAGTTCTCTCGTCGAAACGGTGACGTTCTTGTTACGGCGCGGCGCGGTCGACGGAGCTCGCGCGGAGTGGCTCGACTGGTGTTGGCCACCACTCGGTCCGCCCCAACGCGGACGCGCGCCTCTTGGGACGACCGTCGGATGCTGCGGTCACGACGCCCGCCGCCACGAGCGGAACGCCGAAGCACACGCGGTCGAAATCCGCCCCAAATGCGCGACGCCCCGGACGCGCGATGCGCCGGGGCGTGCAAGGGGCTGATTTTCGACGAGGCTGCCAACGCTCAGCAGTTGGTTGGAGCCGGGATCGCGCCGCAGGGAGTACCCGTATCGTACGATCCGGGGCCGGAGGGTTGCTCTCAGTACCCGCCGTGCTTACGCCACTTCTTGTAGTCCTCTTTGGCGTTGTCCTTGAGGGGATAGGTCTTCTGATCGGAGTGGCAATCGGAGCACTTGGTCTTGTCTCCCTTCGCCTTCGCTGCCTTTTCGATCTGCTTCATCATCTTCTTGGTCGCGTTCAAGCTCTTGGCACAAGCGTCCTTGACTTCCTTGAACTCCGACTTCTTGCCCTTGTCACTGCACGAGCCGCCTGCCTCCGCGGGGGATGATACGAATGCAGCGGCACCGGCGACCGCGATGGCAGCGGCCAATACTGAGTTGGATAGGGACTTGCGGCTAAACATTGAAATGGGTCTCCTGTGGCGAGATCGGCGGCCGAGGACTTGCCGCCTCTGTTGCGTGTACGCCGATCATGGCGGACAGCTTCCTTCTTTTTCCAAAGCGACGCCAAATCCTTTCCCGCAGGTTCCCGCCACTTTCGGCGAAGACGAAACCTTCGGATGTAACCGCAGGGAACCTCAGGGGAAGATCGCGCAGAATTGGCGCGATCCCGAACGCTTGGGACGATCAACCCGCGAGCCAGTCAGGGACCGGGCAGGAATCGCGGCGTGGAAATACGGAAGCCGTATTCCGCACATTCATCCCAGCGAACCGACACGGGGGTGTCTCGATGGGCCGTCCAACGAAGGCGTCGCGCTTCGCACCGCCGCCGCTGGGATTTTGCACTTCGGGGTCGTCCGGTCTGTGCCAGAGCGGTCAGGGACGTGCGAGCGGTATCGAGCTGCGACGGGAGTCGCGAGCGGCTTGGTCGCTTCAGGGCACCGGCAAGACCACGGTCGTCAGTTCCTGACTCACGATGTAGCCCGTGTCGACGAACTCCAGGCTACCGCCACCGTTGGCGCCGATGTAGCCCCCCAGCACCGTGCCGAAGTCGACGCTTGCAGCAGCCGTTTCCGAGCTGGCGAAGGCGATCGCGTCGACCTGTCGCGCCTCGCCCTCGACCCCGAGGAAGTAGTAATACCCCGCTTCCAGTTCGTAGGTGTATTCGGGCGAGAACTGAAGCAGACCCGTCTGTGCCCCACCCGTGGCCGAGCGTAGACGTTGCACCGTCGTGTACGGCCCATCGCGCGATTCCGAACGCAGGATGTTCCAGGTGAGGTCCCAGGCGGTGATGTCGAAGTAGGGACGGTATTCGACGAGCGTGGTGTTCGTGGTCACTTCGTAGAAATTGCCAACGACCCAGTACGTCGTCGTGCTCAAGTCTGCTCCCCCCGTCGGGGGCAGTCCGATTTCATGGACCGTCACGTCGCCGCAGCCAGAACGTGAACACTGCAGACCCTGAGCAGCACAATCGATCTGCCCCGACGAGTCGAGACCCGAGCCCTGCGCATTGCAGGTTCCAAATACATCACCGTCGCAGCCTGCCGCGAGGTAGCGGCAGACATCGGCCACGCAAGCGGCGCCCTGCCCGTCTTGACGGCAATACTCGTAGATCGCACAGCTCTCGACGAAACTCGCACTGACGCCACCGTTGGTGCAGGCGTAGATGGCGTCACCGTCGCAGAACGTGCTGCTGTTCGGGTCGCACGCCGCGGTGATGCAAATCCCTCGGTCGCAAGCCTGCCCCTGGGGGCACCCGCCGCAGTCGACACCATTGTCCGTGCCGCACTCGACGTTGGCGCAAGCGGGGACGCAATGGTTGGTGGCGTTGCAGTAGGCCGTCGCATCGCACGTACCGCAGCCAATACCGTGGTCGCTTCCGCACTCCATGTTCGTGCAGGCGGCAGCACACTGGTTCTGCTCGCAATACTCGTCCGCCGCGCAATCACCGCATGCGAGGCCGTGGTCTTCACCGCACTCCATTCCGTCGCAGGCCGCAAGACATCGACCGGCATCGCAATACTCCTCGGAGCCGCAACTGCCACAGTCGATGCCGTCGTCGGTACCGCACTCGATGTCTGTACACGCCTCGCGACAGTGACCCGAATCGCATATCTCTTTCGTTCCGCAGGTACCGCAGTCGGTGCCGTGGTCGGTACCGCATTCCACGTTCTGGCAGGCTGTCTCGCATTGGTGCTCGCTCGTACAGAATTGGCCTGGATCACAACTGCCGCAGCCGACGCCGTCATCGACTCCGCACTCCCAACCGAAGCAAGTGCCGGCCACGCAAGTGCCTGCCATGCACGTGGTTCGTTCCGGACAGCTGCTGCACTGTACCCCGTCTTCGCTGCCGCACTCCACGTCGGTGCAGGCCGGCGCGCAAGCGAAGATCTCGTCCTGCAATTCGCGACACGTCGAGCTGTCGTCGCAAGCGTCCGAGCCTCTGGCTAGACAATCCGTCAGGCACACGGCTGCGCACGATTGATCCTCTCCGCACGGAAGCTCGACGCAATGCTCGGAGGTTTCGCAATCGTCGTCGTCGTCGCAGGTGGCCCGGCAGCGCGGCGCGGCGGGATTCGCAAAGGCTGAGTCGCAAATGCCGGCGCACTGATCGGAATCGTGACAAAGGCTGCCAGGATCGCAGCCCCCGCTCGGACCGCACGTTCCCAGCGAGCCCGCCCCTTCTCGTCGGCAACACATTTGCGACTCGCAATCGGTGTTGTCCGCACAGCTCTCGCCCAGCGTGCGCTCCGTGTCGATGAGCGGCGGCGCGTACAGACGCCGGACGGTAGAGCCTGAGAAACTGACCGACAACGAGTCGGTCGAGGTCAATGGGATCAAGCGTCCGCTGGTGTTGGGCAGGTCCGCCAGCTCGTCACCCAGGCGATTGAAGCGCCGAGTGGTGGATGGCGATGACGTGCTGAACAGTGCGCCGTCGACTACCGGTCCGACGGCGGCCACGACGGAGTTGCTGAAATTGGTTTCCTGGTGGGTCCAGGTTCGTTCGAGAAGCGGTCCGAGTTGGTGGAGTTCGAGGCTCAACCGACCGCTGCTGACGTCGGAGCAGAGTTCGTACAACCCGTCGTCCACGCCGACGGTGGCTGAGCAGTACCGTTGGCCGGTATCGCTGAACGTCCGCGACGCCAAGCGCGACCCGTCGAGGCCCGTCAAATGTGTGGTCGAACCCAGGAGAAGCAGCCGCTCCGTCCCGATTACAGCGGCAGCGCCGGAGAGATTCGAACTGGTGACAGGAATGGTCAATTCGTCGTCCGCATCGAGCCGCGCAATGAACGATTGCCCCACGAGAACGAAGCTGTCGTCCTCGAAGGTGCGCACGCCGAGCAGTCGATCCTCCGTGATGACGGTGAAGGTTTCGCTGAAAGTCCTGTCACCAGACTTCGAGAAGCGCTCCAGGTGAATGTCGGCCTCTCCCTGGGGCGACACGACGGCCGTCACAGCGAGTCGACCGCGTGAATCGACGCCGATGCCAGCGTTCAGGTCACGCGTCCATTCGAGGTCGTAGTCGGGGATGTCCAGCCGTTCACCATCTCGCGCAACGCGCGCGATCCAGGGTGCGTCCTCGAGGAGAAAGTAGGTTTCGTCATCGGGGCCCGGGGCGAAATGACGGAACTTCGGAATCACCCCCGACCACAGTTCGATCAACCCGGGGCATTCGCACGGACAGTCCGTGCAGAGTTTTTCGGTATCACACTCGAACGTGTCGGAGCAGGCGTCCTCACTGCCTGCCGGTTTGCTGCCCGCCGGCTCCCCGCCGGTTGACGGAGCAACACCGTTCGGCCCGTCGCTGCCATCGACATCGTCGAAACCGCGCGCGGAGCGCTGGTCATCGTTCGATTCGCTACTCAGGCACCCCAACAAGCCAACACTCAGAGCGAAAGTGATGGCGTACCGAATGCTTTCATGCATGCACAGCTGTTATCACGTTCGACGTCGAACTGTACACTCTGACGAACGTCGCGCGGCACATCGCCGCGAGGGCCGGGACGGGCTGCAGCCTAAATTCCCGTGCAGGCTGTTTCTGATCCCAATGAGGAGTGTCGTCCGGGGTGCGGCGCCGCAACGCCGAGAGATTGATAGATGTGCGCGGGTATTGGTGTTTATAGTTCCATTGGCGTAGGCTCACCCGCGTCGAAGCGCGTCGACGTCGGGGGATTTCGCGGGGCGTCGCGAAGACCAAAGCGTCCGAATCATGACTCGGCGCAGACGAACCGTGGCAGCTGGCCGCGGGACGACGCCGCGGCGGGTCGGGGAGCGGGGCGATGTGTGGAACCCTGCGCCGACTCCGGCGGAACTCACGGGTCTCGTTCTGCTTTGCGGGCGGGATGCGTGTTGCCGAGGCCGGGGGCTCGGGATGTCACGCCAGCCCTGCCCACCGGGGAGTCCTCGCGACGAGGCGCGAACACCCGGTATCTCGGAGCGTCACCATCATTCGCAGGCCGGTCGATTGCGGTCGGACGACGTGTTGCGGCAACGTTACCGACTTGCCGAATCAATCTGGAGTGCGGTGGAGCCCGTCAAATCGGCGCGACCCGTGCTTTTCGACCGAAATCGGATTTCGCTGTGGCCGTGAACGAAGGACGTTCCCCGGCGGCGCCGGCGCCCCACCGTCGAAACGAGAGTAGCGCTTGAAGATGGCTCCCTCGGGAGGTTAGATGGCGCCATGAACGTACCGCTGATTGCCCTGTTGTTCGCCGCGTTTGCGGTTGGTTGTGGATCGAGCGATGAAGGTGAGGAGTTGCCCGAAGTGGACTGCAACACGGTCACGGTTCCGAAGTTTTCGGAAGTGACGGGGCTCGTCAAGTGCACGATCTGTCACGCGTCCACGCTCCCGGCAGGGAATCGCCAGGATGCTCCACTCGGCTACGACTACGATACGTACGAAGCTGCGTCGATGGATCCGACCGAAGCGGTGGAAGAGGTTTTCAAGGGGTCCATGCCTCCGGCCGATTCGAACATCACGCTGACCGATGCGGAGAAGCAGCAACTCTATGCCTGGGGCTTGTGCGGTAATCCAATGTGAGGGCGATGACGGCGGCTCCAGGCGGCTTGTCGCTTTCGTTTCGACAACGCAGTCAGCGGCGGCGGTGAGCTGTCGGGGACGGGGAAGCTGAGCACCATCGTAGCGACGCGCACGTGCTCGAGGGCGTCGCCCGCTTCGGCCTGGTCGGGGGCGTCTGTTTGAGGGCGCCTTGTCGGCGAGCCGCTTCCGAGGCCGGGCTCACCAACGCGACGTCCCGGTTCTGGCCAAACCGCCCGAAGGGGTCTCTCAACCCGAGGGACGAACCCGCGGCGGGTGACCATGCCGCGTTTTCCGCAGATACATTTCGGGGTCGCGGTCCGGAGCCACACCGGCTCGTGTACTCTACGCTGTGGTACGAACTTTCGCGAGAGGCGCAGGCCGCATGGCCTCGCGGGGGCAAACCCGCGATTCGCCGTGGGTCGCTGGGGAGTGAAACGGTCGCATCGGGCCTGTTGCGCCAGATGGGTTCACTCGCCGCAACGCGCCGGAGGTAGCCCGGAGCTCAATCTCAAGGTCGCGTTTTGTTTACTTTTTCCGTTGAGTTGGAGGGGGAGCGTCGAAGACGCCGGCGGGGTGAGAAGCGTACGCCATGCGGCTAGGGCGCCGTTGCCTCGTGCCCGCGGAGGACTGGAGCGCGGCCTCGGGGCGAGATCGTCACACGGCATGGCCACCAAGGGGCCTGGTCAGCTCGCGGCTCTTCTGATGTACTGCGCGCCCGACGCACCCGGCGGTAGCTTTGCTAGTGGCCTGGTGGCGCAGGGAAATGCTTGACGGAAGACTCCCCCAACGAGGAATGTCCTCTCCTCGAGAGGTCGGAAGCTCGCCCCTGGCGGGATAGGGAACGAAAAATGACTACTACAGCACTCGTATCGGACGAATCCACGACGGAAGATGGAAACGTCCTGTACATCATCCTCATCAGCTGCGTTGCAACCATCGGAGGCTTCCTCTTCGGGTTCGACAGCGGCGTCATCAACGGCACGGTGGATGGCCTTCAGGTGGCCTTCAACTCGAACTCCGTCGGCACCGGCTTCAGCGTCGCTTCGATGCTCTTGGGATGCGCGGCTGGTGCGTTCTTCGCGGGTTGGCTTGCGGACAAGTTCGGGCGTCGTAACGTGCTCATCGTTTCGGCCGTGTGCTTCATCATTTCCGCCTGGGGTTCCGGCGTGGCGACGACCTCCCCGGAGTTCATCGTCTATCGCGTCATCGGTGGCTTGGCAGTGGGTGCCGCGTCGGTGATGGCGCCGGCCTACATCAGCGAGGTTGCCAAGGCCAGCTACCGTGGCCGCATGTCGACCGTGCAGCAGGTGGCCATCATCGTCGGCTTGACGGCGGCTTTCTTGAGCAACTACGTGCTCGCTCAGATTTCTGGTTCCGCCCTCAACCCGCTGTGGGGGGGATACGCGACGTGGCGTTGGATGTTCTGGATCGAACTGGTCCCCGCGAGCGTGTTCTTCTTCGCGCTACTCGTGATCCCTGAGAGTCCCCGCTTCCTCGTTGCTTCGGGCAAGAAAGAGCAAGCCAAGAAGGTTTTGGTTCGACTCTATGGCGAGCGCGAAGGCACGGAGAAGCTCGCCGAGATCGACCAGTCCTTGGCAGCCGACCACCATCGTCCCAAGCTTTCCGATCTGTACGACAAGGTGAAAGGTCGCATCCGCCCCATCGTCTGGGTGGGTATCGGCCTGGCGACGTTCCAGCAGCTAGTCGGCATCAACGTCATCTTCTACTACGGCGCGGTACTGTGGCAGTCGGTGGGCTTCTCGGAGAGCGACGCGCTGTTGACCAACGTCGTTTCCGGCTCCGTCAGTATTGCTGCCGTGATTGTCGCACTGCTCTTGATCGACAGGGTTGGCCGCAAGCCGTTGCTGTGGATTGGGTCGGCTGGCATGGCGATCACCCTGGCTTTGGCCGCCGTCGCCTTCGCGACCGCGACCTTGGACGAGAACGGCAATCCAACGCTCAGCGACGCGATGGGTACGCTCGCCTTTGCTGCGGCCAACATCTACGTGATCTGCTTCAACTTCTCTTGGGGTCCGTGCATGTGGGTGATGCTTGGTGAGATGTTCCCCAATCAGATCCGCGGGAGCGGCTTGGCGGTCGCTGGTATCTTCCAGTGGACGTCCAACTTCGCGATCACGATGACCTTCCCCATCTTGCTGACTTCCGTCGGCTTGGCGGGAGCGTACGCGATGTACGCAATCTTCGCGGCCATCTCGGTCTGGTTCGTGCTGAAGATGGTACACGAGACGCGCGGTATCGAGCTGGAACAGATGGAAGGCTGATTCCAAGCCTTCTCCCCACCGAGCGGCGTCGCGTGCCGCTCACGCAAACGCCCACTTCACTCTCGTGCAGTGGGCGTTGCTTTGGTGCTTCCCGAGTTGGGTGTCCATCGTCCCCGGCGCGACTGACCGTTTCTGCCGTCGATCGAAAGCAGATTCCCGCCGCTCGTGGATCGATTCCGGGGCTACTCGTCTGTGAATGACTCCGACAGGGCGTGTGGTAGCTTCGACGGTGCATGGTCACGGCAGGTCGGTTTTCGTCTCGGCCCCGCTGGGTTGTCGCGGCGGGATTCTGGGCTTTGTGGACGGCGACTCCGGGGTGTACGGCCGTTGGGACGGCCATCGGTTTTGCATCCGTAACTCCAAAACCTACGGCGGTTGGGGCGCCTGTCGAGCTCGGCTGACTCGGTTAGAACGGACGTAGGACGAACCTACCGTAGGCAGCGAAGGTGCAGATGATGGCAACGACGAGCCAGTACACGAGCTGACCGGAACCGCTGGTCCTCGAGACCAGATGCAGCGCGCAGAACGAGAGCATCTCGATCGCGATCAAGGCCGCTGCGCTCGGGACGAGAAACGAAACCGGCTTGTAGAACGCGGGCAAGATCAAACTCACCGCACACGCGAGCTCGAGCACACTCAGTGTCAGCCAGAGCCCATGGGGAATCGCGCTCAGTGAGGGCACACTCTGCTCCGAGTTAGAGAACTTCCACACGGCCCCCATCGCGGTGTGGAGGGCGAGTAGAATCTGGATCACCCACAATACGATGCTCATTGCTTGGCTCCCCAGCCGTCGTCAGTTTGCGAAGCGTTCGCCAACAGCTCGATGAGCTTGCCTCCCATCAGCTTCCAGCCGTAGCGCGCGCCGCCGAAGTTTTGCTTCTGGCTTGGCTTGAAGCCGGACTGCACCAGGGTCAGGCGAGTGCCCGACTCCGTCGGCTCGAGCGTGAAGGTTACGGTCGTGTCCAGCTCCATATCCCCCACGACCCACGCATAGCTGAGCCGCTGCATCGGTTCGACTTCGATGATTCGGCAGTTCACCGTTCCGTCCCACGGCGGATGTGGTTGAGTCTTGAACGTGAACGCTGCGCCAGGGTTCAAGTCGAGCCCGAACACCGGTAGCAGCCATTGGGCGAGCAGCTCCGGTTCGGTCAGCGCACGCCACACCTTCCGTGGAGAATGCTTCAGATCGAGCTCGAAGGTGATGGCGTCGGTTTGCGACTTTGCCGTCTTGTCCGTGAGAGTCATTCGTCCATGTTCTCCAGAAGTCGTTCGAGGCGACCGACACGGTCCGTCCAGAACGCTCGATAGTGGGTGATCCAGTCGACGAGCGGTTTCAGCCCGTCAGGCTCGACGCGGTAGTAGACGCGACGCCCTTCGCGTCGACCATTAACCAGACCCGCGTCTTTCAGTGTTGCCAGATGCTGTGAGATCGCCGGTTGGGAGATGTTGAAGCGCGCGGTGAGGTCTTTCACCGCCGCTTCTCCGTGCGCGAGCGACTCGAAGAGCGCCCGGCGGCTGGGATCCGCCAGCGCGTGGAAGATCTTGTTCTCCGTGGCCGCCGCACTGAGCATCCATTATTCATAAGTGATGGCTTATCATTGGTCAACCCCGAATCGCGGCGTTTGGGTGACGAGGCCAATAATGCTAATGATTGAGAGGTTTTGTGGCCGCTTCAGAGCGGTTCGACTCGACCCCGGCGCTGCAGGTCAGTTGCTGTGGCTTCTCGGCCGATGTGCCTTGCGCGGGCGAGCAAGACCAAGTCAAACGTCGATCGAAGTCCGGCAGATCACTGGTCTTCGGCGCGCGATGAGGTGAGCGATACTCCAGGCCCACGGTGGCGTCCGTCCAATCGCCACCAACGGGCGATTGCTCCGACCCGGTTCGCGCAGTGAACGGGCACAGCTGAACACTGCCGCGGGTTGTGCTCCTCGACGCAGTAGTGGTTGCGGACGATGGGACAACGTCCCCGAAACGGCGAATCGCGTTGCTGGACGTGCGGTAGTTCACACGACGGCGAAGTCTCCCTCGAGTGCGGTCGTTTCCCGCTGTGTTCAGACCGCGCTGATGTTTCCCAGATACTTCACTAAGCCCGGTTCGGCGCGCGGACGCACGGATTCGGAAGTTTACAGTTACAAGACATCTGGTCAATCGCGTGAGGAGCGGAGATAATGTGCCTTCCCGGGGCGAAGGGAACCAGCGCGAGACGATCTCGATTTAGGCGGCAATGGGAGCAGGAAACAACAGGACGGCAGCGCACGTCGACCCGCCACAGGAGGTGAGCGCTGCTGGTGAGCAACGTGTTCCGACGCCAGCGCCGGTGAGCGCGCCGCCACGGATGAGCGCGCCCGTTGCCATCATCGACGCTATCGCCGGCACGTTGCGCTATTGCGTCGACAAGATCACCGACACGGATCCGCGCGCTCGGTGTCTCATCTTTTGCATGTTTTTTGCGCTGGTTTTCATCGGCATGGGGTGGCTGCTCGGTATGGGGGCGCACATGGTGCTGTGGCCGGTCTCGGGCACGTTCGTCGTCGGGATCGCGGGGCTGTTCTTCATTCCTGTCCCGGATCGGCAAAAGCCACACTACGACAAGGTCAGCGAGGCCGTTTTGGAATCGGCACAGATCAGCGTCGGCGTGCCAACCCAGCCGCCACCCCCGACCGCCACAGGTGCTGATGCAGCCCGCTGAAACCGCCCCGCTGGAGCGGGAGAGGCCCCTTGTCTCAGGATTCGTGACGCACGTCGTCACGGCGATTCCGATCGTTGCGTTTACCAGCGGCAAGGGGGGTTGCGGCAAGACGACGATTGCGATGAATTTCGCAAACATCGTGGCGCAGTCGGGGCGACCGGTGTTGTTGGTCGATCTCGATCTCAGCAACCGGGGATTGACGGGTGCTCTGTCCAAGGAGTTTCTACAGGCGGGGACGGCGCTGACGAGCATCGAGTTGCTGCGTCTCGAACCGACCGAAATCGTCGAAAACGCCGTCCGGGTCCATCGACTGAAGAACGGGGTACGGGTGATTCCCGCGGGGTTTCTGTCGGAGAAGCGTCGCAGCCGGCCAGCGGCGGAGCCAGCCGTGGCGTTGCGGCGCAAGCTGAGCTCGCTCGCGCAGGCGGTCGGCGCGAGTTGCGTCGTGCTCGATTGCTTCAGTGGCGTCGATGAACTCACGACCGCGGCCGCTACCGCGGCCGATCAGACGATTCTCGTAAATGAGCCCGACATCGTCACGTTCACCGGGACCCTGAACCTAATCCGTCACATCCGGCAGTCGTTCGTGGAGGGGCAGCATCAGCCACATGTACACGTCGTTCTGAATCGCGTGCGTGCGAAAGAACACGTTTCGCGGCTGGAGGACGTCTACCGCGACAACATCGCTCGCCAGTTGGGGGAGCCCGCGTTGGCGTATTTCCCCTACAACGAGCGACTCGCCCGGAACTTCGGCTTGCACCCGTTCCCGTCGGAGCTGCTCCCCGGCAGCTTGTTTACTCGCAAGCTCGAGGCGCTCGCGCGCAAGTTGTTCATCGACGAGCACCCGGATCTGGTCAAGCGCCGCGTTCGTCGCTGGTCGAGGTTCCAGACGCGATCGGTCTACAATCGCCTCAAGGATCCCACCGCCGTCGATGCAGAAGTGGTGCTGCTCACGCTCACGCGCTTTGCGACATTTCTTCCTGCAATCCTGCTGGTATTCGGGCTTTGGTCGCACGTGCAGCGCGAGTTCGGACCTCGGGAGGCGATCTGGTTCTCTGCCATCGGCTTGGGCGTGCTCCTGCCCGTCGTGCTCTTCGGCGTGTTGCGCCCCCTCTATCAAACCGCTCGGCTCAACTTCGGTTTGGGGGCTTTTCTGCGGCGGCTCGGGGCAAGTCTGCTACCCGAAGAAGGTCGCTGGGAGAAGCGCATGGAGTCCGTGACGTACACGCTCACGGGCTTGATGTTGTCGCTTTCCGTGCTGCTCATGATCGGGTTGGGCATCGTGTTTGGCGCCCCACTGGTCAAAAGTGCTTTGGATGAAGCGGATCGGACGCGGCTTGCCCTGTCGTTGCCGTTCATCGAGGTGATCGACCTGCGCGGTCGAGAGGCGACCGACCTGGCCGATCGCATGCTCTATTCGGGTGATGTTCCACCCCCCGAATGTACGTTTCTCCGGCGATGCATTCGCGTTGGTGAACAAGGCGGAAGCCACACGCTGCTTCAGGGCGGCACCCTGCGTCACGGGCAATTGGGGGCGGCGGCTCTCGACGGCTTGGATCTCGACGGGGTCCTGTTTGCCACGGAAGGTGAGCAACTGACCTTCAACACGCCGCTTCGTCGTACTCGTATCGTGAGCCCTCGGGGCGTCCGGGCTTTGACTTTCGGCGACGTCGTCCTGGAGAATCTGGTGTTGGAACTCAGCCCAGACGTCAGCGTCAGTTTCTCCGGCTCGGTATTGAACAACGTCCTCATCCGCCACAGGGCTGCTGACCGCGTCGAAACTCCAACCCGTGCTGCCGCGAGTGACGGGTCCGTGCCCGAAGGCGTCGGCCGTATCAGCTTCTCCGGGACCGAGTTCAAAGAGCAAGTCACGCTCAAGCTAGAAGAGGGAACCCTGGTCGAGGTTTCCAATCCGCGCTACGACGGCCAGTTCACTCAGCTCGTCAAGATCGAGAAAGCACCCGGTGCTATCGCGCGCAAACAGTGGGCGCCGCTCATCTTGCCTGTAGTCGTTCGGTCGATCGGTGATCAAAAGGGGGAAGTCGCACGCTTTGGCGATGCGCCGGTCAACGAGCAAAGTCACGAGGCGCCGGTGAGCAGCCTCTCCGGTCTCGTTGGGAGCAGCACCTGGCCTGCGGACGAGAGCATCCGCAACTCGGTTCACCGGTTGCAGTTGTTGAACGGCGGGTCCAGTTCCGTCGAGGAGGTGAGTACCACCTACCTCCGGGCGTTGTCCGACCTCATCGAGATGCTGCTCGTACGCGGTGCCCGAGAAGACCTGCGTCAGGCAGAGGCGCTCATCGGTTGGATCAACGCCAACGACTTTCACCCTCGCTACCGCGGCTATGGACGCATGCTCGAGTTGCTCCGTACCGTAATCCTCTACGGCTTGGCGGAGCAGGGGCCCCAAGGAGCCACTGCGACGCAGCAGAGTGCCGTAGCGGAAGCGGCCAAGCTGTGGGGGGATTGGTTGAGGCAGTTTTACGACGATCGGCGAGCTCATGGCACGACCGCACGTGAGTGGTCGTGGGCTTGGACGTTCTGGAATGAAAACGCGTGGCTCGGCGAGAAGAGCAAGGATGCGCCGGTCTGTGCCAAGCGCCTCGCTGCGCTGGTTCAACGGGCGGCTCCTGCCCGGGAGTCGAGCGCGGACGAGAAGGAAGCGACTCGCCTCGACGACGACGAGTCGCTCCCCGACAATTGTCCAAGGAAGCTGCTGAAGCTTTTGGATGGACTCCCGCGACGCTGAACGCACGCCGCGGCAGAGCCGCTCGAGGCTCCATCGTCGGAGCGCGCTGCTTGCGTTCGCGGCGTTTGCTCTGCTTTCGGCTTCGCGCGACGTTCTGTCGGAGTTCTTCTTCAAAGAGGCGCGCTACGCTGCTCACCCTGCGTTCGCGCTGTTTGTCTACAGCATCAGTGCCCAGGTTCTGGCAGCGGCCTGGGTGTGGCTGAGACGCTCGCGTCGAAGGCGAGATGGATCAACGCGTGGCGCCGTAGACAGCGTCACGACGCCGGCCCGGGCCGCCAGCGTCGTGACCGCCGGGCGAGCGCGTGCAATTCGCCATTGGTCGCGTCATGGGCGGGGGCGCCAGTGGATCGCGTTGAACGTCACCACATTGGTGGCATTTCATTCTTACTTTCTCGCGATCGACACACCGCTCGGAGCGGCGCTGAACTCGATCATCGACTACGGAGCCTCGCCGCTCATGACGGCTCTCGCTGCGTTCTTTCTGCTGGGGGACGCGTTGTCAGTGGGCTTTTGGGTGGCAGCCGGGTGCTGCACCGCTGGCGTTGCCTGTTTCGCGTTCTCGGCACGGGTCGCTGCCGGCGTATCGGACCCAGAGTGGTGGTTGGGAGTTCTGTTCGCCATGACTAGCGCGCTTGCTTCCGCCCTGTATCGCGTCCAGTACAAGGTGCTGCTGGAAGACGGCGTCGCGAAGACAACCATCGTTCTTTTTCGTTTGATTGGCTTGTCGGTAACCCTCGGCGGTTACTTGGCGTTGCATGTCGAGCATTTTCGCGTGGATTTGTTGGCGCCCCTGGCTGTCGTTGGGTTGCTCGGGTTTACGCTGCCGTTGCTGTTGGTGCTTCACGTCATCCGAGGGCTCGAATTGAGCC
>QJWJ01000195.1 GCA_003235365.1 Deltaproteobacteria bacterium
GAGTCGGCTTCGTCCGAGTCGGCTTCGTCCGAGTCGGCTTCGTCCGAGTCGGCTTCGTCCGAGTCGGCTTCGTCCGAGTCGGCGGCAGCATCGGCGGTTCGGGCCGGGTGCGGCGCTTCGGGAGGCGTGTGCGGAGCCAGAACGTCGTCCTCCTCCTCCTCCTCTTCGCCCGCATCGACCGGGGTCGATTCCGACGCGTCGGTGGCTTCCTCGGACCAACCGTACCGAGTCGACTCGTCATCGGCGTCGGTGACGCGCAGCTCGACGAAGATGGGCCCCATCGGATCATCTTGTCGCAAGAACGTCATGCGGAGCTTGGTCATCTCCAGCAGCGCGAGGAACGTCACGATCATTTCCGCCCGCGACGCGTCGCGAGCAAACAGGTCGACGAACTGCAGCGCGCCTTGTTCGCGCAACATGTCGCCGATCTGTCCAATCTTCTCCGAAATGCTGATTCGCTCGAAGTCGATTTGATGGTCCGCGACGCGCTTGGCTCGCTTGAGGACCTCCTCGAAGGCGTCCATCAACTTGAACAAGGACAGCTGAGCCAGAGGAGCTGGCCCCGTCGACGACTCGATGGAAGCACCGCGCGGAAACACGTCGCGCCCCAGGACCGGGCGCTGCCCGAGCTGTTCAGCTGCCAGCTTGTACTTCTGGTACTCGAGCAAACGACGCACCAACTCGGCACGCGGATCCTCTTCGTCTTCGCTGTCCGAAACGTCGTCCTCGTCTGCGTTGGGATCGGGTGGTAGCAGCGATTTCGACTTGATGTGCGCGAGCGTCGCCGCCATCACCAAGTAGTCCGCAGCCAAGTCGATGCTCAGCCGCTCCATCATCTTGATGTACTCGACGTACTTCTGGGCGACGAACCCGATGGGGATGTCGAGGATGTCGAGTTCGTGCTTCTGGATCAGATGCAGGAGCAGATCGAGCGGCCCCTCGAAGGTGGGCAGCTGGACGCGGTATCCGCCCCCAGAATCCTCTGCACTGGGATCCGCTGCGGCCGTGGGTGGGCCGTCGGTCTCGGATCCCCCCTTCGCTGACGGTAGAGACGCCGAGTTGGCCTCGCCCGCGGCGTGGTCCGTCGAAGAGCGATCAGCCATGGTGTCTTCGGACGGCCCGGTGCCCGCGGACCCACTCGCGGCACCGCCCTCCTGGGGCTCGGTATCCGGCGAGCCGTCACCTGGCCGCAGCTGATCCGTCTGTTCACTCATCGTTGGGGGTTGCCGAAGACTGTGGGTGCGTTGCGAAGGCCGGCGGGAACCGGGGATTCGGCCCGAAGGCGAGCCCGCGTGCAAGCCGCAAGGGATACTCGCGAACGCTTCGGATGTTGAGCACAATCACGCCTCGATCGGCAGCCCCGAGCCCGGACATCCGACGTCGACTTCCCGTCCAGACAGCCAACTGCCCAACCTGTTTGGGAGTTTGGGGCGAGACAAAATACTGAACACTAGACCAGTTTCCCGAAGCGACGCCCACAGTACGAGATCGGACGTCCCGCAAACCCGAGCATCTGCCCGCGACATTCGTCCCACAACGGTCCACCTGCTGCCGCATCACGCCTGAGCCGACCGGCACAATCATAGGTGGTTAGCGAAACGCACGCTGGGCGGTGAGGCGGCGGAGCGGCGAGACGAAGCGAACTGACACGTGATCCCGTAGGCTCACCCCACCCCACGAACGACCAAACGAGCCATGAGCGCCAGCATCGAATCGAGGCACACAGCCAAGACCCCGAGGGTCACGAGCGCGCGCAACGGCGCCAACATGGCTTGGGTGTGAGCGGGGCTCGCGGCGCGCGTGATCAAGGCTCCCGCCACTTCCCAGGCGATCACCGCCGCGAGAATCGGAGCCGCGAGCGCCAGCGCGACGTTCACCGACTGGACGAGGTCTGCGGTCGCACGCAGCATCACGGATTGATCATTCACCGCGCTACCGAGCAAATGCAGCAGCGAACTGGCTCCTCCGCTCCGCAGGAAGACGAACGATACGAACAAGCCGAACAGCGTCGCGGTGTGCGTCGGAGCGTCCCGAAGAACTCCACTGTTGCTCTGTGCCCCTCGCACGTCGTCACTCAGCCCACCGGCCATCATCGCAGCCCAAAGCAGGGCCGAAACCGAAAGCGCCGCCGGCAGACCGCGCAACAGTTCCGCGACGAAAACCAACAGCAGCTCCGCCCCAGACGTCGGCTCGACGGTCGCGCCCGCCGCGCCGGTCATTGCCGGAGTCAGAATAACGGCCAGGCTGAGACCCAGGACCACCCGCGCTGGTGGCGGCAACACGGCCGCACCCAATGCCGGCACGATCATGACGCTGGGCAGCACACGTGCCCAGGCGAGGAACCAAGCCACCAGGTCCACACCGTTGGCCTCGAGCGCGTCAATGATTGCCAGGGTACCCTGCACCCGAGCGTCATAGCCCCTCGGCGACGAACTGTCATCGCCGCGAGGGCCGGCGTGTTGACTCCTCCCTCGGAGGCGACTAGTTCGCCTGCCATGTCCCTCGACCTCGGCGCAGTTGGCGCTCAAACGAAGACCTTCGAACTCGCCTACGACTGGCAGGACCTGGCGTTGTACGCGCTCGGGATCGGTGCCAAGCGTACCGAGCTCGAGTACCTCTACGAAGGCAGCGGTCCCAAGGCGTATCCTTCGTTCGCCGTCGTCCCGGCGTATCCAGTGCTCGACGCGTTGATCGAGCTGAGCCAGGGTCCGTACGAGGCCGTCATTCACGGAGCCCAAACCGTCGAGGTACTTCGACCGATCCCCCCTCGTGGTCTGTTGCAGACCCGCGGCACCATCGATGGCATCTACGACCTCAAACTGCTCGCGCAAATGGACATGTCGACGGAAACCACCCTCGACGGGGAGGTCGTGTTTCGGACCCAATGGCAAATCCTCTTCCGAGGGCTGGGCGGGTTCGGCGGACCACGTCGGCCCAAGCAAGACGTCCATCGTCTGCCAAAGCGCGACCCCGACTGGATATTCGAGGACAAGACGTCCGACGAACAGGCCCTGCTCTACCGCCTGAGCGGCGACCACAATCCCCTGCACGCCGATCCCGAGTTCGCGCGCAAGGTGGGTTTCGAGCAGGGTCCGATCCTCCACGGGCTGTGCACCTACGGCTACGTGTGCCGAGCGATCGCCATCGCGGGCTGCAACGGCGACGCGAGCAAAGTGCGCAAGCTGACCGCTCAGTTCAAGAAACCGGTATGGCCGGGAGAGGTACTGCGCACCGAGGGATACCTCGAAGAGGGCCGGATCCTGATGCAGACCTTCGCCGGAGACCGTTCGGATGCAGTGATCGCCGGGTGCTGGGCTGAGCTGAACCCGTGACGTGCGTGGCGAGCCGCCGTTACCGCCGAGCGAACAACTGACGCATCAGGCGCATCTTCGCATCCCGCTCGATCCAATCGACTTCGGCGCGTGGAACCTTCTTCGGGGGAGGACGGCGGCTTCCCACCGCCGCCACCCGACCACCGTTCTTGCCAACCAACCACAGCGAGGGCACGTCCTGGGTGCCGAAGGCGGCGCTGACCTCGAAGGCATCGAACGGTACGTCCTCGAGGACATGACGTCCCGGCAAGCGGCGCAACGCACGGTACACGTCGCTCGCCGCTGCATCGTCTGGATACGATGCCGCGAAGATGCTGTAAGCCCGTTTGCCGTCACGGTAGTACCCGATCGTGGACGGCCCGACCTCCGCGACGCCAAACGCGGTTCGGTAGCTCGAACGCAGCCCCCAACTCAGTCGGTGATCGTCTGGAAACAACTTGAAGACCCGCGGCGGCTCGGGTTGCCCCGGCAGCGCGTCGACGAAGCGAGGCGCAAACTCCCCCAAACGTTGGCGCGCCAACGTCTCTTCCGTTTTGCCGGCAGCCTGCCGGTTGTAGTAGCGCATCTCGACGAAGTCCGTACCCCGGTAAACCATGGCGGAGCTGCCGAGTATCAACCCTCGGCTCGACCCGCTGACGGCCACGACATCTCGTTGCCCAGGTTCCACGCGACTCAAACCGCGTACAGTGAACAGCGCATGGGCGGCTTCCGGCGTGGCGAACCGGAGCAACGTCACTTCGAGGTTCTCCGGTTCACCTGTCGCCGCAATGAAACGCAATTGAACGAAGCGCCTCAGCCCCCAGTGGACGTACTCGGGGCAGTCGGAGGCAAAACGTCGGCTGCAAAGTTGATCGAAGTCCTGGGTCGAAATCGGATCCAGGTCGACGACTTTCGTATTCGGATCGACGCACAGGTCGGCGATCCGAGATGGCGGCCCGTACTCCGTGCGCGATGGCGAATCGCAGATCCGCGGGGAGGCGGTCGATTCGCTCTGTTGGGCGGGGGGAGCCTCCGGTCGCTCACAGCCGGCAATCGACGCAATCGCCCAGATCGCCACGCCAAGCCAGCGGCGAGGACCAGTTGGAACGTGTTCGCTCATTGGCAGCCTATCTACTCCGATGAAGGCCCCTAGCCGCAAGTTACCCACAAGGAGCTATGCAACTGTTGCAGACTTACGAAAACGTTTCGGCGTCCTGTGATCGGGCGCTGACTGAACAGGCTGATATTGCGCCTTTTTTCTGGAGCACGGGGCGGCACGTCTCTTGCGTAGTCTGGGGCGTCGTGTTTGCGCTCTCCACAACTTCACGCCCCGAACGCAATCGAGGACGCCGGTCACACCCGCGGGGCTTCACGCTGCTGGAGCTCATGGTCGTGGTGGTCATCATCACGATCCTATCGGCGATGGCCATCCCGATGATCACGGCGCAAATGCGAGACAGACGCACCCAGGATGCGGCCCAGAGAGTGACGGACCTCCTGCGCGGGGCCCGCATGCGCGCAATGGGTCGCGGCAGTGCGGTGCTCGTACGCTTCTCGCCGGGTACCCGGGGGCGTTTCGACCTCTTCGAAGCTCAGCGCGGCACGACGGACGCACCCGTTGGTGCCAGTGACGCAAGCTGCGCCAGCCTCCCCAACCCGAGCTGCTTGGACACGAACTGGAACGACCCGGCAAGTGGCGAGTTTCGCAAGGTCACCGAATTCGATCTGGCCAGCCGCGGAGAGTACGACCGACTGACCGTGTCGATGAGCGACGAGGGCGGTTTGGCCATCGCGAACCTGGACATCTGCTTCACACCGATGGGGCGAGCCTTCTATCGAACCGTCACCACCGCGCCACTGCAGCCATTGGCCAAGTCGCACACCGTGGAGGTCTTCAGGGGCACGGCGGCGACGAAACTCGGACGAGAACGCAAGGTCCTCGTGCTTCCGAACGGCGTTGCGAGGCTGCGGCTGTGAGCGGTACGAACCAGCGCGGCTACACGGCCGTCGAATTGCTGATGGCCATTGCCGTCATGGGTATCGGGCTGGGCGGCGTGATCGCCATGCAGAAGGTCACCGTCTCCGCCAACGACCATTCGAGGCGCTTGGCCTTGGCCACCCACATCGCAGAGTCGTGGCTCGACGAGCTGACGGCGGAGTCCGCGCAGTGGAACGACACCAACGATACCAACGATACCACTTGGCTCGCGCAAGTCGGTGTCGAAGGCGGCGCTCCTGGTACGTGGTTTCGACCGGCGTGGAGCGCGGCGCGTAATTTCGGCCCGGGTTTCGATGCCCTCGGTAACCCCGTCCCCGCCGCCAATCTGGCAGCTGATGCACACTTCTGCACGGATTTGCGCTTGCGGTGGCTGTCTGGGCAACAGAACGTGAAGCTCGGCTCTGGGCTGATACGAGCCGAGGTTCGCGTGTTTTGGATTCGGCCTGGCGTGCGGGGTCTGGCCGGGCCACCGCCAGCGCACGTCTGTGATCCCAACGTGGCGTTTGACGGGGCCGACGGACAACGGGCCTTCGATTCGGTGTACCTTTCGACGACGCTGCGACAACACATCGGGGTGCTCAATGGCGGCTGACTCGATCCCTCCGCCAGGCGAAAGCACCAGGCCGCGCCGTACGTCCCGGGGCTTCACGCTGGTGGAGCTGATGGTGACCCTCGCGGGCGGGCTATTTCTATCGATCGCCGTCTTTCTGATCTCCAAACACACCACGGCGCTCTACCAGCGCGAAACACGAGCTGCCGGCGCCAACCTCGCCAGTGTCGTCGGATTCGATCGGCTGCGGAGCGACATTGCACGCGCCGGGTACATGTCGTCGCCACACGTGCGGCGTGACCCGTTCGTGTGCGGTAACCCCACCGGGGACGGCAGTTGGCCCGCGTTGCTGCGCTCCATGAGCAGTATCCAAATCACGAACCAGGCGCCGGTTCCCGCAGTACTCGCCGACAACGGAATCGCGCCGCACCGCCTGCTGCTGAGTGGCAACTACGCATCCACCGAGGCGTTCCCGATTCGAACGGTGTTCCCCAGCGCCAGTGGGTTCACCGTCAACCTGCAAGTAAACAGCGGAGCGATGGCGCGCATCGGTTACCACGCTGCCCCAGTCGCTCAGCGCCAAGCCATCCTCCAAGCAGTATTCCCCCCGGGTCGAGCGATTCGCATCGTCGACAAATCCGGACGTCATCACTTCGGCACGTTGGCTGCGGTGAACGTCAACCCATTGCCGACCCTGACGGTCGCGGCCAGCGCTCCAGCCCTGGTTTTTCGGGCGGGCACGGGGCTGGGCTGCGGGCTGCGGGGTGAAGAGACCGGTGCAATGATCAACACGGTCAACTTCATCCGCTACGAGCTGCGCAGCCTCAGCGGCAACGCCGGCTATGCTCCGCTGTTTCCGGCGGATCCCGCCAACCCCTCGTTTGGCCCGGCCTACGACGCGTCCCGCCTCGAATTGGTCCGCGAGGAATTGGACCCCACGGGTGCGGTCGTCGCGAACACGACGGAACTCGTCGCCGAGTACGCGGTCGACTTGCGCTTTCGGTTGACCGTCGCCCCAAGCCAAGCGGTGCCGCTGCAATACGTCGGGGACGCGGCGTTGGCTGCGTATGCAGGCGACCCCACGGCGATGGTCAACACTGCGGCAGGTCCCCAAATGATCCGCACCGTTCACACGTGGCTCAGCGTGCGCTCGCGAGAAGCAGACCGCAGCGCGAACATCCCAGTCGCCGCTGCACCACTCTACCGAATTGGGCTCGGGGCGGGCGGCACCGCGCCCTTCGCACGGCTTCGCACCATCCAGGCGCGCATCGCCCTTCACAACCAGTTGGGGATCACGTGGCAATGAAACGAATTCGTCGAAGGCGTTCCCAAGAAGGCAGCGCGCTGTTCGTGGTGGTGATGGTCATCACGCTGCTCACCTCCGTGGGGCTGTACTCGATGCACTCGGCCAGCCTCGCGGAGATGGCCATTGGCTACAATCGTCAAAGCGTTCAAGCCGGCTACGTCAGCGAGTTCGCCGCGCGCGCCGTGATGTCGGAACTGGTCGGCAAGGAGCAACACTACTTTCGCTACATCTCTGCGGGAACCGACGACTGCAGGGCAAATCGTCAACTCGCAACGCTACTCAACCCGGACCGCCCGCCGTGTTACCGCCTGCAAGCGAGTGAGCTCTGGGACCGGTTCGATACGAACTTCCCCGGCAGCGTGGGAGACGCCACCGCTCCGACGTTGTTCGGCGACATGGGTCGCGGTGACATCGAGGGTGGGTTCATCGTCGAGATGACCGATCTTTCTCGGGCCGGATCTCCGATCATCGGTGAAGACGTCGCCGCCGATCAGTTCAAGTTCATGCAGGTGCTGATTTCCGCTACCGGCCAAGTGCGCCCCGGTGGCGTGCTGCCCGAGGACGGAACCTGCGACCCGGCGATGGCAACGATATCCACCCTGCAATCGCTTCGTACTCAAATCACCTTCGGCCCGGTTAACTGACGAATGACGCCACCCCCCAACCGCCAACCCGCCCATCGCTTCGCCCGACGACTGCGTCGTGCCAGCGCCTCGACACCGCTGCTTTTCGGACTGACGGGATCGCTCGCGTCACTGCTGGTGGGGTCGTTGCTCGTCCCCTCGACCGCTCACGCGCAGGCCGACGTGGAGCGTCCGCTGCCCAACGTGATGCTGCTCGTAGACACGTCGGGGTCGATGGAATTTCGCGCCGCAGACAATACGCTACCGCAGTGCAGCCCCGGCAATCCCAGCGGCGTCAACCAGAAGAGCCGATGGATCGATCTGGTCGAGGTGATGACCGGCACGATCAAGGACTACTCGTGCTTTCCAATGGACCGTTCGTCCAACGGGTTCAAAACGGAGTACAGCATCGGCAGCCAACCACCCTACGACCTGAACTACCTCAACCCCTTCAACCGGATCGTCAGCGGGGGGTGCGTCTATGGCCCCGGCGAGCTGCCCACATCGAACCCCTACGACTTCCCCGCGCGTGGCGTATTTCGTTTTCCGTTCTCGGCCCCCGCAACGGTCACCCGCGGCAACGTGCTGACGCAAGCGGACTGCACCGGATGGAATCAGACCCAAGACGGAATCCTCGACGTGTTTCGCGAGAAGGTCCGCTTCGGACTGATGACGTTCGATACTCACCTGGATGATGGAACGGGCCTGGACAGCAGTGGAGGCATCGACGTCGCCGACGGCATGCGAGGGACCTGGAGCTACTTCCTCGGCTCCCCCGTGGAAGGCAAGCCCGCCTTCTGCAAGACCTCTCAGCTTCAGGAGGTCGGCGCGAGAAACGCCGCAGCCCCGCCGTGGGAAGGACGCATGATCGGGTTCGGTCCGCCCAATGCGACGACCGTTCAGCTCAACACGCGCAACGACCACATCCAAGACGTGCTGCTTGCGTCGCGCCCCTACGGAGCCACGCCCATCGCAGGCCTCCTCCACGACGCCCGGGAGTACTTCTGGAACGACAAGAGCAAAGATCCGCTCGACCCCGACGAGAACTTCGGCCCGTACGACGACCCCACGGTCGGCGCGACTGATTGCCGTCGGTCGTTGCTGATCCTGCTCAGCGACGGTGAACCGAACCTGGACTTGCGCCCGCATTGCTCCCAGACGCAACCGGGCATGGCTCCGGAGGAGAAAGGCGTCTGTCCCTACGAGAAGCCCGAAGACGTGGTCGCGCAATTGCTCGAGCCACCGCCTTCGGTCGATCCGGATCGCAAGGTCGAGACGGTGGTGATCGGTTTCGCACTGAACAAGGTCACGCCATCTGGCGGCACGGAAATCACCTGCTCTGAGCTGACGACCGCCCA
This sequence comes from Deltaproteobacteria bacterium, assembly GCA_003235365.1. Lineage (GTDB taxonomy): Bacteria > Myxococcota_A > Polyangia > Polyangiales > Polyangiaceae > SZUA-265. Next base: position 9,148 of record QJWJ01000195.1, read on the forward strand.
CTGCAACGATCCGGGCAACGCCGGGGATCGAGCGATTCAGGCCTGCTGCACCCTGAACAAGATTGCGGCAGCGGGCTGGGACACGCCTGCGGGTCAGCCCGCCAAGACAGCCTACTTTCCCCAGGACAGCCAGGAGTTGAAGGAAGTCTTCTCGCAAATCCTCAAGGACGTCACCGTCAACCTCACGACGAGAACCTCCGCGGTGTTCTCTTCATCGGGGACGAGCTCCGACGGCGGCTCGCACCAGTTCAGCTCGGGTTTCAGACCCCTCGTGGAGGAACCCTGGGCTGGCACGCTGCTGCGCAAGCGCATCGTTTGTGAAGCGGGCGTGCCCAAAGAACAGGATTACGAACCCGCTTTGGGCGACGACTTCGCCGCGAACCTGAATTCCGGAACCAGCGAGAGATACTTCTACTCTTACGTGCCGAGCGATGGCAACGCGGGGCGCACCCTTCGCGCCGACCTCTCTTCCGACGTCGATGGCATTGGCGCGTTGACAGGTGCGCCGACGGACGCGCTCACCGCGGGTAACTTCGTCAGTGCCGTGCCGGCAGGCGTGATGGAAGTCCAAGCGTCGCACTGCAAGGGCAGCACCGACGCGGCATGCCGCGACGCGATCTTGGGCTGGACCGTGGGTCTCGGTACCAACGTCGACGGAGAAACTCGCTGTGCGAGCCCGGGTACCGACTGCAACATGTTCGGCGCCATCTACCACTCCACGCCGCGGCTCGTGACTGGACGTCCCAACGAGCTGCTGCGCGATGAGTCGTATGCGGACTACACCCGTTCTCAAGTGACCAAAAAGCGGCCGAGCGTGCTGTATGCGGCCACCATCGACGGTCAGCTTCACGCCTTCAAAACGGCACCGGTTTCGCCCGATCCCCTCCTCGAAATCAAGACGAAGGCCAACAACGAACTGTGGTCGTTCTTCCCGCCGGCAGTGTTGCCGGTGCTTCGCTCCCAGTACCCGAACACTCCCGCCACGCTGCTGGACGGTCCCATTCAGACGAAGGACGTGGTCGCCCGAGAAGCGAGTTCCGGAAAGATACTCTTCGAGCGAACTCAGCCCGACGCCATCGCAGGTGCCGGCGACTGGCGAACAGTGCTGCTGTCGAGCTTCGGGCGCGGCCAGGTCGGTTCCGGTTTCTACGCGCTGGACGTGACGGATCCGGTCAGGACCACCGCGGGTCCGAAGTTCCTGTGGCAGTTGACCACCGACGCCTCGGACGCACCGCTGTTCGGCGATGGCGGCACGGGGCTCATCACCACGGTGTTTCTCAAGACTTCGTCCCTGGACCCCGGTCGGGAAATCGCCGTGGCCGTCCTTCCGGGCGGTGATCGCGGCACCCGTTCCAGCGGCACCGCATCCGCCGGTCCCCTGATGGATACCGAAGATCCAGACTTCGCCTCGAAGACCGTCGTCAACGCGTACAGCAGTGAGTCGATCCCGGCGCGCTCGGTGACGATCGTGCGACTGGACACCGGCGAGGTGCTGCGCACCTTCCGTACCTCCTCTACCAGCAACAGCATCGACTCGAACCGGGTGACGGTCGTCGACATTCCCGCACCAATCACCGGCACTCCCGCCGCTTTCCCCGCTGCGGCAGGAGCCGTGGCCGACCGCATCTTCGTCGGCGACGCCGAGGGCCGAGTTTGGCGCATCGACGTTTCGAAGAACCTGACGAGTGAGTGGACGATGGACGTCTTCTTCGACACCTACTTCGATCTCCCCGACACCGACGTCGGCAAGCGCCAACCCATCGAGCTGGCTCCGATCGTCAGCGTCGACGAAATTGGGCGCATCACCGTCAACGCCGCAACTGGTGAACAGCGCGTACTGGCGGCGGGGTCTGGAATGATCAACCGGGTGGTCAGCGTCACCGAAACCCTCGAAGACGTGTTGGTGGGGGGAAATCCGTCCGGTACGAAGAAGTTCACGGCCAAGTTCAACTGGGTCGAAACCTTGGGCTGTCCCACCGGCACTTGCCAGGCGGGACAGACTGAGGGCGAACGCGTCACCGGTCCGATGACGCTGTTCGGGGGCAGCCTGTTCTTCGCGTCGAGTAGTCCCCCCGGCAGCACGATCGCCCAGTGCTCCAACGGTACGAATCGCGTGTGGGGCATCGACTACAAACTCAACGAAGACGTGGCCGAGGGTAAGGCAGAAGACGACGCCGATCCCATGAGTGGTGCATATGGGGCCCTACCGGTCCCCGTCGGGCAAACGACACCGCCGAAGACGACCAGCCCATCGTCAGGCTTGGTGTTTGGTGTGGCGATCGAGCAGCAGCCATCGTGCTCGGTCGACGCCGAAACCTTCGACGGCGATCCGTACTTGGGCAACTACGGCAATCACACGGCCACGACGACGATCACCCCCGGGAAGTTCTTCCTCGTCTACCAGGTCGGCGGTGGCACGGGCGGTAGCGAGGCGGCAGTGAGCACGGACAAGTTCGAGCTTCAACCCCCGCGAAACAGCGTCTGGGTCGATTCCTGGGCACCGGTGTTCGAATGATGCGTTGCAGGTTCGCCGCCCCGCCGCAGCGCGGACCACGACTGGAGGCGACACTCGCCCGTGCCGGGGCATCCGACCTCGGAAACGTCCGGTTCGCGCCGTACGCACTCGCCGTGGCAATGCTGATCGGTTGCGACTCCGGGCCGACGGCGCGACCCGCCGCGACCTCGCAACCCGAACTGCCCCCCGACCGCTTGCAGCCTGGCGAGAAGCTGCCGGGAGTCGAAACTACGTTCGGGATCGAGGTTCCACGTGGCATGGAGGTAACCGCTCGATTTCCCGACGTCGTGCAGCTGCGCGGGCGGGTTCCGCTGCCGGATCTCGTCAAGTACTACAAGCAGCACGTGAAGGTCGCGGCGATCGAGCTGGGGAACAACCAAGCGGTGTTTCCAGCGCTGTACGTCAATGGAGACCAGACCAAGCGCGTCTACCGAATCGTGATCACCGACCAAGACGGACGGCGCTCGATCCGCATGACCGATGAGACCAAGCCCCCAGCGGTTCGCGGGCTGACGGAAGCCGAGCGCTGGCAGCGCGCGGGATTGCAGCCCGATGGGACCCAGCAGGATCGACTGAAGGTCTACTGAGCCTCCGTCCATCGATGCGTCGGCCGGTGCTTCGTGTCCCCGGGGCGGTCTGAGACGAGTTGCTTTTCGTTGAGTTTCGACCGAGTTCGGGATACCGAACCTCGGTGGCACCGCCGACGGATCTCGCACGCACGCCCCTGTATGAAGTTCACCGCCGGCTGGGCGCGCGCATGGTGCCTTTCGCTGGCTGGGACATGCCAATCCAGTACAGCGGCGTCAAGGACGAGCACTTGGCGGTCCGCTCCGCCGTCGGCGTCTTCGACGTCTCGCACATGGGCGAACTCGACGTGCGCGGCGCCAGCGCCGTCGAACTGGTCGACGGGCTCATCACCAACGACCTACGGGCGGCTTCAGACGGCCAGGCCGTGTACACCTGCTGCTGCAACGACCAAGGCAAGATTCTCGACGATCTGATCGTTTATCGCTTGGCCTCGGATCACGTGCTCGTCGTGTGCAACGCCTCGAACCACGACAAAATCCTCGACCACTTTCGAGGCGCACTCGGCGATCGAGCAGCCCTGACGGATCTGAGCGCCGCCACGGCACTGATCGCAGTGCAAGGCCCCGACGCGATCGCGTTACTACAAGACGCGTACGGAGCGCCCCTGAGCAGTCTGCGCCCCTTTCACACGGCGCTGTTCGAACTGAATGGAACGGGGCAGGAACACCGCATTGCGCGCACCGGCTACACGGGCGAAGACGGAGCCGAAATCTTCTGCTCCAATGCGGATGCTCCGGCACTTTTCGAACGACTCGTCGCAGCGGGGGCCAAGCCCTGCGGCCTGGCAGCGCGAGACACCCTGCGACTCGAAGCGTGCCTGCGTCTGTATGGCAACGACATGGACGAGAACGCAACGCCCCTCGAGGCGGGGCTCGGTTGGACCGTCAAGTTCGACAAGCGCGAGTTCGTCGGCAAGCGAGCACTACTCGAGCAGAAAGCCAATGGTGTGCCCCGCAAGCTCGCCGGCTTCGAGATGATGGGCCGCGGCATCGCGCGCGCGGGCTACGCGCTGCTGGACACGGCGGGCAACCCGTGTGGAGTGTGTACCTCCGGCTCACCTGCCCCGAGCCTGAACAAGAGTGTGGGGCTCGGCTACCTGCCGCCCTCGATGGCAACGCCCGGCGCCGAACTGCTCGTCGATTGCCGCGGAAAGCAAGTCGCGGCACGAGTCGTGAAGACGCCGTTCTATCGACGCCCGAAACCCTGACCCACGCCCCAACAGAGATTCAACGATACCGACCCGTCGGCGTTCGAAACGCCAAAGGAGGACCCGTGAGCGCAGCAGACGTCAAAGAAGACCGCAAGTACACCAAAGAGCACGAGTGGGCAAAGCTGGAGGGCGACGTGTTGATCATCGGTATCACTGCGTTTGCCGTCGACCAGCTCGGCGACGTCACTCTGGTCAATTTCGACGTCAGCGCGGGCGATCAGGTGACCGCGGGTAAGCCCTTCGGCACCATCGAAAGCGTCAAGACGCTCAGCGATCTGTTCGCCCCGGTCGACGGTGAAGTGCTCGAACTGAACGACGCGCTCGAGGACAAGCCCGAACTCGTCAACGACGACTGCTGGGGTGAAGGCTGGATGCTCAAGGTCAAATGCGCGGATCCGAGCGCGGTCGAATCCCTGCTGGACTCCGCCGCATACGTCGCCCACACCGAGAGCGAAGATCACTAACCGCCGACCCACGGCAAGTCGAACTGCGATGCGCTACCTGCCCCATACCGAAGCTGAAATTCAGGAGATGCTCGCCGCGATCGGCAAGAGCTCGATCGACGCGTTGTTCGACAGCATCCCCGCGACCGCGCAGTTCGAAGGCGCGTTGAACATCCCCACGCAGACCAGCGAGCCCCAGCTGATGGCCGAGCTGCAACGCCTCGCCAACCAGAACAGCGGCGCGCAGATGTTGAGCTTTCTCGGAGCGGGCAGCTACGCGCATCACATCCCTCCCGCGGTGGACCAGCTACTGCTTCGCAGCGAGTTCTACACCGCTTACACTCCGTACCAACCCGAGGTGGCGCAAGGCACGCTGCAAGCCATCTGGGAGTTTCAGACCATCGTCAGCGAGTTGCTCGGTCTGCCCCTTGCAAACGCCAGCATGTACGATGGAGCCACCGCCGCAGCAGAAGGTGTGCAGATGGCCCGCCGGCTCACGCGCCGCAGCAAGGTGCTGGTCAGCAAGTGCGTGCACCCTCAGTACCGCGAGGTCGTGCGCACGTTGCTTTGGGCCCAGGGGCAACCGTGTATCGAGGTCGACACGACCGTCGACGGCGTGTGTGACGTCGCAGCGATTCGAGCACTGCTCGCCGACGACGTGGCGGTGTGTCTCGTCGGGCACCCGAGCTTCGGCGGTGGGATGCTCGACCTGCAGCCGCTCGCCGACGCCGTTCACTCTGCCGGCGCGCTGCTCGTATCGAGCACGACGGAGCCGTATGCCTTGGCGGTCGCCCGCAGTCCGGGCGAAATGGACGTCGACATTGCCACCGGCGAGGGGCAACCCCTGGCGTGTACTCCGAACTTCGGCGGCCCCGGCGTCGGACTGTTCGCCTGCCGCAACGACAGAAAGTACCTGCAGCAGATGCCGGGGCGCATCTGTGGCGAAACCGTCGACAAGGACGGCCAGCGCGGCTACGTGCTGACGCTCTCCACTCGCGAGCAACACATTCGGCGCGAACGCGCTACGAGCAACATCTGTACGAATCAGGGCTTGCTCGCTCTGTCGATGACGATTCGCGTCAGCATGCTCGGCAAGGTCGGCTTCATCGAAACTGCCAAGCAGTGCCTGGCCAAGGCACACTACCTGCGCGAGCGGATCGGCAAACTGGCTGGTTTCGAGACGGTGGGAGCCGCACCATTCTTCAACGAGTTTCGCGTGCGAGTCAGCGGGCGAGGTGTCCAGGCCGTCGTTGCCAGCGCCTACGAAAACGGCGTCATCCCGGGCCTTGCCGTGGGCCGGCTCGATCCTTCGAACGACGAGCAGCTACTCATCGCCGTCACCGAGCAGCACACCCGCGCCGACCTGGACCGGCTGGTTCGGGTTCTCGAGCAAGCCAACGGCTAGGGCTGCTCTAGACGACAACTGACAGACCGTCAGCTCCGCGGGCCCGACACGAGCGGTGCAAACCAGCGAGCCCGACCGTGGTCCGCACCGACTGGGGCCGTGCGTCGCCGCTGCTCCGCGGCGAGCAGCTACCTACCGACGGTCGCGATCGAGTGGCAGTACGTAGTTGCGCCACCAGCTCTGCCCGGAGTGGCGGTGTGCCGTGGCGCGCGCCCAATCGATGCCGAGGGTCAATCCAAATGTTCGCGCCTTCTCGGTACCGATCGCCGCGGTCGCTCCCAACTGCAACCCCCAGGGGCCGCCAGCCCACAGAGTCCCCATGAAACCCGTGGAGCCAGCTCCCCACCAGCGCTGGTAGCCCCCGAGATCCAGAGCGAGCCCCCAATCTCCGCGAGAAAAGCCGCCCGACGTCGTACGCTGAGCAATCACCCAATCAGTGCCCGCGTCGAACTGAGTGAACGTGCGCAGCACACCACCGAATACGACGGAATCGTTGGGATTGCTGCCAAACCCGGCGTCTATCTGTAATGCGGCCTGAGTTCGTTTGGCCTGGCCGGTCATCTGCAGCTGCGTCGCGCCGCCGCCGACGTAGACCCAAGAGGCAACATCGGCTCGCGCGGCGCTCGCCGCCAAAGAGGCCATAGCCGCAGCGGCCGCGGCAATCAGACTGGGTGAGTGCGGCATCAATCGGCGAAAGGTTCGTTTGTTCTCGGTCATGGCCTGGGCGCTGCTGGGCTTATCACGATCGGGCGGCGTGACCAAGCGCTGCCCACAGCGTGACCCGTCCACGGCGCAACGAACGACGGACGGCCTCTCTCACTGCCGCGCATCGCGCAGCGCCGCTTCCAGGACGTTGCGCGTCACCGCCCCGTAGAGACGCGCCCGCTCTGTGCCCGTGGGATCGAGCACGATCGTCGTCGGAATGCGCTCCACTTCCCCGAAGGGGCCGCGTCCGTTGAGCGTCGCGTGATCAGCCATCACCACCGGGTAGTCGAGGTTCAGCGTCTGCTGAAACGTCTCCTTCAACTCAGCATACGCCGGCTGCTCCATGACCACGGCGCCAGCGTTGATGCGGGGCGTGAAATCGTGCCGGAGTTCCGCGACCTGGCGCGCCATCAATTGCGAAGCAAAATCGTAGCTGGCAATCAACACAATCACGGTGACGCGGCCGCGCAGTCGCTCCGCGACGAGGGATTGTCCGTCCGGCGAATTGAACTCGAAAAACATCGGCGCCGATGTCACGGGCGTCCGTGCCGGCACACTCGACGTCTCGTTTGTTCCACATCCGCCGACTGCCGTCACTGACGACGCAAGCCCGAGCGCGCAACACGCCACCCGCACGGCCCCCTCGAGTCGAATCGGCGCGACCCGGGTCACCCAACGTCGGCGGCCCGCCGGCGACATCGCTTCGGCTCCAACGCGAGCGGTCATCTTGCTCTCACCGCCATGCCCAACCATAGGCGCAACGTCGACGGGCAAACAACCGCTACGAGCCAGCAGCAGTTGTCAGCCTCGAATGGGAAAACCAGCGACCTAGAGTACCGAGCTGCGAGCAAGAGTGCCCGAACGCGGCCCGAACGACGCCCTCACCCCCGCTGGGACGATTCTTCGGGGCTGGCAAGCTGATCGGTGCTCCTAGGACTCACATCCCCAATCGAAGGCGTCCAAGCCGACGGCGACGCGGTCCAACCCGAACAGATCCGCGAAAGAGCAGAGCGCTTCTGGAAGCGTTCCACCGGATCGTTGGTGACCGATGATCGTCCGCGCCAAATCGTCGATGACGACCTTGACCGGCGCTGCATCCAAGCGAACGCCGTCGAGCTCGTACCCCGGACCCACGACGCGGGAGTTGGCGGCGATCGGATCGTGACGCACCCAAAGGAACCTCTGACCCGGTACGTAGCCGCAAGCCAAGACCTGAACGAAGTCCAGATACAGCGGCTCGACCAGCACGGCCAGCCTGGCGCCCATGCTCAGCATGCCGGACATCGCTCGCCGCTTGGCGGTCTGGGTCTGGCGCGCATCGCAATCGGCAACGCCGTTCATGATCCGGCGCAACCGGCGAGGCTCGGATTCCACGGCAAGCAACGGCCCATACACGGCCACGCTGGGCACCCCCACGAGCGCGGCATCCGTCTCCAGAGCGCCGAGCCACTGCTCGCGATCGGCATCCCCCAGCCGTTGATACGCCTGCGCCGCAGCAAGCGCCGCTTCGGGATCGTGGGCGAGCGCTTGGAGCCACTGCCGCCACACTTCCGTGACGCGATGGTCGTCACACCGATGCTCGCCAGCACGATGATCCCTGCCGCGAGGCTCCATACCCCGACTGTCTCGCGCCGGTTTGGTTCGACCGCATGCCCCGTCGACGCGCAGCGCCAGCGCACTGGGCATGGGAGGGCGAGAGTCGCGCCGGCTGTCCGAACACCGCGATTCCGAATGCAGCGTCTGCGAACACAGCTCGTCAGAACCCAGCTGTTCGGGATGCAGTGCATCCGCCGCGAAGGCGTCGTTGCTCAGGGGCTCCTCCTGCAACACGGCAGCAGCCGAGTGAGGGCCACAAATTACCGGATAGGAATCCCTATCCGAGTTGTGTTCGATCTTCTGCACCGAAACCCCTCAAGCTGGGAAAAGTGACGAGCGACAGAAGATACTGGATACTCATCGTAGCCGCAACGACACCGAGTCGTCATCCGACCGCCTACCCCACCAACTACCCCATCAACGCCGTCGCCGACGGTCGTCCCCCGATAGTCCACAGGACCTGGGGATTACTTGCGAGCTCTCGTAGAACCGGGGCGTTGCCGGCGCTACTCTTGGCGCCAGGCGTCACCCACCTCTGCGCGTAGATCCGCCAACACTTCATCGAGTTCCCAACAGCGCGATCGACTCGCGACGATGGTCAGGTCTCCACCTTTGAGCGAATAGACGAACCCGACGCCATCGCTCGCTTCGAGTACGCCTCGCACGTACACGACGTCCTCTTTGGGGATCACGACCCGCCGAACTTCCATCGTCTCCTCGTCCAGTGGTAAGAGCGCTGCCACCGGAGAAACACTAGTGAACTGCTCAGCGCTCGCAATCCTCTCCGACCTCCGCCGCGCGTCTTCGGAGTCGTCGGCCGCACCATCGCGGCGCACCGCCCCCGGCGACGGACCTGATAGCCGGCCCCCACCGAGTTCAGGGCCCAACGAGCCAGAGGGAAACGACGACGAAGACGTGTCGGTCGACTTGACTGCGCTGCTCCAACTCCCGACTGAAGAGCCCGAACAGGAGCCAACCGACGACCAGCCCGCGTCGCCGTCCGCCGGGTTCCTGCCCGACCTCGCACTGGATGAGGACGACGAGGGCGACGACGACAACGACGTTGCGTTCACGGACGGCATTGAAATCCAGCTACCCGACAACGAGGACGATAGCGACGAACCGTCCACGCTGGACATTGGTTTCGTCCCTGAAGTCGACGACGCGCCCGACGTATCCGACGCGGGCGAGCACGGGCCGATGGACCGTTTCGCATTGGAAACGGAACTGCCACCCCTCGACCAAGATGGTGACGACGAGCCCTCCACAGCGGTGCAAGCGAGCGCACCTCGTGGAAAGTCGTTGAGCATCGCCCTCGGCCCCTCCTACACCGCCATGTTCACCATCGCCGGTGACTGGCAAGCGATGAGCGATGGCTCCGCGGGTATTTGGGTCGCCGGTTCCCACCTCGACCACATCGACGAATCGGGCAACACACGGCGCATCACCGAGCTCGGCTTCACGGCAAACGAGCTCGCCATCGCGGCAGACGGCAGCTGGGCGCTGGTTGCCTCCGCGGCCGGCAAGTTGCTGCGTGTCGACTTGCCGACGGGCACGAGCCAACGCTTGCTACCCCTGCCCGGTGCGGTATCCGCCCGTCTGTTCCAAGACGCGACGAGCACATGGGTGTTCGACTCCCGAGTCGGCCTGCATTGCGTCGACGCTAGCGGTAAGGTGTTCACCCCTGCCCCGCTCGGCGTCGAGGCATTGGACGTCTCTCAGGGCAGCGGCGAGTTCCTCCTCTACCGCAACGCGTCGGGGTCGCTGGGAATCGAGAAGCGTCAGACGCCACAGCTCGAAAGCGCGCCACGGGTGGCCGACGCCTCGCCCCCACTGCAGCTGTTCAGTGCCGCCGGACAGTTGCTGCTGGTGTCGGACGACGGGCTACTGTCCTACTTCGACGCGGAAGGCACGTGCCGACACCGGGTCGAGCTCAGCCATCAGGTCTTGTCTGCCACCCTCGCTGCCGGCCCGGCTACGGTGTGTTGGTTGGCGCTGCGTCAACGCGACGGAGCGGTCTCGGTCGTGGAGTTCTCGACGTTGCTCGGTCGCGCGCGCATCGTGCACACCGACGACCGCGTGCTCGAACAAGACGACGAATGCCGCCTACTGTTCAGCCAGCGCACACAGAGGCTGTATCTACTTGCCGCCGGGCGCCTCACTGCACTCGAGCCCGACCGCGAACTACAGGCCACCAGCTGAGTGGTCACCACGACCCCTCACCCGCTGGGATCACAAGTACGGCCGCACCTGGCGCAACTGCCCTTCGTACAAGACGCGGGCCACGTCGTCCCCGCTTCGCTCGAGCAACCGTTCGAGCAAGCCGGCCAACTGTGGCGCAAACTCCCGGCGCTCCGCGTCGTCGGCATCCTCGAAGAGTCCCCAACTGACCGCGTGTAGTTCATCGTCGCGCCCCAAACGGCGCAACGCTTCTGCAAGGCGATTGTATTGGTCTGGAGATAACGCACCTCCCGTCATCAGTCGGCGCATCAAATCTTCCGCCAGCACTTCCAGCTCATCGTCTGATTCCCTCACGGGCGCCTCCGCCCCCGGGCTGTTGGCTGTGTCAGCCATCGCTCCGAGCGCTCCGGAGACGTCACGCCGCGCCGGGGTCTGTGTCTCGATCGGGATGGGCCCTTCGACGGGGCCCGGCGCGACGAGCTCGGTGGTCGGCTCCGTGGCGCCGCCAGGCTCATGGCGGTGTTCGGCGCTCCGCGTCGCGCTGCGTTCGACACCGAGGGAACTGCCGGGTTCGACGGACTCGTCATCCGATGCGTGCTTGGCCACTGGTGTCTGCGGCACTGCGTCGCGAAATGACGGACGAGCCGGCTGCTGCCCCGCCGCCAGCCGGCCGGCGATCGAACGGTAGTGCTGCAGGACCTGGCCGTGCCGCGGATCGATACGCAGCGCCAGGGCCAACTGGCGCTCCGCCAAGTGATCGTCCCCGTGCTCCTCTGCAAAGCGGGCGGCTTCGAGTAGCCATGGCACGCACTCGGGGCTGCGTTGATCGAGCAGCTCGATACAATCCTTGAGTTTGCCAAATGCGACACCAGCGCCCGCGACGTCACCGAGCTGGGCGCGCCAACGCGCTTCGAGCGCGCGAGCTTCGACCAAAAAGCGACTGCGCCCCGTGACGCGCCGTGCCCGAGCGATGGCGTCGGGAAGATCGCGGGCGTGGCTGGCCAAGAGCTTGGCCAACTCCAGCTGCACTTCCGGATACGACGGAGAATCGTCGGCGACCAACTCCGCGGCGCGACGCAGCAGCACCAACGCGCGCCGAGCGCCCCCGTCGGCGAGAAAACAACGCGCGAGCCCCAGCGTCGCAGCAACGTCTGTCGGCAAGTAACGCAGAGCGCGCTCGAAGGAGCGACGCGCCGGCAGCGTGTGACCATGCGCCTGAAATTCGCTCGCGGCCGCAACGATGACCGCGTGCTTGGCAGTGCTGCCTCGGGCCGCCGCCTCGAGGTGCTCGGCATCGCCGAGCGCACCATTGACGTCGCCTGTGAACAAGCGAAAGCGCAGTCGGGCCCAGCGAGCGGGTTCGCTGCTCGGGCTACAGGCAAGCGCCGCATCGAGCGCCTGTCCTCGACGCTCACTCGACTCGCACATTTCGGCAAGGCGCACCCACAGCAACGCCGCCAGCGGCGCGAAACGCTCGGCGTCCGCTTGACGTCTCACGGCCAGTTCCGCCCCACCGTCATCGCCGACCGAAGCCAGCAGCTCGGCTCCAACCAACCCGAAATGCGTCGCGGGCAACGCCTCGACCAACAGCCCCAGAGCGGCCTCGTACCGCTCTTCGTAGTCCTTGTCGATGGAGGCAATCGTTCGACACAATTCGGGATGCCTCGGCGCTCGTTCGAGACTCGTCATGTAAACCGCGCGAGCATCGTCGCTGCGCCCAGCGACGAGCAGTTCGTCCGCTTCCCCAATCGACTCGGCGAGTTCGAGGGCGGCCAACGCCTCTCCCGAAAGCTCGACTCTGCCCGCGTCCACCCTACCGGCCACGGCGAAGCGTTCGCCCTCCACCCGCCAACCAGAAAGCCACCACCCCTCCACTGACGGCACGCGTACACCCAGCGGGGGCAGCACCGCGCGAACGAGCTCCTTGCACACGTCACCGAAGTCGATGATGCGTCCGCTGCGCCGGGCGAACCTGCCCAGGATCCGGTCGGTGACTCGCAAAACGTGGGAGATGGCCGGCCCCCGCAGACTACCCGCGACGCGAGGCTGATCGATGACCAAGCGTGCGATGCCGGCGCTCGGCGCCCACAACAACTCGAAAGCGACGCACCCATCGGCCCCACTCAGTCCGATTCCGAGCCCGTCGGGATTGGGCCAAACAGCGACGTCGCGAGTGAGCCCACCAAGCAAGTCCTTGGCCCGCCCCGTCAGCCAGCGTCCCAGTAGCTCGGGGTCGAGTTCCAGCAGCACGCCTTGCAGGACTCCGCGCCGATGCCGAAATTCCCGCACCCCACCAGACAGGTCCAGGGGGAAGCTCAGCCCTGGCAGACTCCACTCGACCTGCAGCACGCGCAGCGGCCCCACGGTCATCGGCGCGGACAGTTCAATCCCCACGCCGCCACGCGCCGCGGTCAAGCGCAACGGGATGGACTCGTTGGCAGGAGCGGGAGTTGCAAGCGCACGCTGGCGGGAAAGGGACGGATCCACGCGAGCTGCGATCGTATCAGCGGCGAGCAGGCACGCTCAACAAAGCGGCGTTCGGCAGGCCGCAAATGGTCTGTCGACGGCGTGGGGCCCGCGAGGTGTCCCGAACCGGTTTGGGTGGCCGAGTGCCGTCAGTTCCCGCTTTCGAGTTCCGCCAGACGCTTGTGCATCATCTCCATGAGCCCGGAAAAGCCCTTGCGCTTGATGATGCGCCCAAACTGGCCTCGATAGTTGTCGACCAGGCTCACCCCACTGGTAACCACATCCTGAACCAGATAGCGATCGGCCTTGGCAACGCGGTAGTCGACCTCCAGCGGTTCGGCG
>QJWJ01000511.1 GCA_003235365.1 Deltaproteobacteria bacterium
CTATCGATTACGGTGTCCGCATCCCGCGCTCGCTGCGCAGGTTCGTGCCGAAGTATGAGTAGAGTAGCAAACATGGAAAAACCAATCGAACCAACGCCTCAGCTCAACGCGGAGGAATGGAACCGCGTCATGGATGACCTTGAAAACTGCTGCTCAGCAGACGAGGCCAAAGAGCGCGTGTTCATGGCCCGTCGACTTCGCGCAGAGACGATGGCTTCTGAAACCAGAAAAGAGCGGCTTGCTGTTGCGCGCCGACTGATTGATCTTGCAGCGAATCTGCTTGTTGAAGCTCACACGCAGACATGCCAGTGGACCTCGACTGAGTGTTCAAAAGCGACACGAGAATCTGTTCGTGCGCTTGATGCTGCGCGAGAGCAGATCGCAAAGGAGCAGAGCAACACATGAGCCTACTTGAATCCCTGGAAGCCCAGTACGCCCGCGCAATCGCCTACCGCGACCAGCGCGCCATCTACGCCGATGCAGTGCGCAATCGCGTCGACAGGTCGGTGGAGCGCGCCTTGCTGGACGCCGGGATGCCAGCGCTGTCGGCCGACGAATGCAACATCAGGCTGCCCGACTTTGCCAAGCAGGTGCGCCAAGCTGACAAGGCTGCGAAGCGCGTGCTGAAGCGGATTGAAGGGCTGCGAAAGTGGCAGGAGAAGGAGAACGGACGATGAAATGGACTAAGAAAGACTGGCCGCAGGCTGGAAACACTGTTGTGATGGCGCATGTTCATGGCGAAAAGCTTTCACATCTAACCGTGCAAAGCGTCGGAACCAAGTGGGTAACAGCAAACTACACCAAGTATTTGGTGGAGGACGGAAACGAAGAAAACTATGGGGTACGTCGCCTCTACCCATCAGAGGCGCATTACCGAGAATCGAAGTACCTAAAAAAGCTGCGAATCATTGCATCGATGCGCGTTGACCATGCGTCAAGCGTAGCACTTGAGCAATTCATCCACGCGTCAGGCGGCAAGCTTCCGGAGCGCGATTGATGGCGGCCAAACGCACCGGCTCACGCCGCAAACACGTCCCACTCGCCATCGCCGGAGTCCCGCCTGACATGCGCGCGAGCTTCTACGCGGCCGCAAAACGCGCTGGCAAACCCTTCGCCGCGTGGGCTCGCGAGCTGATGGCGGTGGCGTCTGGCTACAGGGCCGGCGCTCGCGATAAAAAGTGACCAACTCACTTGCGTGTTACATGTAACAGGGCTACACATAGGGGGTCAGCAGCAAGGAAACAATCACATGACCAACACGACCGCAATCAACCTGGACTCACTTCGTGAGTATGTCTCACTGATGGCTAACGAGGGGCTCGCCTACATCGAGGACATCCGCCGAGCGGCCTTCCCACAGATCGAAAACGCTGAATTCAAGGACCAGCTCTGGAGCCTGGCTATCGCTGGCAAAGTGCAACTCGCTAGCGCCGACATGGGCATGCAAATCGCTCTCAAGACTGGTAGCAAGCTCCTGGAACGCACTGTTCGCAACTCGGCACTGACGCGGGGCGCGAGCGTATTTCACTGCATCAGAGCGTGAGGGCAGACAACACGAGTCCCGCCCCCAAGGTTCGTCCTGGGGGCTTTCGGGGTGTTGGCAGGTCGCCGACGGAAAGGAACTGAGAACAATGGCAACCCACTATCGATTAACCCCAAGCCGCTCCTACTGTGATAGCAATGCAACCAGCTATCCGGATTTCTACATGGCAGGGAGCGACGGAAATCACTTTTCCTCAGAGGATGCCGCGATCGACGCTGCAGGAGACCTGGACAACGATGTCGACTGGGAGGTGATCGAGGTTGACGGCGAACTCCCTGAAAACGTCGCGTGACCAAATGTCCCAGCCCCGTACCATCCAGGTCGGGGCTTTCGCGGTAGGAGGATCCCATGCGACTCACAGAAAAGCAGCGAGAATTCCTGACAATGGTGCAAGAGATGAACGCAAAAAGCGTTTGCCCGCGCGGCGGAATCGAAGACGTACGAACAATCCGTTCGCTCATCATCAAGGACTGCATCACGTTTGATGATGGTCGATGCCGCATCACTGAAACTGGCAGAGCAGCTCTAGGGTCTGAAGCTGGCAGAGCAGCTCTAGGGTCTGAAGCTTGGGAGGAGGATTGACCATGCAACTCACACCCGGAACCCGCATCGAATTCACGCGCGACGGCCGCACAATCCGCGGCACCATCACGAGCACGGAGTTCAACCAGATTGAAGAGCAGCCCGACGGCGAAGACTCGCGCGTCTACGTGAAACCAGGGCGCTTCACCGTGCTCAACGAGGCAGACGAGCTGTACCGAACGCGCTTGCTTCAGCGAGCGCGAGCCGCACTGGAGTTCGTTACTAATCAAGGCATTGAGGAGTTCTTGGACAAGTGTGGCGTGGCGCTACCGGAGAGGGATTGAGCCAATGGAACCGACTGACGAACAAGTTCGCGAATTCTGTGCCTGTCCATGCGTCAGCATCGGGCACAGGATCAACTGTCCAGCATGCGGTAACACGTTCATCGATAGGCAAAAGCGCATCAAACTGGAGCGCATGATCAGCGAAGCCACCGCCTGCCTTGAAAGCCAGCTGCTCCTTGAGCGACTCGCGCACAGCCGCACCAAAGCGGAGCTGCAAGAGGTTCGCGACGAAGCACAGAACGCCGCATGGGAGAGCGCTGAAGCAAGGGACATGGCGCAAGATGACTGACGGTACCAGCAAGGCAGCCGCCAAAGCGGTCCTGCGCTACATCCAAGCAGACGAGCGACTTGCTCGCGCATCAGCATTTCTGGACTGCGACAGGTACGCGGCGCAACGAAAGCAAGCAAGAGAAGACGCTGAAAACCTCGGCGTTTCATACGACGCGCTCGTCACCGTGCGAGCGATGTGGAGCGCCGAGAAGGAAGAACCTGGCGGGTCCGCGAAGATCCTGGAGTGGCTCAAGCCTGGGAGGATGCCAAAGTGACCAAACCCCACCCGATTCAACCACTGGAAAAAGTCGACGGCGTGCT
>QJWJ01000488.1 GCA_003235365.1 Deltaproteobacteria bacterium
CTCCAAGCTCACCGTTCCATTCCCTGGGATGGGTGTGGATTGCGCACGGATGGGTAGTGGCCGGACTTGAAAGTCGCCTCGCCTGACCCTGTCGCTGGCACGCATCCTGCCGGCTATGGCGATACTACGGGTGAAACAGGTCTGGAAGAAACCGAAGCGCGAGAAGAATCCTGGCGCCGTCCGCCCCATCGAAGAGCTCTCTGCCGACGAGTGCGCGAACGTCCTCAGGGCCCTCGGTAACCCCTCCGCGATCGGCGCATTGTTTCGCCGTGGCCATTGCCGCAACGATCTCGGACGATGGCAAAGTCGTCCGTTTCGATTGCCCCGGGTCGATGGTCTGCTGACGAAGCTCGTGCGCTTCTCGAAAGGCAAGAGCGCTCGGGACTGAGCCTCTGGCGGTTCGCCACGGAACAGGGCATCGAACCCGAGCGACTCTACCGATGGCGACGAAAACTCGGTGGTAGCGACGCGGCAGCGCCCGCCTTCGTGGAAGTGCCAGGAATGGCGATGAACGACTCGAGGTTCGAAATCGTGCTACGCGGTGGGCACCGCGTTCTGGTGCGGGGACCGGTCGACGTCGAAGCGCTGCGCGCGATCGTCGTGACGCTGGAGGGCGAGTGCTGAATCTGCCGCCAAGCGTACGGGTATTCGTAGCCACGGAGCCCGTCGACGGTCGGAAAGGCCCGGACAGCTTGATGGTGATGGTGCGCGACATCTTCTGCCTCGACATCTTCAGCGGACACCTGTTCGTCTTCTTCACCAAGCGTCGCGACCGTGTGCGCACGGTCTATTGGGACCGGGACGGGATAGCGATGTGGACGAAACGCCTGGAGCGTGGGCGCTACCGCGTGCAACAGCACGACCGGGCAATTCGCACCATCGAC
This sequence comes from Deltaproteobacteria bacterium, assembly GCA_003235365.1. Lineage (GTDB taxonomy): Bacteria > Myxococcota_A > Polyangia > Polyangiales > Polyangiaceae > SZUA-265. Next base: position 885 of record QJWJ01000488.1, read on the forward strand.
CCGACTGAGCTCAGCTTGATACTCGAGGGGATCGATCTCGAGCGCGTTCGTCGTCGACCTCGCTGGACGCCCCGCCACGCCCCACGCCACGTGAGCAGCTCCCGCTCGAAACGATCGGCCGATCGGGCAAGTTCGGATTCGTGAAGAAAGAGCAAGCGTTCGAGGCCGCTCCTGGCATTACATGGTGAAGTGTCCAAGGCGCTGCCTTCGATCCACACGTCCACCGAAGAGCTGAAGCATTGGCTGGATGGGCTGATTCGTCAGCTGCGGTTTGCTCAGCTGGTGACTGCGGTGATCGCGTTGGTGACGCGCCTGCGGGATCTGAACACGGAGCTCACCAAGCGGCTTGCCCACCTGCAACGCGCGCGACCGCGTTCGGAACGGATGCGGTCGCTCGAGGCACAACTGATGTTGCCGTGGTTCGCGAACGCAAAAGCGAAGAACGTTGAGGAGTCCTCGGACAGCCCCAACGAAGAGAGGAAGAAGAAGGCGCGCTCGAAAAGCAAGCCGTCGGGGCGGAGACCTCTTTCGCCCGAGCTCGAACGAGTACCGGCTTACAACGGCGTGCCTGCTGAGATGCGACGGTGTCCTGTGTGCGGCGTCGAGATGCAGCAGATGGGGCACACGTCCTGCGAATACCTCGACGTGATCCCCGCCAAGGTGGTGGTCGTCCATCGCATCGACGAAGCGCTCAAGTGTCCGCTCGACGGAACCATCGTTGCGGCTCCCGCACCCGCACGTATCGTGGAAAAGGGTGTTCTGGGAAATCGACTCATCGTCGAAGCCACTGCCGACAAGTTTCTCGAGCACCAACCGATTGAACGGCAGAGCCTGCGCTTCAATCGAAGCGGCGTGCAGATCGCTCCTCAAACTCTCGGTCGCTCGGTGTGCGCGCATCTCGACCTTCTCAAGTCGTTGGCTGAGGCCATCATCGAGAAGACTCGCGGTCCTGGTCTGCTCGCGACGGACTCCACGGGGATACCCGTGCTGGACCCGAGTTCGGCTGAGGGAATCCGGACCGGAGCAATGTGGGCCTGGACCAATGCACTGTGGGTGAGCTTCTTCTACTCGCCAAGTGGCGACTCGGACAGTGTTCGCAGGTTCCTCGGTGAAGACGATGATGCAACGAGCACCGAACGCAGCGCCCGTGACGTCCAATCCGACGGCACGAGCATCCTGTCGTTCATCGAACGGGCAGGTGGCACCCGCCCGGGCTGCTGGGCTCACGCCCGCCGCGGGTTAGCACTGTGCGCACGCAGCGGCGATCGGGTTGCTCTCGAAGGGGTGAGGCTGATGGCTCCGCTCTTTGAAGTCGAGCGTGCGTCGAAAGGAGCGGGAGAGAACGCTGAGCAGCGCAAAGCGCGTCGCCTTGCGGAAAGTCAACCCACCGTCGAAGCGATTCGAGTCTGGGTCGACGAGCAACTGGCGATCACTCCACCGAAAACCTCCTTCGGTCGCGCGCTGGGATACATCAAACGCCAGTGGCGGCGATTGATTCTCTTCCTCGGCGACGGCAACGTGCCGCTGACAAACAATCGCCGCGAGCGGGAACTGCGAAAGCTGGTCCTCGGTCGTCGAAACTGGCTCTTCGTATGGAAGGACATTGGCGGGGAACGAACGGCGAGCATCCTCACCATCCTGGCGACCTGCATCTCGCATGGCTTGAACCCGCGTCCCTATCTCCATGCCGTGACTGACGGGTTACTGCGTCGGGAACCAGTCGAAACACTGCTCCCCGATCGCCTCGGGGCGAAGCGACCGGACTTGCGCGTACCTGACTTCGATGAGCCGTTGCTGCCCGATTGACGGTGCAGACTTCTCCGAACGGAGCTTCGCACGGCGGAATCCTGGCGACAATGCGCCGATCGCGGAGGGGTTACTACCGATACGGTTCTCGACGAATCGCTCGGCGGTCGTCCGGACTTTGACGTGTGGGCGGCCGCGCAGGCCGAGGGGCGCTTCTTGGTCACGCAGGACCTGGACTTCTCCGACGTATGCCAGTTCGCAGCGGGGACGCATC
>QJWJ01000060.1 GCA_003235365.1 Deltaproteobacteria bacterium
AGTACCTGCAGGGCGCCGACCTCGCTCAAGTACTCGAGAAGCGCGGTGCACTCCCCGTCGAAGACGCAGTGTCGTACGTCATCCAGGCGAGCGACGCCATCGCCGAGGCGCATTCCTATGGGATCGTCCATCGCGACCTGAAGCCGGCAAATTTGTTTCTCGCCAAGCAGCCCGATGGCTCTTCGAAGGTCAAGGTTCTCGACTTCGGGATCTCGAAAAACACGCTCGCAATCGCCAACGGCACTGACCGATCTCTAACACGAACGTCGTCGATGATGGGGTCGCCGCTGTACATGTCACCCGAGCAGATGCGGTCGACGAAGGACGTCGATTCGAGAACTGATGTCTGGGCGCTTGGCGTAATCCTCTACGAGCTACTGAGTGGGCGACTGCCTTTCGACGCTTCGAGCATTCCAGAGCTGTCTGCAAAGATCCTGTTGGAGCAACCGGATCCGCTGGGACGGGATGATGTACCCGATGACGTGCAAGATGCGATCGGGCGAGCTCTGCAAAAGCAGCCAGACGACAGGTTCCCGAGCGTGGCAGAGTTCGTCCACGCAATCGCGCCGTACGCAACTCGCGGCGCTCGCGCGAACGTCGAACGCATTTCGCGATTGCTCACGGCCGCCGGCCTGTCCGACAGTCACATCGAGATGGCGCCGACGGTGCCACCGGTCGCGGCGGGGATCACTCCAACGTTGGAGATGACCGAACTCGACGGTGGTGGGCATCCAGCAACTACCGTGCGCGACCACGGCGCAACGGTGAGCCAATGGGGTCGCACCAACGGACCGGATACGAGCCCGCAGAAGTCCGACTCGAGCAAGCTGGGGTTGTGGGCGGGTGTCGCTGCCGCCATCGTCATCGTCGGCGGGGGGGTATTCTTCGCGACACGATCCAGTGACGACGGGACGGCAGTGCAACCAGAACCGGCTGCCACGGCAATCGCCGCAGCGGTAGCGACGGCAAGTGCCGCTCCGGTGATCGCTCCGGTCGTCCCGATGGCCACCGAGGCACCGGCGACCGTCGAGTCCGCCGCCGCTCCCTCGGCAAGCGCCGAAGCCGCACCAACGGTGGGGAAACCTGCTCCCCCCGCCGCGCCCCCAAAGCCAGTGACGCGAATCGCCAAGCCAGCTCCAAAGCCCGTCGCGCGAGCTCCCGTGGCTCCAGCAAAACCGGCGCCCGCCCCCGTCCAAGCGAAGAAACCGTCGACGCTCAAGGATAAATTCGGCAGTCGAAAGTAGTCTCCCCAATTGGGACCTCACGCAAAGGAGAGCCAGGTGCACAGATCTGCCAAGCTCGAGCAACACTCGGGCACTTTCGTGTTCACCCGACAGGGCCAGATAGCGCGAACTTGGGCGCACCTCGCGCCGCGCATCGCACTGGTGGTGTTGTTGCCCACGGTCGTATCCCTGTTCTGCCGGACCAGTCACGCGCAAGCGAGCGCAGCGGACCGCGCTGCCGCCGAAGCGCTGTTCGAGCAGGGCATGGCATTGATGGAGAAGGGGCAGGCTAGCGACGCCTGTCCGAAGTTCGAAGCCAGCCAGGAACTCGATCCTGGCGTCGGAACGCTGTTGTACCTGGCAGACTGCTACGAGACGGTCGGGCGTACGGCATCGGCCTGGGCGACGTTTCTCCAAGCCTCGTACGCTGCACGCAACGCAGGGCAAGCTGACCGGCAACAACTTGCGGAAAGCAACGCCGATCGAATCAAACCAACGCTATCCAAGTTGAAGTTGGAAGTCGCGCAAGGGGACGTCCCTGGAATGACCGTGACCAACGACGGGCAGGACGTTCCTGCGGCGACGTGGGGCGCAGAGGTTCCGGTAGACCCCGGCGAGCACGAAATCGTGGCCAGCGCCGAGGGCAAACGCCCTTGGAACGCAACGGTGATCATCCCCTCGGGTCCGGGAACCACGTCGTTGAGCGTTCCCGCTTTGGAAGATGATCCAGTCGAGGCCCCACCCCCACAGAAGAGCATTGCTCCCGCCGCCGCACCCGCGCCAGCCGCAGCACCTCCCGCGCCAGCGTCGACAGCCCAGCGCGACAACGGTTCGAGTCAACGCCTGTGGGGCTGGGTAGCCGTCTTGAGCGGCGGCGCCGCGCTTGCTGGCGGCGGGCTGTTCACGTTCCTGGCAGTGGCCGACAACGGCCGCGCCGATGACCAATGCCGTCAGGACGACCCAACGCTCTGCGGTGAACGCGGCGTGGAGCTAGGCGACAGCGCCGCGAAGAAGGCCAACATTGCGTCGATCCTGGGCGGAGTCGGTGGAGCCCTGGCCATCACTGGCGCCGTGCTGCTGTTGACCGCACCGGATGGCACTGAAGTGGCGCGTCTCGGTGTTTCGAGCGATTTCAGCGGTGGCCACCAGCTACACCTGGAGGGAGTGTGGTGAATTCAAGGCGACTAGTGATGTCCTGGGTCGAGCTGTGCCTGTTGCTGCTCGTGTTGTTGGGCAGCACGAGCTGTAAACAAGTGCTGGGTATCGACGCGCGTGAGCTCGACGTCGCCGAGCTCACCGTCGATGGCTACGAAGGCTGCGAACCCAGCGACGGAATCTGCGACGGCTGCACCAGCGCCTGGCACAGCTGTATCTGCGAGGGTTGGAAGTCGAAACCCGAAGCGGTCCTGCGTCGGGACTGCGCCGATGAAGCCCCGACGTCGATACGAGAGAAGGTCGTCGCCAAAGCCGAGGAGGAGTTCGAGGACTACGAAAGGGAGCTCGCGGCGTCGAAGCGCGACGATGACAAGCCTCCCACCAAACCGAACGCCGCGGACGACGACGCGGGGAGCGGACCCTCTCCGAGCGAGCCCGACCCGCCACCGGCGCCGAAATCAGAGCTTTCGGAGTTGAGTGTGTTCAACGAGAGTTTCTGCGACTTCGACCAGCCACCAGACGACTGTCAGGGCTGTTTCTGCGGTGAGTGCACCGCAGCCATCGAGAACTGCCAAGACGACATCGCGTGCGCGACAATCATGGACTGCTTCATGACGGAGAAGTGCGACCCCGTCATGGAGACCAGCGCGACGTTTTGCGGCAAGGCCGAATACTGCGGGGACGTCATCGCCGAGAACGGCGGTCCAGGTGGGCCGGCGAACAAGCTCGCACACGACACGCTCAAGTGCAGCGTCGACTCGCAATGTCCGTGCGGGGAATCGGCGCAACCAGGTCCCGCGCAAGGCACTTGCATGGACGGCAACTGCAATGCCTGCCCCGACTGCTGGGGACGTTGCTTCTGTGAAGGCAAGAGCGACAACGAATGCCGCCAAGAGTGCGGCAGCCCGAATTGCACGGTCGCCAACGAGTGCATTCCCTGCAACGACTGCATGGATTCGTGCCTGTGTGACGGTTTCCTCGACCGAAACCAGTGCCGGGACGTGTGCACCCCCGGTGGCCAATCCTGCAAACCAGAGTACGACTGCGATTGCGACAACTGCTTCGATGCGTGCTTGTGCGGCGGCGGCGACGGGCCGAGCTGTGACGACGAGTGCTCGCAGGGAATCGGTGGCCTTTGCGCACCGAACGACGACTGTTTTGCGTGCTCGACCTGCGGCGGGGCCTGTTACTGCGACAACCCCGACGCCGACTTCACCGCCACCTGCATGACGGATTGCGAGATCGATGGTTGCAGCGTGGGCGACTGCTCCACCTGCAACTCCTGCCAGGCAGAATGCGAGTGCGAGACCGGCGACCCCATGCAATGCATGCAAGACTGCCTCGGGCTGAGCTGCACGATGAGCTTCGGTGGGGATTGCGACGCGTGTCTGTGCGAACAGTGCACCTCACAGTTCGCGATCTGCGAAAGCCATCAGGCGTGTCCCCCGTTGGTGCAGTGCATGCGGGCCACGGGGTGCTTCGATCCCTACGACTGTGATCGCGCCGATGCGTGTGGACCCGAGGTCGCGGCCCTCGGCGGACCGAGCGATCCGATCATGGGTCTCGTGGAGGCCCTCGTCGCCTGTGAGCGCGCCAGCAGTTGTGCTTGCGGCGGAAGCATCGGACCGGGACCGGCAGGAACGGCACCTCAACCGCCCCCTCAGGGTCCCCCGGAACCCATCACCTGTGGTAGCGACTCGTGCCCGGCGTTAATCTTGCCCGACCCCGATCCCATCTCAGCGCCGTGCTGTCTCGGTGCCGATGGCTCTGGTTGCGGCATCGAGGGCGGCCCCATTTTCGGTCCTGACCACAACGGCGAGTGTGTGGCGCGCGACGCCATCGGCCGAGACGAGTCCCAGTGCCCCGCAGCGAGTCCGTCGTTCCCCCCGTTCGACGAAGACCCGCTACTCGGTTGCTGCACGCCGGAGAATCGGTGCGGCTACTGGGATCCCACATACGGGCTGGGATGCATGCGCGCCGAGCTCTTCGGCATCTCCGAGGCAAACGTCTCGGACTGCGCGTACTGAGGCGACTCGAAGCCGGAACGCCGTCTCCCGACAGAAAACCGTCACCGTCTGAAATCCAAAGCACCCGCTCGGGGAGTCTTATCCTGAGCGGCTCGCGCCGGGCACCGGGCCCGCCCCGCAGCGCTCTCGCATAGGAGATCAGATGGCTAAGCAAACTTGGACACTCGAGGGGCGCATCACATTTCGCCCACAATTTGCGGAAACTCGCGATGTGTACGGCAGCGAAGTGGCTCTGCCCGGGGTTCGCGTTCAAGTCTCCGCCAAAGAAACGAAGCTCGACCCCACCTGGAACGAGTGGGCCGACGTCTTCGTGAACGCCGAAGGCCGCTTTCGCTGCAAGGTCGAGAAGGACAAGACACCGCGCTATTTTCGGGTACGCGTGATGTTCAAGGACGACCACTTGAAGCTCTATCCGCCGAGCACGGGGTTGCTCTCTCAATTGACCGAAGCCGTAACGGGCTGCAAGATCGTGACGGACCTCGCCGAAGACGCGCTGGAAATGGTGCTCGGGCAGACCACGCGCCTGGCCTACGACGTCAAGTGGAACACGGTCGTGCTCGACAAGGACAAGTCGGACAGGCGGGGACCAGGCATCGTCGATTTCAAGGATCTATGCTTTGAGTCGGGCGGCAAGCACGATCTGGGCGACCGAACCGCGCGACGTCACGCGGACATTTGGTGGTTGGCCAAGCGCATGATGAGTCAGCTGAGGTCGATCGGTTGCGGGTTCGTCGAGAAGCGGCCACCAGCGGTCATTCACCCGTTCCAGAACCCGCTCATCGGTGATCGCGTCGAGGCGTCGTACACCAACGTGCAAACCGACGTAATTCACTTGATTGAGAATTCTCGCTCCGACCATTTCAACGCCGAATCGCTCGCCCACGAGCTGATGCACGCGCTCATCTTCCAACACTCGACCGGAGAGAAGGGTCTCGCCTGGCAACTGTTGGTGCACGGAACGACACACGACGGGCGACAGGACAAGCGCTGGGTCGCCTTTCACGAGGCGCTCGCCGAGTGGTCGAGCAACTTGCTCTACAGCGAAATCTATGAGCGCCCCGCCACCGTGGATGCGGGCAGTGGAAACGAAACGGTCGACAACCGCGCCCGTCCGTTCTCACGACGCTTCCTGCGAGACCAGGGGATCAAGACACTGTCAGATCTCGACCACTACGAGATCGGCTGGATCGGCATCTTCACCGCGCTAGTTTCGCGCGACCTGGAGCTGCTCGATCCCGACGACCCAGGGATCTGGGCGAGGTTCCCCGGATCATCGATGTGGAGCGCGGGCTCGCTGCGCGGCACCGGCGACACACCGGGGCTCGCCGATGTGCTCGGGGCACTGCAAGCGCATCCCGCCCAAGGTTACCCGAAACAAATTGGCTCCGCTGAAATGACGCGGGTGGACTTCTTGAAGCGCATGTTGGCCACCTCGTCGTCCATGAACGAAGCGCGGCGAGATCGCATCAACACGTTGCTCAACCCCAGCCCGAGTCACACTCCGGTTCGTAAACCGGCGCAGGCTCCCAAAGTCAAGGCGCGCGTCTAACCGTAGTGCGGGCGTCGAGTGACTGCGTTGAAGCCCTCGCGGAGGGAGGCCGCGGGTGGCACGGCTGAATGAGCGTTCGCAAACGCTCATTTCGATGCAACAGAGAATGGAGTCGAGAATGCGACGGCAACAGGGGCGGTTATTCGGGCCCTCACCACACGGGGGCCCAAAAAACTGCCCGACAATCGTGCTCGCCCATTCTGACGAGCAGCGTGCCGCTGCGGGGGGCCGGGCGCCCTTCGGGGACCGTGCACAGCTAGGGTGGTGTCGAGACGCGGTGCTTCGCGGCTCACCGCGTCTCGACCCTCATCCGGCCGATCCTCGACTCGCCCGGCGGCACCCATGGGGCCGAGCAACACGTGACTTGCGGACTTGCCGACGTCAGGTTGAACGGCCACGATTGCTAGCACTATGAAGGAGTCCAACTGGGCGCTGGCAGCGCTGAGCCACGCCGACAGCAGCGTGGAGCTCGGTCCGGTTGGGGTCGCGGCGGTGACGACGGATGCGTGCCGCGCCTACCAAGCACTGTGTGACGACGAACGAGCACTCGCCGCCCTCGAACCGCAGCTGCAGACACTGGTGCGAGAGGGCACGCCAGCTGCAATCATCTACGCGGCCCTGTTGCTACGTCGACTGGGACGCGACACCACTACTGTGCTGGCGCCGTATCGCGATGATCGGCGACCCTGCATGATCTTTCCGGGCGGGTGTGGTGGGACCACGCATTGGCTGTGCGAGGCCGTGCGCTGGGTCACCGACGGGATAGCCTGGAGTCACCCCGAACGGCTGATGGCGCATTCGCTCGCAAACGTTGCGGCTGCCAATTGGTTCGAACTGCCGAGCGGCGAGTTGATGGACGCCGCGCGTGAACACCGTCGACTCA
>QJWJ01000230.1 GCA_003235365.1 Deltaproteobacteria bacterium
GCGCAAGCGCGTGGGGATGGAATTGTCGTGTTCATATCACTCGACTTCAGTGCTCCGGGAGTGCCATCTCACCATTCCCGCTGGTTGGGGGCGGTTTTGGCGTTGATTTGGCTGTCGCACGTAGCCGTGGTACGAGCGGATCCCTCTTCCGCGGGTTCTCCTGACACGGATACCCCGGGTGCGGATGTACCCAGCGCGGGCCCACATCGGGGCGCCAACGGCAGTGACGGTGATGATCGCGTTGCTTCAGAGAGATTCGCGCTGTCGTGGGAGCGCGCTTCTGGCGCGGAGGTGTGTCCCGACAGAGGAGCGCTGGCTGCGGAAGTGACGCGTCGCGTTCAGCGTGATCCGTTCGATGACGGCGCACAGCGTCAGCTGAACGCCAGTGTTCGGCGAGAGGGCACGACTTGGACGGTCGAAATCCTCGTTCGGGATGCGAGCGGCAGTTCCGGTCACCGACTCCTGCGCAGCGAGTCGAGTGACTGTTCGGCGATATTCTCTGCAACGGCGTTGGCGTTGGCACTGACAATCGATCCAGATGCCGTTTCTCTCGCTTCGGACACCGTTGATACTCCGCAGCCATCAGATGGTGGCGAGTCGGAGCGTCCTACTCCACCCTCGGAACCCGAGCTCGCATCCGACCCTCGACCGACGGAACCGCCGCGCCGTGAAACTGCGATAGAAGATGGCGGGACCGCATCCACGGAGGGCAAGCGGAGCAGCTGGGCTCACGTCGACGCGCGAGGTCTAATCGGCATGGGGATCTTGCCCGAGCCAACCGGAGGGGCAGAGCTGTCTTTCAGTGTGCAGGGCCGCCGTTGGGGATTGCGCCTGGGCGCGCTCTATCTCCTCAGAGGAGAGGTACGCCAGGAACATCCCGCGCCGCGCCGATTGAGCGCGGACCTGTTGGCGGGCGGCGCGGAAGCGACGTTCGAGCTGTTGGAGGTGGGGAGATTCCATTGGACCGTTTCCGCAGGCGTCTTCGCAGGCGCCACACATGTCGTCATCGCAGAGCCGGCACCCTCGACGTCGAGCTACGAGACCTGGGCTGCGGCCAGTGGGGGAACGGACGCCGCGTACGAAGTTTTGGACTGGCTGCAGGTCGATTTGGGGCTGCGAGCGGTTCCCGCGCTGATCCGCCAGGAGTACGAAGTCGTAGGCGACCCGTTTCCGGTGTTTACGGCGCGCCGCGTGGGATTTCTCAGCCATCTGGGCCTGCGGGCCGCGCTGTTTTGAGAGCCCGAGCGATTTTGTCTGAAGCTGGGGGGGATCGCTTGGGATGAATCGAAGAGTGGTGGAGATCGCATTGCCCAAATCGGCGCTCACGGCGACCAATGATCTCGACGTCGAGCAGGTGTATGAGCAAACCGCGGATTTCGTTTGGCGGACGTTACAGCGGATGGGCATCCCACCTCGGGATTTGCAGGACGTCCATCAAGAGGTCTACATCGTCGTGCACCGTAAGCTCGCGTCGTACGATGGCCGCTGCAAGCTCACGACCTGGCTGTTTGGGATTTGTAGCCGCGTCGCCAACCGCCATCGCCGCCGAGCGTACTTTCGTCGCGAGCAGCTCGTCGAGCAGATGCCTGAAGGCGCCGACGGCAACACGCCGGAAGACAACGCGCAGCGCGATCTCGACCGGCGGCAGCTCAATGCCCTCCTCGACACTCTCAGCCCCGAAAAGCGCGCCACGTTCGTGTTGTTCGAGATCGAGCACCAGTCCTGCGAGAAAATAGCGGAGATGACCGGAGTAGCCGTGGGAACCGTCCACTCACGGTTGTCCTCGGCTCGCAACGACTTTCTCAAAGCAGCGGAGCGCTGGCGGCGTCGATCCCAGCACTTGGAGAAATCATGAAGGATCCCCAGCGATTGCTTGAATCAGCGGATTTCCCGACAGACGTAGCACGCCTACTGCGCGTTCGGGACTTGCCCAGCGCCATTCCCGGAGACGTCGAGCGTCGGGGTCGAGCCCACGCGGCGCGGCTGGCCGCGATCCCGGCCGGTGCCGTGGCGACCTGGTTTTCGTTCAAAGCGGTGGCGGCTGTCGTGGCGGCGGGCGCGCTGACGACGACGGGAGCGGTTGTCGTTTGGCATCAGACTCACGGTGAGGAGACGACCAACGCTCCGATGGCGGTGCCCAGTGAACCACAACGTATTGCCAGCAAAGTCGGGCATGACTCCCTGTCCGCACCCGTCGAACGAACCGTTCCGAGCGAGGAGACGGAGGAATCGACGGCTGTGGTCGAAACCGAGCCTGAAGTCAGCATTCCCGCTCCGGCTGTCACCGCCGCGCCCAGGCGGTCACCACACCCGGTGAAGTCTGCCGTCGTGGTTCGGCCGGGTGCCGACTCGCTGCAGGAGGAGGCGACCCTCTTGGAGAAGGCTCGCGCCCAGCTGGCAGCAGATCCGCAGGCGGCCTTGGCGGTGGCGCGACAGCACGCTCGGCGGTTTGCCCGAGGTCAATTGCGTTCGGAGCGGCAGCTGATCGAGATGGATGCACTGCGTCGCACTGGGCAGTTCAACGCGGCCCGTGCGCTGGCCAAGCGAGCGTTGGCGGCACAGCCCGATGGCTTGTACGCGGAACGTGTACGCAAGTTGTTGCAAGCACTTCCGCCCGACGAGCGAAACTGAATCGAACCTTTGGTCGTGACGGAGCCAGGGCGCCGACCAGCTTGCCAATGCACGGAAATGCCCCGCCCCAGCCGGAGTGAGGGCGTTCTTCGGGGCCACGTTCGGGCACTCTTTGCTCGGTGCTCGAGGTTGTTGATTTGTCGCGGCAATCAACATGATTGCCGCTCCTAGGTCGCTTCCGAAGGTTGTGGGTAGAGCATTCTGAGCGCTGCAGACTGCCTGTGCTACTCGGAGAAGCAGTTCGCTTCGTACGTGTCGACGAGCGCTTCGCTCTCGTCCAGCCACTCCATCGGCTGTTCGTTGCCGTCGAGGGTGATCGTGGGTTCACCCACTTCCAGGCTCAGGGGATTGACGGGTTGCGGCAGAAACGCTTCGACCAATTTGCCGTCCGCCCAGAAACGGGTTCGCGTTGTGCCGCCATCGCCGGCGACGGAATAGTTCTCGATGCGTCGCTGGACCAGGGCGTCTTTGGTGCCGAAGAACAGCCGGTGCCCTTCCCAGTTCTCTTCATCGGTCGTCACCAGGATGACGAGTCGTCTTCCGGTTGCGTCGTCGAAGGTCGCGTGGAAGTTGATGCGACTGCGCGGGATGAAGTCGACGATAGGCAGGCCGCGCAGCGCAGCGTCGTCCACAGGCGTGAACTGTTCGTTCATCTGCGACGGATCGCTGATTGGTTGTTCGGGTTTGGTCACGGGATCGGCGTCGTAGCTACCGAGCACGATCTCGCCGTCCTCTGTTGCGAGTGCCACGACGCCATAGGCCATGGTGGGGCCCTGAGGCGGGGCCGGAGGCGGATCGTCGGACAGGCTCAGCTGCAAGACTTCGCTGTAGTCGCCCTCGACTTCCGGGTCCGCTGATTCGAGCGTGGTGAGAAGGTCTTGGCGCACGCGCATGCGGACCAAGCGATCGTCGTCGGAGCGAAACGCTCGCGTTTCGGTTGGGGTGCATAGGTACTGGATGGGAGGGGAGCACGTGGGACCGTCAGGGTTGGGGACATAGTCGAGCGCCCAGCTAGTGCCCGCGGAGTCTTTCCCGGTGGCGAGCAACGTGCCCAACTCGATGGGCGCGCGCGCCGGCGCAGAGAGTGGGTCACACTCCGGGGTGGGACGTTCACGCGCGGTGGCGACGTCCGACTGAGTACCAGCGAGTTCGATCGGCTCGGCGAGGGCATCGACACACAGCCCGTCGCCATTGCAGCCCTGGGCGTCGGGCAACTCGAGGCAATCGACGTCGAGGGAGCACATCACCCAATGCGACTCGCTGGAAACCTGTCCCCCAGAGCCACCGCAGCCACCGCACCACGCTCCCAGCAGCAATCCCAATCGAAATCTCAAGTTGGTCATCGTTCCTCTCGTTTGTTCTCGTCATCGTGGTCGTTGTTTTGCCCTTCGAGGTCGGTTACGTATTGCCCCGCGTACACGACCACGCGTTGAGGTGTTCTCGTCGACGGTTGTGCCGCGTTGTGGAGGTCGATCTCGGCTCTCAGTGCAGACAGCTCCTGGCGCAAGCGCGACAATGACTGCTTGGCGCGTTCCTCGAGCGGATGTCCTGGCCACACGTCGAAGGACCACGTCGAGCCTCCCGCCAAGTCGGCGTACGGGGAGCTGCCCGACAGCTTGGTTCGAATTGCGCTGACCATCGCGCGATAGTGATCGAGCACGGCTGCCTCCCACCCATGCTCGGTTTGCGCGAAGACCTCGAAGCGATCGCTGCTGTAGATCGTGCCATCGTTTCCTCGGGAGGACTTGACCTTGTTTTCCTTCACGAGTGAGGCCACTGCCGTTTCGCACGCGGTCTGAGCGATCCCCGTCTTGTTCGACAGTTGATCCACACTCAGCGGGCCTTCCCGGTAGATCATCAACCACACCAGGTGCTCGATGGCAGCGTCGTCGGCATCCGCATCGAAGTCAGATGCGTCGGTTGCCCGAAACACCGCGCGTGCGCCGCGCCCGGCACGGTAGACCAGGCCCGAATCCGTCAAGTCGCGCAGTACGCCGCTGACCACCTCGGGTTCGTCGCGGCTGAACCGTTGCTGAACCTTCGCTGCGGAGATCGGCTGATGGTCGCGGATGTAGTCGAGCACCGCTGCCCACACCGTCGTGCCCTCGACGGTCTTGCTCTGCTCGACACTCTGCACACGGCGGTGGTACGTGCGCACCGCCAACCCGAACATGTCGGCGATCACGTTCTGACGAATGCCCTGGCCACGCAGCTCGTGGGCGAGCCCTCGAAAAACCTGGTCGGCGACTTGCGCCAGTGGCGCGCGCACTCCGCCGCTCGTCGCGAGTTGGGCGATGAAGACCACCGTCTGGTCGACGATGGTGTGGATCAACAGATGGGGCGTCATCTGTTACAAGTTGTTCTACACCCGCGCCGACAAAACCAGTGTCAGCAATGGCAGGTGATTCTCACCGTGCAGAGCAGCCGCGGGCGGTATTCACTTGCCCGGCCGTGGGCTTCCCGGTTGGGCCGGACAGTGGATGCAGCCAGGAGGACACTTGCCGTCCTTGCAGCTGGCGTTGACGATCTCGAGGAAGTTCCGGCCGATCTCTGCGCCCTCGCTGTTGAGCACCGAGACCCGCAACACCCACGGTCCCGCGCCGGACTGCTCAGGGATGTCGGCGACCAATCGGCTCGCAGAACGTTTCCACGTCAGGTCCAACACGGTGACTCCGATCGTCGCCACGATCGTCACCGTTTCGGTGGCGGCGCGTTTGCCGCCCACGTCGTCGTCGAGATGCACCTCGGCCTGCACCCGTGAGCCCGGCCAACTCGCTGCGTTGGGGCGGAGGATCACTCGTGCCCCCACGCGGCTGGAGACGAGCTGCAGCGGCACTCCACGGCTGTCCGACGGGTGTTTGAGCAATACCTGAGTGTGCAACGGCGTCGGAAGCAGCAGGCTCGGAAGCGCGGGAAACCAGCCAGGAGTCCCCCCAAACTGCATCTGAATGCCGTCGACGTGCGTGAGCCGCACTTCGAGCGCCACACACGGCGTGCCGCAGCCTGGGAACTCGGCGAAGTGTCGCGAGGAGGTGCTCATGCCGACGACGGCGATTTCCAGCGAACCGACCGAACCGGGCAGCCCGAACTCGTCCAGCCCGTTCACTTGAACAACGTACCTCCCCGGGCGCGCTTCCGACCAGAGTGTCCCCAAGTTGGGCTGTTGAACGACCGCGCGTATGCCTTGGTCGGTGGAGTCCGTTCGATGAACGTCTACGACGTATGCCGAAGCCCCGTGCAGTGGCGACCAGCTGACGGCATCCGCCGGAACCTTCAGGTCGCGGCCTTGCACGACCCAAAGGCGCTGCCGTGCACGGAGGGCTGGCGCGGGCAATGCGTCGCCCAGTGCGGGCACCAGTTCCCCTTCCGCCTGAGTCACCCGTTTGCCTTTGGGTAGTTGCTTCCAGTTGGGTCCGGTTCGAAAGTAGGCTGCGCCTTCGGAGTTTACGGCGGCGGCGCCACCCTCGTAGTGAACTTCCAGACGGCCGCCTAGGGTTGCAACCGTCATTTGGTTCCACGTGCGGACCAGCACCGGTACGCGCGCTTCGCCCTCCAGCGACAGCAGTTCGACGGACAAGCCGCCATAGCGCAGCTCGACGACGTCGCTCTGAACCATGCCGCGGCCCGGAAACCACACGCCGGTATGGCCGATTGCCAAGCGCGCCCCCGCGGACAAGCGCAGCGTGGAGCCGTCACCGAGGTGAACGACTGCGCCTTCGTCGCCGGCGTGAAGCTCACCGCGGGCGTTTCGATCCAGCACCTCTGGGCTAGCCTCGGCCCGACACGGCAGCAGCACGAACAGTGCCGCCAGGAGCGCTACCCAGTGAGACACACCCAAGTACTAGCGGCAATCCACCACGGACGGTAGGGCTACCGGGTCAACGGAACCTCGTGCCACGCAGGTTCTCGTGAGCACGGCCCGTTGACCCTCGCCCAACTTGCCGGATGCAGGCGTGATCTACCTGGCGGGCGTGTCGGCGGCGGGACCGGCGAATGCGGGCCTGGTTTGCCGTGGATCACGTGAAACAGTCGGCGTACAGGTGCAGTGCGTCACCTGCGCCGTCCGCGGTCACCCGCTCGGAAGCGACCGACACGGGCGGGGCGAGGCGTCCGCGGCATCGTCACGTGCGTTCGCGATGCTGGCGGTTGGTGCGCCAAGCTGCTCCGTTGGCCTGGGGTAGCC
>QJWJ01000165.1 GCA_003235365.1 Deltaproteobacteria bacterium
AGTCGTCGTCTGCAAACGACCTCGTACGCTTCCCCAGGGCTGCAGCGTGGCATCCAGCTGAATTCCTCGATTCGGTTGAGTTTGGACCCCCTGCAGGAAGGCAAAGCCACTCGCGGCTTCCAACGCGATGGAGTACTTGCCGGTCGCCAGTTCCGGGATTGTCTGGACTCCACCCGTCGAAAAGTGAAGGGTTCGAGGCGTGGGTCCGTACAGGCGCAGCCAGTAATCTTCGGGTGCGCCCTGCGAAACGGAAAGCGTCAGCGCCGTCGGTGGCAGAAGCACGACTCGCACACGCGACCCGGGCGGTGCTGTCAGTGCTCCCCACGTCAGCGGAGCTTCAACACCTACGCCGAGGAGCCGATAGTCCACAGGGCAAAGGTCGTCGAGCTTGAAGTACCCGGCCGAGTTCGAGACGACGGCGCGCAAGCCCGCCCGGGAGCGTTGTGCCTCAGCGGCGTGGTAGTATACCGTCGCACCCGCCACGAGCCTGCCACCGATGGACGCGACTTCTCCCGCGATTGAACCGTTGCAGGTTTGAACCTCGAGGGTGGCAGAGCCGTCTCCGGGCACGGATATGCGGTCTGAGGCGGAGCGTTCCTCCGTCCAGGGTGCGCCTCGTTCGTCGCTCAATCTGCGGTCACTCTGGGTCGGGAGTAGCGCACCAGCTGGATCATAGACGCGCCAGGTGTAGGTCCCGTCGGCGATTGCCGATGCCGCGAATGCCCCGTTTTCGCCGCACGGTATGGTGAACGAGTGTCGTTGATACGAATCCCGGACATGATTCACGCTGCATCCCTGCGTTGTGGGAGCCTCCGCGCCGTGGGCTGCCTCGGTGAGCACGACCCAACCGCACCGTGTCGGATGGCCTTCTGGGTCGACGACACTACCGCGAATTGAAGAGCCAGTTTCGGTTGAAACGGTGACGTCGGTGACGTCGTCCTCGCCAACAACCACAGTGCGAGAACCAAGTCGGACGTTTCCCCGCACCGACAGCACGTAGCGTGAACTTGGAATGTGATCTGCTTCGAAGCGGCCATCTACGACGGCAAGCGATGCAGTCTCCGGTACCAGAACGTCGGCGTTTGCGTCGTCCGCGAGTCGATACAACATCAGTGTCGTAGCCGCCGGGTCGTCCACTCGCCCCGCGACTCGTACGCCTGGTTTCACGACGATCGATAGTTCTGATTGTGCGTTCAGACGGAGTGGCTCGCTGCTTCCAAGGATGAAGCCGTTCGGACTGAGAACCTGAACACGCTGTGATCCGGAAGATGCGATAGGAAGGGAGAAGGAACCTGAAGCCGACACGTTTCCAAGCGACGACGCATCGCCGGTCGCTACATCGAGCGCTCGAACGAGCAACCCCTCGAACGAGCCTGTTCGCGAGGGGGCAAATCGAACCTGTCCAGACGCGAGCTCTCGTGCTTCGAGCTCGATTGGTAGAACGTCTTTATCTTCGCCCACGCCCAGCGTGACCCAAGTTTCGCGGGGCTCGAACCAGGGGCCTCCCTCCAAGCTGAGTTTCACGAGTGAGGCTGGAAGGTCTGTCCACTCGAAGCGGCCAGCAGCGTCGGTGGTCGCGTTTCGCGAGGGAGACAACGCAGAAAAAGGCTCCGGAAAATCCAGGCGTAGCGACACCCCTGCCAGTGGTCGTCCGCTGCGGCGCTCGACTGCTACGCCCTGCAACGAAGCCGAGCCCCGGGCCAGGTCGTGAGGGGGAGCATCAGCCGTGCCTTTCGGTTCAACGTTCGGAGCGCATTCGAGCAGCGCGCCTGCAACGCTGCTCGCGAGGAGAGCGCGTCGCACCTGACGGCGAATCCCCGACCGCAACCTCGAGGTGCTTCTCGTCCCCAGTGCCGGTTCTACGGATGCCCCATCATTGCACATCAACGTGAGACCTCGCAGCGCGACTCCTCCGAGCGATGCTGGAAGACCAACAGCTCCCAATCCATGTGTGCAACGAAGTCGCTCGTGATCGCCACGAAGGGCGCCGGAAAGCGCCTGACAAGCTCGTGGCCGCACGCGAGGGCCTGGCCGACCAAGGGATCCTCCGCGCCGAACGCGCCCCGCCCCGGCGCAATGATCCAATCCGCGTCGCAAGGTGAAGCTCCATTGTGTCGTCGCGTTCGGTCGACGATTGCCCATGGCGAAGCGAGTGGGCCTTCAGCGATCGCGTACAACGCCAAGTCCCACCCTGGATCGGCAACGACTTCATCGTCGCTGCGCAGCATAGGCACCAGGAAGTCGGCCAACGGACGGATGTTCGCCCAAGAGTGATCCTGCCAGGTGGTCTGCACCGCGCTCCACGTGAGCAGTGGTGCCGCAAACCAATAGACCCAACGGCGGTTGGCAATCCAGCGAGCGACGCAGACGCCGACGATTGGAGCGACAAACAGAAGCCCGTAGACAGCGTGCTTTTCGAGGCTGACGTAGCGCCGCGTCGTCAGGTGAAGCAATGGCCACAGCAAGAGGCCCAAGGTCGCGACCCAGAGTCGACCTCTGGTGAAGCCAGTCGTATCGCCGAACGCCAGGCACGCCAGGAAGACTACGAGAGGCGCCCCACAGGCATAAAGACAGCGCATCGCTAGGGTGGCATCATCAAAAGCCGCACCGGCGTCGCGAGCGCCAGACAAGACGCCAGCGGGCAAGACGGTGCCGTAAACAAGAAGCATGTATGCGATGCTGGCGGCTGCCGGCAACAGCGTGAGCAACACCAATTGGCGCATCTTCAGGGTTCCGTCCACGGCGAAAAGCAGAACCACCAGTGGCATCATCAGCGCAACGCTGTACTTGGCAAGAACCGCGAGCACCATCGCTGCGGCTGCCCCCAGCCACCAGGAACGGCTCGACGTCTGTCCACCTCGATCGCTGCAGAACAGCGCCAGGGTGGTCCCGAAGAAAGCGACGCAATCGTAGACCGCGAGGTGGGCTACGGAGAACAGGATCCCATTGGTACTCAAGAAGAGCGTCGACACGAGCGCCGGGGTTCGGCCGTAGCGGCGCTGAACCGAAAGACCAGCGAGCCAGATCGATGCAGAAAAGAAGATCGTCGCAACGATCCGCGTCGCCGCCAATCCACCAGCTGCGTGAGCAATTCCCGCGAGCAACGGAAACAACCAGACGCTTCCACCGAGCCAACTGAAGTCGTCCCTGAAACCATTCGTCAGGCGACTTCCCGCCACGACGTTGACACCTTCGTCCAAGAACGGCCCGTTCGAAAGCAAGCCAATCCAAACGACCTGCGCGAGACAGAAGCTCAACGCGATGGCGCCGCAAGATACTCGGCCGAGGGCCAACGGGGGACCCTGCACGGCGGCGTGGGTAGTCACGGCGAGACTCCCTGGCGTCGGATTGCCGCAGTCGCCGCAACGACACGGTCAGTGCTACAGAAGACCAACAGAACGAGCACGGGCGCAAGCGGAATGAGGTAGCGCATGTAAAACGCAACCATCACGTAGGGAAGCAGCGCCAACCCTCCGAAAGCGAGAAAAGCAACGATCACTCGACCGTGTCGCCGGGCGCCGAACAACAATCCGCACAACACGGCCCATGTCGGCAGAGCGTGAACGAACCGTTTAACGGAATACAGCGGGCTGCGGTCCTCGCCGACGAAACCAGGATGATATTCAAGCGTGACCGCTCGCAGCCGATTGAACACTCGGCGAAAATACGGTACCGGTTCGCCCAACGCTTCGTCGAAGAACTTGTCCCCCTTCTCTTTCACGAAGTTCACTTCTCCTAGCGAAGCGTATTCGGCTCGAAGCGAAAGTTGGTTGTAGGGGTGGTGTGACATGGACGCTTCGTCGTAGATTCCATCTTCGTCGAACACGTTGGCTTGGTAGAACTCGAACGCAAGGTTGGATTTGCTCGGAATGAACTTGCCGAAAAGCAACGTGTTGCGAATTCCCCAAGGGGCCGCGAGCATTGCCGCGATGAGACCCGCGCGAACCCAGCTCCTCCTCGAGCTAGCCGCTGTGGCGAAGAACCAAAGCCCCATCAACCCCCAGGCAACCATCAACGTCGGGCTCGATGATGCTGCCAGCCCTCCGAGCAACCCCCACGCCAGACTCGACGTTCGTCGTGAATGAACGTGTGCAAACAACGCGGCGCTCATGGAGGTTACCAACGCGGTGAGCAGCCAGACGTCCGTCGTCAATGCGAAGTACCAGTTCGCCTGCAGCGATACCCAGACTGCGAAAAGAACTGGACAGACTACCGGCGGTACCGCGGTGTCGAGCGAGCGCGCGACGCGGAACAACCAAGTCCCGCAGGCGGTCAAGACCAACGTCGTTGCCGACAAAACACCAATTGATACGATTGCTTTGCTGCCGCTGATTGCCAGGCCCGCCGCCAACAGGAATGGGTACAGCGGCGGCATCCAAGCTGTGGAACCCGTCTGCTCCCCAAACGGATCGCTAAATCCCCGGCCATCGAGGATTGCCAATGCAATGTTGAAGTTCTCAGCGCCCAGGTGCTGCTGTTCCTGTGAGTAGTTACCGGTGGCGAACACGACGGCAATCCCGCCTAAATAGGCGAAGAGCGCCAACGCGACTTGAAACTCGCTAGAGTCCCATCGCAGGCCGAGTGCGCGAATCCTCCAGAGTGGGCCCGACACCATCGGGCCACCTAGTAACAGAGTGTGGCAAACCATAGCAACCTCGAGTCGAGCTTCGATTTCTCAGAGCTTTTAGCGATCGCGAGTGCCGGTGAGACACGCCCCCCGCGAGAGCTGAACAGCCGTTGTCGCGATGTGCCGACAGGGGATCACCCTGCGCGGCACCTTGCACCGGATTTCGGTTGCTGGTATCCTGAACCAAATGAAGCTTGGATGGCTTGGGTTCAGCTTTTTGCTTACCATTTCGTGTGGGGCGAGCTCGAAAGACGAAACGCGCACCGTCAACAGCCGCCCAACTGAAAGCGAGCGAGACGCGGGAGGTGATCGTCGACTTCCCGCAGCAAACGATGATGACGCTGGGACCGACGACACGGAAATGAGAGACGACGGGAAGGGGGAGGACAAGCCTGAAGGTGACGGCCCCCAGCAAGACGGCCCTGGAATGGGGCCGTCTTCGGACCCGACGAAAGATGACCCGACGAAAGATGACCCGACCAACCCTGCGCCAAAGGGCACCGAGGGTCCGTCGCCGGATGCTCCTGGAACGGCAACTCCGGTAAGTCCGGACGACCCGACATCTGGTGGTCCCGTGCCCACTCAGGGTCCCGGCCCCAGCAAACCAGATGATATTCCCGGTATCCTTCCAGTCCCACCCAGGATGGACGCTGGCGAGCCGATCACCATCGACTACACGGTACCCGAGCAGTGTGTGGACCTTGGCGTGGTAGCCACGACGGAGTACTGCGAGATCGACCTCAACTGTGAAGACGAACAGCTCGACCTGGTCTGCTTCGTCGACGGCCCTGATACCTGGTTCTGCAACTGCAGAGGTGGTGGTCAAGCACGGCTGGTTGGAGTCAAAGGACTAGCGCCGGAGGACGTTTGCCCCACCATGTTGGCAGGCTGCGCCTCGGGCGAACCCCCGGTCGTCCTCGAACCGAATGAACCAGCGGAGTGCGACGAACTCGTGTCGGACATCTTGGAAAAGAGTTGTGCGATGGAGGTTGGCTGCGAACGCGAGGCCAGCGTTGGGGGGAGCGACCCGATTAATATCGTGGAACGGGAATCGGTACTTTGCGAGGAACAGCGGACGGGCGAGTGGCGTTGTGAATGTTCGATTGGCGGAACCGTCACGCCCATGGGTTTCAGTGGCGTCACGGACGGCAAGTCCGTCTGTCCGAATGCACTAGATGTGTGCGGTTCGGGTGATCTGGTGCGTTCGGGCGCCGTCTCCTGCGATGAAACGCCCTTTTCGCGAACCAATGGAAACGGCAACTGCACAGCGGAGCTCCATTGTCAGCAACCCGCCACCATCGGTGACCACGGCGTGACCATCTTCGGGGACGCTTCAGTGTTCTGCTATGGCGAGGGTGATGCTTGGAGTTGTGACTGTCTCGGCGGTACGGACGCCGTTTCGGTCGAGGTGACTGGAGAGAACAACGCCGAGAATGCCTGCACGAGCGCACTCGCCGACTGTGTCGAGGCCGTGAAGAATTCGGATGGGATTGGCATCGAGTGAAAACTCGCTGATGCCTGCAAGAATCTCTCGGAGCAGGTGGACTATTTCGGGGTGTTCTTCATCGTTACGCTGTCCCGGTCTACGGGAGGGAGGTTAATTAAGTAATGTCTTCTGAGAACTCGAGGCTATTGGGTCGATGCACGCGTTTGGGCTGGGGGCTCGCTGCTGTGACGATGCTGGTCGTCGCATGCGACGATTCGGGCTCGGATCCAGAGAAGGATTCGTCGGACGCAACGGAAACTGACGACACCAAGAAGACCGATGATGAAACGGACGATGCGGGTGGCGCGGCGGACTCTACCGATGACAACACCGGTTCGACGGATGATGAGGACATGCTGGACGTTCCCGAGCCGCCGATTGGCGGGGACGGTCCGCCCCCGGACGACACGGACACTCCCACCGACCTCCAAGTCCCCCCACCCCCAGAAGGGGGGGATGGGCTGCCTCCGACGGGTGAAGCGCCGGACGGTCCCGGACCAACAGCAGACAACCCGATCATGATGTGCGATGGCGCTGTCGGTACGGGTGAATCCCCGTTGATTGACGGCTTCGAGGATGGGGACGACTCGATTGAGGAAGTCGATGGGCGCCTGGGATCTTGGTACACTTACGTCGACGAATCCTCGACCGCCAAGCTCACCTTGGAGATGGTCGAAGATGTCGCTGGGCCAGGATCCGCGTCGGGTGTGCTCAAGATCACTGGAGGGAAATTCAAAGAGTATTCGGGCGTCGGCGTTCAGCTCAGGTGGGAAGAAGACGGCGACGTCGCCTGTGTGTTCGATGCCTCGTACTACGATGGGATCAGTCTTTGGCTGAAGGGTCATCCGGAGCGGGTGAACGCGGAGCCGGGGGTGCGAATCGCGCTGCAGACCCCTAGTACTCGACCCATCGCCGAGGGAGGCACTTGTCCAGAAACGGACGTCTGCTACGACAGCTATGGCTTCGACGTCGATTTGCCCGAAACTTGGCAGGAGCTGCGCCTCCCATTCCATGACGCTTCGCAGCAGGGGTGGGGGAGCTACGCGGGGGACTTCCAACCGGGCGAGCTCTTCGCCATCGAGTTTCGGTTCCCGACGAATGCGGAGTATGAAGTTTGGATGGACGACCTCTCCTTTTACAGGGACGACGAGGAGCCTGCAGACGAGCCGGTCCATTCCGCGGCTGACGCCGGGCCGATGTCCGCGGCTGACGCTGGGCCGATGTGACCTTTTTCCTGAAGCCGCCCAAGTCCAATCGAAAGAAGACACGCTTTTCGGATGGAGCGGAGTGGCTTCCTGTATCGATGTCAGTTTCCGGGAACGACAGCGCGTATTGTTGACCGGAAGCGCTGGCTTCAAGGGATCTCTGGCTGACAGTTTGGCTGCAGCACTTGGGCGCTCGAGTTCGCGGACACTTGCTAGCTCCCACGACAGACCCAAGCTTGTTCGAGGCCTCGGGGCTGGATGACGGAAGACCTAGGAGCGGCAATCTTGTTGATTGCCGCGGAAATCAAGCACCGAGCTGCGAGCAAGAGTGACAAACGTGGCCCCGAAAAACACCCTCACCCAAGCAGGGGCGAGTTTCGGGGCAATTCCGTGCACTGGCAAGCTGATCGTGCTCTAGACCAGGTATTCGGCGACGTAACCGACGGTCCGGCACTAGCCCGGGCCGTCGCGGATTAGCAACCCACGGTCGTATTCCACTTGGCGGCGTAGCCACTCGTCCGTCAGTCGTACTTGACGCCTGGTCAGACGTACGCGACGAACGTGATGGGTACTGTGAATCTGTTGGAGGCGGTGCGTCAGTCAGTCCCTACCGTCGTCGAAAGTGTACGAGAACCGCGAATAGCATTGGGTCTATCGCGAGTCCGATCCCATGGGGGAAACGATCCCCGAGCACTTCCCAAGTTGGGCCAGAAGAGGGTTCGGGGGTTGTGCATCGAGCAGATCGAACAGGCAATGAACGCGGATCTTGCCCTGAGCTGACGCTGCCGATGTTGCAGCTGACTGAGCGACACCGAATGGTGCGATCGAGGGACGCGGTGACGGGTAGCGTCGCGCGCGAACGCGATCGCTGACACGGACGCTAGTCTCGCCACGGGCGCCGGCGAGGCGCAGGGGTTCGGGCGTTGTTCGAGTATTCGAACAGCGGGGCTGGGAGGCGCAGCGTCCATTGGTCAGGCACTCTCGACTTCGTGCCCTCAGAGCGGCGCCTAGGTTGAGTTGTCGGAGAGCAGCGTCTGGCCAAACGTGAAACCCCGATTCACGTTAGGTCGGATTCAACGGCCCCCGAGCTTGCGGTGTATCCGCGATTTCCGCAGCTTCGAGGTTTCCAGGGTATCCCCAAACCGCGCGATATTAATGTTCAGCGAGCACAGCTCGCTCCCACAATCGCCTGTGGCATTCAGGTGCCGAGCTACATGAACAGATCGCTGTTGAATGACGCGCGTTCAGAAACATTCAACACCCGTCGACACCCGAAGGGTCACCTTGTTTCTGCTTGCCTAGGTCACCAGTGCTCGTTACAGTGGCGTCGACCACTGTTGCAGTCGCTATTGTCATACAACTGCTGAACAACGGAGAGGTTACTAGGTTGAAGAAACGAAATCGTCACGAGTTCGACTTGGTATCAATGGGCTGGGCTCTGCTGTTGCTCGTGCCTAGCAGCGTCAATGCCGGCGAACACCGCAGAAGCCATTCAGTGCCGCCACCCGAAACGGACTTCCAGAAGGTGACGCTCAACGCCGCGCCGGGTGAACCGATTGGTCTCGCCGTGTTGCCCGATGGGCGGGTGTTGCACACGACGCGTGGCGGGCGCGTCTGGTTGCACGATGCCGCTACGGGCTTCAACACGGTAGCTGCGGACGTTCCCGTGTATTCGCACGATGAAGAGGGGCTGCAAGGGATCGCGGTAGACCCGCACTTCAGAGAGAATCACTGGGTTTACATCTACTACTCCCCGCCGCTCGACACACCGCTCGACGACCCATCCACGCCGACCGTCAACGAAGGCGATGCGCCCGAGTTCGGCTCACCGGAGGACTTCGCGCCGTTCAACGGATACATGCAACTCGCCCGTTTCAAGCTCGTTGGCAGTAGTTTGGACCTGTCGAGTGAACAGAAAATCCTCCAAGTTCCGGCGAATCGAGGAATCTGTTGTCACGTCGGTGGAGACATCGACTTCGACCGCGAAGGCAATCTTTACCTGTCCACTGGGGATGACACGAATCCGTTCGATTCCGACGGCTTCAACCCGATAGACTGGCGCCCGGGTCGAAACCCGGCTTTCGACGCGGCCCGCTCAGCGGGAAATACCAACGATTTGCGGGGCAAACTACTCCGGATTCGTGTGCTTCCCAATGGCAGGTACGTCATTCCCCGCGGCAATCTGTTCCACCCGCGTACCCGGCGCGCGCGTCCGGAGATCTACGCGATGGGACTTCGTAACCCCTTCCGGTTCTCGGTCGACAAGCGCACGGGTGCCGTATACGTGGCCGACTACTCGCCGGATGCGCCGGTGGCCGATCCGTTGCGGGGCCCAGCTGGAACAGGTCGCTGGATGGTGATTCAACGTCCCGGAAACTATGGCTGGCCCTTCTGCGCCACGGCTGAACTGCCTTACTGGCGCTTCGATTTCGAAACTCAGTCGAGCATCGAACCCTTCGACTGTGCGGCGCCGGTGAACGACTCACCCAACAACACGGGCCGTCGCAGACTGCCTCCCGTGGTGCAACCACAGGTATTCTATGGCGCTGACCCGTCGTCCGAGTTTCCTGAACTCGGTTCTGGTGGCGTTGGCCCCATGGGTGGTCCTGTTTACTACTTCGACAAGCGCCTGAATTCGTCTCGGAAGTGGCCCCAGTACTTCGATGGAACACCGCTATTCTACGAGTGGACGAGGGATGCTTTGTTCGAGTTTCGCCTGAGATCTCGACGGAGACATCAAGCGCAACTCGACTCCATAGCGCCGTTGTTGCCGTCGATGGTGTTCGAGAACCCAATAGACATGGAGTTCGGTCCGGACGGCGCGCTATACGTACTCGAGTATGGGGAGGGGTACTTCGGCGAGAATCCGGAAGCACAGCTGTCGCGTGTCGACTATGTCCGCGGCAATGCCAGTCCCGTAGCCGTGGCGACAAGCGATGTGGAGTACGGGCTCGCGCCGCTGACGGTCCAGCTGTATGCCGACGGCAGCTACGATCCTGATGGAGACGCGCTGGAAATCGGGTGGGACTTCGACTCCGATGGCGTGGTGGACTCGACCGACGTCAATCCTGTCGTCACGTACTCGACACCAGGCAGGCAGACACCGACCCTGCGCGTTGTTGATCCAACCGGGAATCTGAGCACTGCGGCGGTGCGTCTGGTTGTCGGCAACTATCCCCCACAGGTCAGCTTCGACTACCCCGTGACCGGGCAGAGTTTTCAATTTGGCGACACGGTCAGCTACTCCGTCAGCGTGTCTGACGACACCCCCGTTGACTGCTCGCGTGTCGTCGTTCAGTACGTTTTGGGTCACGATGACCATGGTCATCCACTCTCCACGGCTACCGGCTGCACCGGACAGTTCGAAACCGCCATCGACCCGACTCACGTTGGAACGGGCAACGTACTTGCAGTCTTCGTGGCTTCGTACACCGACGCGCCAGAAATCGAAGGGGTGCCTCCGTTGACGGGTCAGGCCTTGGCGCTACTTTTCCCGGCGCCCCCGCCGCCCCCGCCGCCTGACGAAGAGGAGCCGCCGCCTGACGAGGAGGAGCCGCCCCCCGACGAGGAGGAACCACCCCCCGACGACGGCGGGGACGTTTTGCCTCCGCCATTGCCGCCCCCGCCGGGCGGGGGATGAGCCGGCAACGAGGATCCTGGCGCTCCGTTTGGCCTGACAAAGTTCAGAAGAGACGCGGTCGGTGATCCTCACAAGAGTGACCGGACGCTAGGCGCCAGGAGGTTCATGTGGAGTAGTTCGAAGATTCGGCCACCAGATTCGCGCGCTTGACGCTGCGCTCTACTGCAAGCACTCCGACAGGCCATAGTCCAGGTGTGGTGACGTGCACGACCCGGGTCGAAAACCGTGCGACATCTGGCACAGCGAGAACGTTTGAGCGACCTCAAAGGCGCACAACGTCGCGTCATTCGTCGAACGCGATGCGCGACGTGCCCGCTCGAGCTCACAAGCTCTGAAGCAGTCGCTGTCGCGCGGAGCGAGTGGCGCGGCGCACGAGCCCAAGCATTCGGCGTCCATTTCTTCACCCACGCTGACCGTGAAACTGGTCGAACTGCAACACTGGGCGGCAACAGCACGAGCTGCCGCCGCGCACACCGCGCACGGCGGGGATCCCGCAACGGGAGCGGGATTGAAAGGGCGCTGTTCGACTTTGGCCTTGGGTGCCAGTTCGACGCGACGAGCAAAGAAGCTGCCGATGTGAGGAGGACTGGTTGCCGGGAGGTGGAGTGTTGCGCGAGGTGCCAACAGCAAGCCGCGAAACGACGTTTCTATGATCGGCGACTCGGTTCCTCCATATCCGACAAAGAGCGCCACTCCGCCGAAGAAGGCATCTCGCAGACCACCGCGAAGAGTGAGCTTGTCGTAGACCCAGATGTAGATCGGTCCCTGAGATGAATCGAGCTCGAGCGTTGCGTCCGCGTGAACGTCGAGAGCACCCAGGAAGTACGAGCCGTGCGATAGCACCGCCGTCGAGTCCGGCAATACGACGAGACTCGCGTAAGAACCGGGTGCGACCCGTTGACTGTCTGTTGACTCAATCGTCCGCCCAGGACCCGCGATGGGACGCTCGACATGCCAGGTTCGAAGTTCGACGGTCGACGGCCGGTGTAGGACCTGCCCATCTAGCACTGTTGTTGGGTCGAGTCCGGGTTCGGCATCTCCGGCAATGAATCCCTGTATGTGGGCGCCTGCGCCAGCGACAAACTTGCCCGAGAAGTAGACCGGCCCCGTACGTGCGTTGCTCCCTATGCGCGCGTCCGTGAACGCTCCAATTGCGCACGATAGCGGGTCTGGGCGTCCGCCACCACACGACACTTCTGCGCCGGTGCCGACGGAAACGCCCTCAGTCCCAACCAACGCGAAGTTGCTGCGATCTCCGCCGACCGGCAATTCGAGCCACCACGTTCCGTCCCGGGAGGGGTCTTCGTTGTCGAGCGGCTGACTCGAGACTGCGCGACGCTCCTCCGAAAGCCCCCACGGACTTGGTTCCGTGATGTCGCGGCCGCAAGCCAGTGCACATGCAAGGAGGACCAAGCTCGAAACCGCCCCAAGAGTGCCGCGTTCAGTCCCGACGAAGTGAACCATTGCGACACTGATACGCGGGTCGCTGCTCGTGTCAACCGACCCTCGTCACGGCTGGACGTCAAACGTGAACGCTTGTCGCGCAACCTGAATGTCGGCTCAGTCACGAACCTGACGTGGCGGTACACTTGGTCGCAAGGAAATAACGCGGGTTGGGTCGACTGACCAGCGAGTTTCTGTTCCGTAAATTCTGACGTTAATAGTGTGCACGCTGTGTGCTCCCTATAGCGACTAGGTCGCGGGCACTTCCGGCTTGACTGGACATTCCGAAGTAAGCGAGTATGGGCTTCGAGGGCATCGCGTTGGCCAATGGAGTTCAACGGTCGAAACCGAGCAGGCAATGTGCTTCACCGAACCGGCACTCGATTCGAGTAGGCGACGTCGACGAGCCGTGAGCTGGCGCGGTTCGTTGGGAGTTGCAGCAGATGGTCACAAGAGATAGCGCCGAAGCTGAATTCGTCTCGCCAATTGCGCCCGCCGATCTAGCGCAGCAGACGGCGGCTGCGAAGCGAGACGAAAAGAATCGCGAATCGATCCTGTCGAAGCTGGTGAGGCTCTCCGAGCGTCCGGATCTACGCGTGGGCGCGACGTTGCTCGCCTGTTTCGCCGTCACCACCATACTGTCGACGGGCACCCCTAAGGACGCCACCCTATATCAGCACCTCGGGGCTGAGTACTACAACATAGCGCGAGCGATTGCCGATGGGCGTGGCTACAGCGACCCGTTTGGTGAGGCAACAGGGCCAACGGCGTGGATGCCGCCTCTTTATCCGACGCTGCTGGCGGCGCTCGTTTGGATCCTCGACAAACAGAGCTGGGTGGCCATCGCCGTCTTGGCGCTGACCAATGTCGCTTTGGCGGCAATGGGCGCGAGCCTGTTCACCATCAGCAAGCGCCTTCAACTGAAGATCTCGCCCTACGCAGGCCCCGCGATGCTGCTCGTCTGGGTGGTAGTTTTTCGCTACTGGTTCGTGATCCTCACGAATGACGTCTGGCTCCTGGCCGCATTGTTTGCCGCAGTCATCCACGCTTTCGTCGACTATCGAACGACGAGAGTCGTTCGGGTTTGGGTCTGGGGGATACTGGGGGCCTGTGTGTTGTTGGCCAGTCCGACAGTTGCGATCGCTTGCGGTGCGCTCGTCGTGTGGGCGCTCTTCAAAGAAACGAAGCAGCGCAAAGCATTGATCCAGGCCGTGGCGCTGAGCGCCTACATCGCCATGCCGTGGGTAGCCAGGAACGCGGTGATCTTCGGCACGTTCATACCCAGCAAGTCGAATCTGATGTTCGAGGCGTACCAGGCGAACGTGGTCGACGCCGACGGTGTCTATGATGTCGACACGATGCTGTTGCACCCGTTCAACAAGCCAATCCAACGTGCTCACTATGCCAAGTTGGGCGAGATTGATTTCGTTCGGACGTATGGCTCCGTGTTCCTGTCGAAGTTGAAGACTGCACCCGAGCAGTTTGTCCAGCGAGTCATCAATCGCTTGAGGGCAGCGGTGTTCGAGTATCACCCTCTGACGAGAAAGGCCGCGACCGGTCCCGAGCAGCTGCTGTACGTTCTGCCGTGGATTGGCATACTTCTCGCGCTGGTTCTTTCGCGACGACGCCGGTCTCTGGTCGCCCTCTTGACAGCGGTGCTTCTGCTCTACCTAACCCCGTACATCGTTGTTGCGATGTACAGCCGGTACATCATGCCAGCTACGCCGCTGTTGCTGCTGCTACTGCTGCTGGGGGGGGAGAGCGTCGTCGAGGCAGCCCGCTCTGTATTGCAGAAGTTTGCGCCGCACGACGCGGGGCAACCGCCCGGCGCTTCCCCAGCGTCGTGACTGGAAACGGACCGGTGGGACCCAGTCTTGGTGAGGATGCTCGGGGCCATGACCCGACCGGAAGCCAACCCGCGGCGAAGCTCTGGCCATGGTGGCTGGTGGTTGTTCTGTTCTGCGCATTGCAGGTTGTCGTCGTTCTCGCCGCACTCAACGGTCCATTCCTCGACGAAGGGGTCAACAACGTCGTTGGCGTGAGAATCTTGCGAGGCGTCCACGACGACATTGGGTGGATGGGTGGAAGTGCGTATCTGACTCCGGTGTTAGCTGGAATTGGTTATCAGCTGGGAGGATTGATCGGTAGCCGCCTCGTTTGCGTGGTGATTCACTCCGTCGCCCTAGTCGTGTATCATTCCTGGGTCGAGCGACGCTTCTCACCGCAGTCTGCGTGGTGGGCGACCTTGATGTTGGCGTTCAATGGAATCTACTTCGCCATCGGCCATCTAGTCGTCTACGACGCGCTCGCGTTCCTGGGGTTGTGCGTGACGCTGCGCGGGATCGAAGGGCTGCGCCCGCAAGCGCCGGGATATTGGATTGCCGTTACCGCGCTGGGAGCCGGTCTGGCTGTCGTGTCGAAGTATGCCGTGATATTGCTAATCGCAGGAGTGCTAATCGTCGCGGGATTACAGCACCAATACGACCGCAGGAAGCTGCTCAGCTCTGTTGCGACGATTCTCATCGTCGTAGGCGCGTACATGTGGACGATGCACGGCTTCATCATTCCCCAACAGGCTCTCGATGCCGCGCTGGATGAAGTTGCTCCCTTCGGACGTCCTGCATTGTTTCATCAGGCCGTTTTTGGGATGGGATTGCCGCTGGCTCTGGCGGTCTGGGCCGTGTCTCGGGGAGGCAATCGTTCTTGGTATGCGGTGTACTTGCTTGGCTTGGCCCTGGTTTGGCCGGTGCTGCACGTAGCGCTGGTTCGCTATGTCAGTCTCATCAAGCATTGCATCTACGGCTGTGCGTTTTTGTACCCGTTGATTGGCGTTTGGGTGGCCAAGTCGTGGCAGCGCAGTCGGGCCGTTGCGGGATCCATCGTGGGTCTTGGCGCCATTTGGGGATGCGTGCAGTGGTATGTCATGGACCATTCGTGGAGCGACATTCGTCCGGTCGCGGCGTATCTGGTTCCCCAGCTGGGGAGCAACCCAAGCGTCGTGGCCGATCCGGGTTGGGATTTGGCGATGTACGCGATGCTCGACGGTGACGTCACCTCCATGTCCGCGATCTCGGATCGCAGTCAGTTTCAACGCGGCGCCGACGTCTGCCAGGCGGATTGGGTCGTAGTTCAGGCGCGCGGAGGCGCCGGTATGGACACACCACTGGCGCAGGAAGCCTTTCGCTGCGGCTTCAACATCGTGCGCAGCTTCCCCGGTGCGTTTCTTGCGGTGTTGCCGCCGTCCATCGTCAAGTCGGACGGCGTGCTGCAGGTACTGCACAAGAATCCGCGCCGCTGATCCTTCCCAGTAACCAGGCACCCTGCGAAAAGACAACACGTCGCCAGATTTCTAGCGGAGCCGCTGGAAGATCCCCGGTGGCGCGTTGGGTGCGCGCTTGCCCGCGCTGAACGATACCTGTCGGCACCACTCCTTGGATGGCACGCCCTGCTCGTCCTGACCACTACCCAAGGAGACCCGCGCGGACGCTGGAACCTCATCCCCGACCACCTCGATGTCGATGGGGGCGCGCCGATCGATACGCGCACCCGCGGATCCGTCTGAGTCAAGCTGCAAAACCAACAGCACCCCCCAACGTTCAGCGAAGCTGGCAGAACCAACGGGCGGTAACGAGCCAGCAACGCAGATGCTCGCGGCATCTGCCTGCAACTTAATCGTGCCGCTGTCGCCCCCGCCCGTCGCGAAACCATCTGTCAACAACTGCCACGCACCTGATGTGACTCCCAGCGCTGAAGCCGTTTCCTTCGTAAGCACACCCTCAGTGTTCCATCGGACATCGACGCTTCCTAGCCGGAGAGTCGTGACGCAAAAGTCCATCAGTGTCGATGTTCGCGGCTGCGGCGCGATCTGGATCGCTATCCGCGACAATGCCTCTCCCCGGTACGGATCCGTTCCTCCACCGGGGCTTGCGCAGTCTTCGCGAAACTCCTCCGCGTTCAGTGCCTTGTTGGCGTAGCCCTCCGCACTGTCTCCGGCTCGCCCGGCATCGGCCGTTTCACTTTCTCGCTCTTCAGCTTCGATCCGCTCCGAGTCGCTTTCCTCGGCCTCGCTCCGAACGAGTGCGCGGGCGCGCAGGACATGCTTGTCAACGTCTCGCAGCTCGATTTCACGATCGTGACCAACAGCTCGCCCATTCTCAACCTTTCTCACCGCGCGGCGCGAATCCGCGACGCTGGGGGCGCCCATCGCTTCGGCCAGCTGCTCCGAGGTCTCGCTGACATCCTCGGACTCGACATGCCGCGTTTGCGGCGCCGCAGGGCCTTGTCCAGAACCGTCATCCTCGAGGAGCATGTACAAGAGCACGACAAAACTAGCCGCAACGCAGACACCGGCGGACCAGATCACGAGATTGCGAGGCGATTCCATTTTGCTATCGGTGTCCAGTTGCGTCGACCACGCCATGCCGCCCGACGTTCCCACCGTCGGGCGGCATGGCGGCGTTTCCGAACGCTCTCTATCGTAACTGTTCATTGCACGCGACGCGGCAAAATCAGCGAATATCAGGAGTTGCCATGCACTCTGAGCACATTCCAGATTTCTGCCCTAGCCAGACATGGGGAGAACCCATTGAACCGCTGGAATCCCGCACCACGTGTCGCTCGTGGTTCACTTTATGCGGCCGAACGGCAAGCCAAGTGCGTTTAACGGTACTCGTCACTGCAAAGCCTATCAAGCGTATCTACAATCCCGCGAGAAGGGCCGACTGTGACGATGATGATCCGCCACACAGCTTTGGTGATGCTGCTTTCGCTGTGCAACGCGTGCGCGC
Organism: Deltaproteobacteria bacterium; assembly: GCA_003235365.1. GTDB lineage: Bacteria > Myxococcota_A > Polyangia > Polyangiales > Polyangiaceae > SZUA-265. The sequence goes on from QJWJ01000165.1 coordinate 17,189, forward strand.
AGTCAGGCGAGCCGCAACACTCGTCGTCGATACCCGAATCTGAGGTTTCCACACCGCCGAATGGGTCGTCATTCACAGTTGGCGGCTCGCTGACGATCGATGGCGCGCCCACTGACGACGCGACCATATCGCTCCGTCGAATCCTACCCGGCGTGGGGGTAGACCCAACGAGCACCGTGCGTATTGCTCCTGACGCCGGAGGAAAGTTCAGGTCACCGCTCCTTGCGAGTGGTGTGTGGGAAGTTCGCGCCGAGGGGCCATTCGAAAGCGTGGTCAAGTGGTTGCCAGTCTTCAGCGAAAGTAATGACTGCAAGCTGGAGGCGCACCGCGGGTTTTCATTGTCGGGCAAGTTGCGTTCGAGCAGCGCGCCCGTTGGGGGTGTTGTGGTCATCGCGACGTCACGCGTGACAGGGGTGCCCCGCGTTTCCAGCCGAGCCTCAGCCGAGGACGGGTTCTTTACGGTCGGTGGTCTGAGCCACGGTGTGTATTCCCTCCAAATGGAGACCGCTGAGGGCTTGGTGCTGGCCGAAAACGTCGACGTCGAAATCGACGGCGCGTCTGTAGACGGAATGACGTTCGATGTCGGGGATGCGGGCAATGTCGACGTCTCGATTGAACCGGCGGGCAGCGGATTGCTCTATGTCTTGCAGCTTCCCGACACCAAACGAGGCCATTCTGGAGATCTAGTCACACCAACTGAAGCAATCTATCCTTTCGACACAGGCAGAGTTTCCATGCCGGTCGTGCCGCTCGGGGAGTACTCACTCATCGCGCTGACGAGCGATGGCAAACGCGCAATGCGGACGTTGCGCGTCGAGCAACCAGGAAAGCTGGACGTCGCCTTGACGTTGCAGCAAGAGGCCACTCTAACCGGCACCATAGAAGCGCAAGACGGAAGCGACGTCGGGGCGCGCTACGCCGTCCTTCAGACAGAGGGCTTCGCCTACCGCGGCGAGGACGAGATCCTTCCCTTCGCCGCGTCGCGCCGGGCAAATTCACTGGATGGGGTAGTCCAAGTGGCCGCCGTGACAGGCCGACGCCAATTCAGTCTCAGCGTGCCGTCAGGACGCTACCACGTGGAAGTCGTGGATGAGCGTGGCACGCCCATCGCCATTCAAGACCCGAAGGAGAACGCGATCAAAGACGAAGAGGTGGGGCGCGACTTCCGCGTGAAGCGCAGCATGTATTGGACCCGCGTCACAGACTCGGACCCGAGTGTCGTCATGGTTGATGGAAACGTGGAGGCCCAACTGTTCGGTTCCCCCTGTCAGATGACCATCGCAGGTGAAGTGCGCGACGGTCGGGGTCATCCAGTTCCGAACGCAGAGCTCTGGCTGGTGCAGAAGGACGTCGACCGAGGGCGAGTTCCGCCCAGCGCAGATGGATTGGGGCGGCGCGGGTACGCTGATTCCGAGGGACGCTTCGCGTTTCCCGGAGTCTGCGACATGGAATACCTGGTGGGGGCACTTGCCAACGATGAGGGGCCGATCGGCGGCGTGACCGTCGTGGGCGATCCTGCCTCGGCGAGAAGCACGGTCGTCAGCGTCGGTCCGTACGGGGCCATCGAGCTGGACGTGCGGCAGAACGGCGAGCCCGTTGCGACCTACGCCGTTACGCTCGAAGCCAAGGACAAGACGACTCGTCAGCTCGCGGTTGTGAATGGAGCTGGTAAACACCGCATCGACTGGTTGGTCGATGGGGCATACAGAGTACTGGTCAGTAGTGGCGCCTACTACGCGATTGGAAGTGCGAGCGTCGAGAAAGGGAACGTCGTGAACGTGACCCTGGATCTTCGGAACGCCGGATCGCTGACAGGGCGACTCGTTACGGAGTCGGGAGCGCCGGTGACCGGAGTCAACGTCAGTCTGGGCTTGACTCGTGAGCGATGGCCAGCTCCGGAGCAATGTGAGTTCGCGTGCAGATACCGTCGTGACGCCACTACCGACGAGGAGGGGCGCTTCCGAATCGACAATGTCATTCCCGGGAAGGTCGACCTAGTCTTCCGCTCACCCAAGGACGAGTTGTTGACCGTTCGTGAAAAGAGGGTCGTCCCCTTTGGGACGATTGAACAGTACCTCAACTACCTTCGAGTCGACCTGGAGATTCCCGGCGAAGGGTTCGATCTGGGCGAGGTTCGCGTACGGCGGGATAGCGTTCGTTGATTTCGAGGGCACCATGACCATTGCTCTGGATAGGTTGGCTTTCGGTTTCGGTATGCTCGCAGCGGCCTTCTCTGCGTGTGGCGGGTCGGGACCTTCTCGGGGTGAAGTCGTCTCCCCCGGTCAACCCCCTGAGGACGAGCGACAATCCAGGTGCGATGGTGATCTCAACTCGGCAACGTTCTGGACGTTGGCACGGGGCCACGGCACGAGCACGGAACCCCGCAGCACGTTGCGAGCGTTGGCAGACGCGTCCGATGCGGTCATCATTGGTCGCATGCAGCGCGTTACTGCCACACGCTACAAGCGTCCTTTGACCTTCGTTACGGTGGAGGTATCCGTGGTGGATTCGATCCGGGGCGAACTTCCGTTAACCGCGAGCCTGGAGTTTGCTTTGATGATCGACTCGCCCGAAGCCTCCCGCAAAGAGACCGTGAGCGACTTGGCGCGAGGGTTGCCCACTTCTCCGATGCTCTTCTTCTTGCATCAGAAGTCCAGTCCAGGTGAACCGCCGGCGTTCCGTCTTACCGACAACGTGGGATTGCTGTGCGTGGAACAGGGGAAGATCGAAGCCCCTTTCGCACCACCGCCACTCAGCGAGAACCTGCCTGAGCTGACCACTCTGGAAGCGGCGGCGTCAATGATCAGGGAACTCGATTCCCAGGGCCAGGCAGAGCCGTGAACCATCGGAAGCAACCCCCAACCGAGTCCGCGATCTTCAAGACAAACGCGGAGCGGCACGAACCTGCCGTTCGAGATCACGGGCTTGGGGTGGAGTTCTGGCGTGACCGCCCGGTGTTGGTTACTGGCGCATCCGGCTTTCTCGGTACCTGGCTGGTGAAAAGGCTCCTCGACATGGGCGGCCGCGTCGTCGGCACCGCGCGCAAACCGGGCAGCGCATTGCCGGGAGTAGATGAACATGAGCGGTTGCGCCGAGAGTATGGTGACCTGGCGGACGCCGGGTGGCTTTCCAAGATCTTGACGAAGCATCGAGTAAAGTCGGTGTTCCACGCGGCGGCGCAGCCCCTCGCTGATGTCGCATTCGACGATCCCGTGGGGACCTTCGAGTCGAACGTTGCGGGCAGTTGGCGTCTGCTTGATGCCTGTCGTGCACAGGGCACCGTCGAACAAGTCGTGTTCGCTTCGAGCGACCGAGTATACGGAAACGCTGGCATTGGTCTCGGCGAAAACACGCCCGTGACCACAGGACATCCGTACGACGCCAGCAAGGCTTGTGCAGAATTGATCTCCAAGGCCTATGCGCACAGCTACGGAACGCCGATTGCCATCGCGCGTAGCGGCGTACTGTTTGGGGGGGGAGATCGCAATTGGCGACGACTGGTTCCCGGGACGATTCTGAGTGTGCTCCGCGACGAAAGTCCCGTCGTGCGGTCAGATGGTCAGGCGCTGCTCGACTACCTGTACGTCGAGGATGCCGTCGACGCGTATCTCCGCATTGCGGTGAGCCTCGCTGCCAACCCGCACCTGCGCGGCGAAGCTTTCAACATCTGCAACGAGACGCCTCTTACGATACTTCAAATGGTTCGCAAGATCATTCACACAATGGGATCGGCGCTCGAACCTACTCTGCTCAGCGAGCCGCAGGGCGTGCCCCAACAGAGGTCGTCGAGCGCTAACAAAGCTCGGGAGCTGCTTGGCTGGAATGCGACGTACTCTCTGGACGCCGGACTTTCGCGAACGATTCAGTGGTATCGTTCCGCATTCACGGACGAGCGGGATGGCGCTGCGCACGGGTTGGAGGAGCTCCGATGTCAGTAGGAGCGGATGCCACCTTTGCGACAGCAACGCGTCTTCTATCGAGACTGACGCGTAGCCCGGTGTCGCTGTTCACCTGCTGGCACCGCTTGCCTCACAGTCACGGAGGCGTTGGAAGACCGATGCTAGCCGTGGGAGTGGTAACTACCGTCAGCGCGATCACTGGATGTGTTGGGCCAGATCAATCAGAGCCCTGGGGTGTCGATGAAACCCGAACCTACGCGGCAAGTCCGGACGAAGCGCTCGCCGCCGTATCCGATACTCCGGACGCGAGCCACATCATACTGCCGGTTGGTGTAGCACGGGAACGTTTCGCGATATTCGGGACAGAGTCGGTCGAGGTCGCATCGGGCGTGAAGGTTGCCCGCTCCAAGTACCAACCAGCAGAGCTGGAGTGCGCAGTGGGATCGCTTGGCAGCGTCCGACTGCACAGCGGAGCGGAAGTCGGATCCGTCTACTCTCTTTCCCTCGATCCTGTGCGAGTGGACAGCGGGGCCCACGTCGTTGGATACATCAAGTCTAGCGTCGCCCCGAGTGTCGCCCGAACTTCGGACGTGGAGTTTGGCGTCGTTTCGGGTGTCGAGCGCGGTGTCGAGGTTCGGGAATGGTCCATCGATGCAGGACCAACTTCGGCAGACGCCCCGAAACGAACACCTTCTTCGGACGGACTTGCTTACTTCCCGGGAAACCACGCAGAGATCGCTGTCGAGTTCGGCAACAAGGCGCGAATCAGCTCTGGTACCTACCATGTGGAGCGGCTCCGCGTTGAAGATGGCGCCACGCTCGAGATCGACAACTCGTCGGGGCCAGTCTACGTCTGGGTGCGTGACCGAATGGAGTTTCGCGGCGAAGTGCTCGACTACAAACTCGAACCAAACGTACTGTTCGTCTATGGCGGCACTGCACCGCTGGAATTGGATAGCGCCTTCCGCGGAACGCTCGTAGCACCGCGAGCGGAGCTGGACATTCGCGAAACTGAAACGACGCATAGCGGCGCGTTCTTCGCCAAGGCCGTCAATGTGGGGACGGGGGCACAGATTGAGCATCGGCCCTTTCGCCCTACTGACAAGATCCAAACGCCGCT
>QJWJ01000071.1 GCA_003235365.1 Deltaproteobacteria bacterium
GCGCGGCACGCCCGGCGGTGTGCAGCGACGAAACGTTCGAAGTCCTCCAGGCGCGGCTCGGCCGTCGTCAGGGGGAGCAGCGGCAAGCTACCCAAGGTTGTCGTTCGAAACTCGTCGAGAATCGCCAGAGTCTTGTCGCGCAGTGCCTTGAAGGGCTCTGCCAGCGATGGTTCCGACAGGACCCGCTGACTCTGGACACCCGATACTGCGAGGGGAGTGCGCGTCGCAGACGTCGACGGCGGCACCACGCTGGTCGGCGCGGCAGGCGCCGCTGCCTCTTCACCGGGGATCTCCTGGGCTGCTGCCAACGCTTTGCGCAGGGTTACCGGACCCACGAGCAGGTTGATCGCGACGACTGCCATCCCGGTGGTCGCGATGGGGCCGCCAATGGTGGGCAGCTGCTGAGCGGCGAGGCCGACGAGGCCCAAGGTGACGCCGGCCTGGGGGAGGTATGCGTACCAGGCGTTTTTTGCGACCGCCGGCGATTCCTTGCCGACGAGCGCGCCGAACCGGGCCGCCAGGTAGTAGACCGCGGCACGCACTGCACACAATGCGACAGCCAACGGCAGAATCCTCCAGGTGCCTTGCAGGTCGATTCCGGCACCTGCGTTGGTAAAGAACACGACGAACACAGGCAAGGCGACGAGCTCGAGCGGCTTCATCAGGTCGTGTTCGTACTTCGACAGGTTGCGAACGACGAAGCCGGCTGTGATGAAGACCAACAGCAGCTCCAGGTGCAAGACGCGGCACAGTTCGGCGACGACGAGAATCATCGCGGCAACGAACAGCAGCATCTCTGCCTTGATGAATCGCATGTAGGCGATCAGCACGCCGCCCAACACGGTGCCGGCCAACAACGAACCGCCCAGCTCTTCGCCGACGGCGACCAGCACGCCCGCGTCGAGTTCCGATCCCGGTACGAGCAGTGAGCGCGCGATTGCTATGCCAATCGCGAGGCAAACCACGACGACCAGATCCTTGAATACCGCGGCACCGAGTACGATGTCCGACAGGCGGCCCTTGGCGCGGGTTTCGTTCAAGACGGCCAGCGCGATTGCCGGCGATGTGCCGATGGACAATACGCCGAGGATTAGACCCAGCGCCAACGTGGGTGACGCGCCGGCGGTTGCCTCGGGCAGTCCGACGTCGAAGAAGCTCACCAGGCCGATCATCGTGCCGCCAACCAGGGTGATGCCCAACAGCACCTTGACGAAGATGGTCGCCGTCAGCGTCTTGCCCAACCGCAGAAGCTGGCGAAGATCGAGTTCGAGACCGGCACTGGTCGCGATCAATCCCAACGCCAACGTATTGAACATCCTCATGTCCGTGACGACTTGTCCAGATAGGATGTTCCCCAGGGAGGGACCGAGGGCGGCGCCCGCCAAGATGTAGCCCGTGACCCTCGGCAGGGTCAGCGAGCTACCGAGTTCGGCGCTGGCGAATGCGGCCAACACGACGAAGCCGATCGCCGCCAGTGTGATCGGATTCGTTGCCGCCCCGCTCTGAACGCGCAGGGCGTCGAGGGCGAACATCACGCCGAGCAGCGCGCCGATGACGAGGACCTTCTTCACAGACCCGCTTCCCCCGTGACGGGTTGCCCAGCGGACTTGGAGCTCAGGTCGATGTTGTCAGCCTCGGCGTCCACGAGCAGGCGCCGCACGACGCCTCCGGCGGACATGTCGCACACCAACGTGCCCACCAGTACCGTCGTCAGAACGACCGGGGCATGTGCCGGCACTTGCAGCGCGTAGTCGACGGCGACCGCGACGGCGAGCGTGCCCTGTGCGAGTAGCCCCATGCCGATCCGTTCGGCGTTGATTCGCGTCACCAGGCCTGTAATCAGACGCAAGATCACACGGCCCGCGACGAGCCGAACGACGATGTACACCAGGGGGAACAACCACAGAGCACCGCTGACCGGCGTCCACATTGCGCCAGTCAGGATCAGTAGCAACACGAAGATCGGATGCTGCAAGCGATCGAGCTCCTTGCGCAGCACTGCCTCGTGACGTGACACCAAGCCCACAGACAGCCCGCTGACCAGGTTCACGAAAAGGGGGCTGACGCCGAGCGCCGAGCCCACGCCGGAAGCAAAAGTCACCGTGCCGACAGTTGCGAGAAAGATCCTGCTCGTCGATTTTTCGCTACCAATGAACAGCGCGAAACAGCCTCCGCATACGAGTCCGAGTCCAATCGCTCCAATCACCCACCCCCACGCTCCCAGTTCTTTGATGAACGTGCCCTGTTCACCACGCGTCACGGCGAGCACCACGCCGATCGTGACAATCGCCAGCAGTTGGGAAACGATTGCGCAGGTCTTGAGAAGCTCGAATGTCGCGCTGCGTGCGTTGAGCGAATCGCCGATGCTCACCAAGAGGCCAGAAGTGCACACCGCTGCGGCAGCGCCGAGAGCGACCCCGAGCAGCAATTGATCGGGATTGGCGTGGAGCTCCAGAAGCCATTCACCCCAGTTCAACAACGTCGCTTGTATGACTGGGCCTTCCGAGTCGCCCAGCCCCAACGACACGGCCAACGACGTACACCCGGCGGCAACGAGGAGCAGCATGCCCACCGAGTTGAAGCTGCCGACGGCGGTGTACTTGAAGCCCCCGAACGTTCGGCGCGCGCGCAACCCGACCAAGAAGCCCGTCAGTCCGAGCAACAACGACATCAACGGTACCAGGCGTTCGAGCGAATCGGTCGTGACGAGCCGCGGAGGTAGTTGAGGACCGATGAGGGCGCCAACCAACAGGTATTCCGCGCCGGAAAGCGCGGCATACCTGGAGACGTAGCGGTTGAGGACGTGTCCGACGAAGAACGCGAACACGACCAGTGCGACGAGGAGCAGGGTCGGTGTCACGGGTGCGCCTCCGGCCGCGTGCTCGGCAGGGGACGCGGATTGGGGGGCGGGGCGTGCTGCGTCGCGCGGGGTTCGACCGGTCGAGCCTGCGTGCCGCGCGGAGCGGCAGTGGAATTGTCGCGGCGGTCGAACTCGGCGCGCTTCACCTCGGAGTGGTCCTCAGACTGGGGGGTGGTCTGTGATGGCAGTGGAGCCACCGCCGGCGCACGTTCTGGTGGCGTTTGTTGGTTGGAGGTGGATTCGTCGAGAGGTCTGGACTGCGACTTCGATGCAGGGGGCGGGGCGCTGTCGTTGCCCGCGCCGGGATCCGGGGCTGGCGTCTCGTTGCCGCTGCGGGCCGGGGGTGATTCCGGCTCGTCACCAGCTGGTCGAACGACGCTTGGGCCCGATTCCAGGGGAGTCGAGTTGCCTTGGTCCGTCGATGGATCCTGCTGTGGTACGGACTCGGGCGTGGGTCCGCTCTGCAATGGGTCGCCTCCGGACTGGCTCGCCGTCGAGGGTGTGGGCAACGGGAGCTCGTTGCCGTCGACTGCTGCCGTACCGTCTGTAGGGGAAGCGTCGCTCGCACCTTCGTCGAGTTCAGTCGAGGGCTCGTCGTCGGGCTCGTTGGCGACTCCCCTGATCGTCGCGCTGCCGGCTGTGCCGTACACGAGAGCTTCGTTACCCTCGACGGTCACACCGTGGTCGGTCAACGCGACCACGGCGTAGTCGATTGGATCCTGGCTCTCTGCTTGTAGTTGTTCGGCAAGTTCTCGGGCGCGTCGACCAAACTGGTTCGGATGCTCGAACAGAGATGCCAGCTCGTTCGCGGCGCGTCGGGGCGAAGCGGCGTCTTCGCAGTCACACAGCACGGCCAACGCGCCGTTGGCCGTCAGCACTTCCGCCAAGTGAAGCTCGCCAGGCGCCGCGGCGTGCTGCCAGGTGATGGCCATCTTGCCCGAACGCGCTCTAACGAGCGCCACGATGGGCCCACGCAGCGGTGCCCAATCGTAGTTCAGTGGAGTGTCCCGACGAGTCACCGTTCGGGGTGAATGACCCAGTGCGGTGAGTGCGGCGTGAAGGAGGTTCTCGTTTGCTCGCCGGTTGATGACGATTCGACCACTGTCGAAGATATCGACTCCAGCGCTGCGCTGTGGTTCGTCGCGTGACGCCCAGCGTCGACGTGCGATATCGCTCAGCGGTGCGTCCAGTGCCGGCCAGGGTTCGTGTGCTTCAGATACCGCGTCGAGCAACGCCTCGCCCTCTTTCTGCGCTTGGCGCACCCGAGCGAAGTCGACGTCACCAAACCCCAGCACGAGTACTGCTGCCGGGGGCACGGATTTTCGCTCGGGCTCCGCGCGCGCTTCGGCATGCCCAGAAAGCAGTGCGGGCAGCACAGCCACGTTGTCGGGGCTGTGGATCGCTTCGGGGCTCAGCGTGGTGTCGCCGCGTTCCGAGTTGTCGATGTGCCTCACGCGACAACCAGCGGCGTGCAGCACTACCACCGCCGCGGTCACTGCTCGCCACCATGCCGCATTGCCTCGTGTCACGCTGTTATTGAAACGCAGAAAAGTCATGGAACCGCGGGGCTCGACGCCGTGATCGGAGCAGTGTAGCAAGGCCGCCCCGAGGCCCCCTACTAACCGTCCCAAAAAGCGTTGCGTCTCCGCAACACGGCAGTTCAATGACCGAGAAAAGGCCCTTCGCCCGCACCGTGTCGTTTCCGCGTTGCGGCTCCGCGGCGGGCCGAAAGGCCGTTGCTGATCCGAGAACCGATCCCCAACGGGCTGGAGTATGCGGGACGACCAGCGGCCGCCCGCTCAATCGCCCGTTTCGATCGGCAGGTTGACCGCCTGATCGAGCCACGCGAGGCGACGCGGGATCCAGTCGCGGATCGCTTGGAGTTGGGCGGCCCAGGTGTCGCCGCTCGGGATCCGAAAGAAACTGCCGCTCACCGCGCGAACCGGCCAGCGCTGAAAGTCTCGCTCTGCCGCGTCGACCAACGGTGCCGTCATCGCGGTGATACGATCGTCGATGCTGGCGTCGGAGAGGATTCCGCGCCGCAGCTCGGACCATCGGGCTGCGACCTTCACCATGAAACCGGGATCGGTGGCCAACAGGTGGTACCAATCATTGGACCCAGTGCGCTGTTGGAACTGCCAGCCTTCGGGGTTCGTGTTGTCGAAGGCTCCCCCGGCTAGGAACGTCAGGTTGTAGTCCCACAGCGGACCCGCGACGATCTTGCCGTCGCGCTCCTTGAAGAAGTACGTGCTACGCACGTTCGCATCGAGGTCGCGAGTAAACTCGTTGATGAGGAAATGATTCACGAACGAGTCGACGTCGATGTATTCGGCGTAGTCACCCATGGGTTCGGCATGCAGTGCGTCGTGAAACGACTGCAGGTACCCTTCCATCCACGTTTTCTGTGCGGAGTTGATCGGGTCTGGATCGACCACCTCGAGATCGCTCCAGCAGGTCCCCGACGCCGCGGGCGAGCCAAATCCACCTCCGCCACGGCCTCCGCCCCCAAAGCCGCCGGTGGAGATCGGATTGGAGCCCGTGCATTCGAAGAGATTGGCACCGTCGTCGATCGCAGCCCAATCGAACTTGAAGATGTAGCCGCCGCTGATCGTCGGTTCGTCGGTGTCTTCGGGATCGAGGTCTTTGAGGTTCAGGCGGTTGCGCGAGTTCTTGATCGTCTCGCTGAGCATGTAGACGCCCTCGTAGTCGTCCGGGGATAGCGGCCCGCCGTCGAGGTTGATGTACACTTCGACCAGCGCGTAGCGAGGCGCTTCGAGGCCCATCTCGCGTCCGAGATCGTAGGACAGCGGGTTCCGGATGAGCGTGCGATCCACGAACGGGCCGATGAACGCCCAGTCCGCTTCGGCGGGCAATCCCGCCAGGTTGTAGTCTTGGTCTTGATCTTGTTCGTCCCACAACTCGACCCGATAGGGAGCTTTCTCAAACGTTGCGGATGACTGTCCTCGGAGGTGCCAGCCCGCGCGCGTGGCGACCGTCGGCATCGCCGACAATGCCGCGTTGCCTGACGACGCTTCGAATGTCATCAGTGCGACGTCTCGGAACGTGTCTTTGTCTTGCGGTTTGCCACCGCCGAACGCTTCGAGGATTACCAGTGGCAGTTCAGAACTCGCATCGAACGTTCGGGCGATGTAGATCGCCGTCGAACTCGTCCCCCGAGGACCATCGTCGGCAAACGCTTGGGCACGTACCTCGACGGTATCGTCGAACTCGAGAGGAGTGCCGTCGTAAGCAGTGGAGCTGGCCGTCGGAATACTCCCGTCTGTCGTGTACCGGATCGTCGCTCCGGGCACTTCAGTGCTCAGCGAGACGCTGAGATGACCCTCGTAGGTGCGGCTCGACTCGGAGAACGTTACGGAGCCTGGAGTTGGGGGCGTTGCCGGTTTGAACGGGTCGCCCGTGCGGGGATCGACATCGCCATCGGGTTCGTCGTCGCTACAGCCCGAGGTAGCTGACAGGGCCACGACGACGCTGATCACGCTCCGCCAGTTGCGAGCGGTCGTACGCAACCGGCCGTCCAAGGAGTCTTGCCGTGGCCCCACGTGCCAGGCTTTGCAGGGAGTTTCGAGGGCAGGGTCTCGACGCGCCTCGGCGCTGGGATCAAGCATGGTGGTCTTGTCGGTTGGCAGCACGATGGCAGGCACTCGTCGTGTCTCCGCGACATTGGTAGCTTCGCGACAGCCCGAACTGCGACTCCCACCTACACGTTGCGGTCCGGCAGGCGCGGCGCCTGGATTCGCCGACGGCGATTCATGCTGTCTGAGTGCGGCGCACGTCAGGGCGACTCGCGATGTGCCATTCGATGTGTGCGTTGGCGCCACTGCTTCTGATAGATGCGTTTCTTGGGAGGAGGATGCGGGACACAACCGCGAACCGTGAGACCTTTGAGGGCCGGTCCGATGAATGGGGACTGCTCCATGCCGAAGTCCCGGGGACGCAGGCTGTCGACCGCGGCGAGGAAGCGTTCCCAAGTGCCACAGGTTGCCCGAAGCTCCTCCATTTCCACCTTGCCTTCGTTGTACAGCTGTACGCCGATCAACGTGGCGTTGTTGGGTGGGGTCTCGAACGGTACCTTGCTGGTCAGGTCGTCCAAGATCTTCTTCTTTTGGCGGTACTTTTCTTCGTCGCTGAGCGGGCTCATGTACAGATTCGTCAGCGCCGTGTTCGCGGCAGACATGAGCTCGAAATTCACCTGTCCGCGCTCCATCGCTGCCAGGTATTCGGTCAGTTCGATCGAGTAGGGACCGAACCGCTCTGTCAGGTACTTCGGGGTCATCTCGTTGGCCACGAATGACGCGAGGCTCTCGTTGAAGTACTGTTGGTCGGGGGCAAGCACGGTGGCGTGCACCGACTCGTGCAGCACCGTATTGACGAGGAAGCCAAGTGCGGCCGGGTGATCGAAGAACATGCTCGAAACGATGGGGTCGTCGAACCAACCTCCGGTGGAGAAGGCGGTCACGCCCCGCAGGTTCACATCCCAACCTTCCGCTTCCAGTTCGCTGGCGAACTGGCGTGCGTCCTGCTCATCAAACCAGCTCAGGCCAGGGAAGGTGCCAACAATCGGAAACCAGAAGGTCTTCGGTTCGAATGCCAGGGGGGCGCTTGCGTTGACGAACCAGACGACAAAGGGCGCCTCGAGCTGGACGAACTCTTCGTAGTTCTCGTGCATCTGCAGGCCGAATCCCGCGCCGTATTTCTTGATTCGGATCACTTCTTGAAGCAACCGCCGCGTCTCAGGGGGGGTGCTGTAGTCGGTGATGACTTCCGTCAACGGCCTGCCGCTCGTCCCGAGATTCCACTGTCCGGCAGCCGCTTGACTGAGAAAACTGACGGTCGTGCAGCCCGAGGAAAAGCAAAGACAACTGCACAGCAGATAAAAGAGAGCGGACCAGAGACGCACCGCTGCGGAGTCTAGTGCACAAATCAGCCTGAACGCGTCAAAAAGGCGCCGGTCTCGTGATTGCGAGCCGCTCGCCTGTTGCGCCGTGGCGGCCCAGCGCGGGGGGCCGCGAGCCCGCCGGGTTGGTTGTACCGTCGGACGGTGGCTCCCCATCCTGGGAATGGCGGGCCAGACCGGAGCAGCTCGTCTCGATGCGGTGCGGAGGGCCGTCACGATCGCGGGGAGGGGCTTTGTAGTGGGGCCTTTCGACCGTTGTAGCGGCTGGGCCTGATGTTTGATCTTCGCGCGACGCCCGACGGCCACCTTGCCACGGAACAGCTGAAGCTGTGCGCTCGCGCAGCGTCCGCCCAGCGTCCGCATCGGCAATCGCGGACTGACGGCAACGAGTTGGCCGGTGTCGCGACCGCGAGCGCTTTCGCCGCTCCCGAGGTCTGCTTGATGCGGCCTACGTGCTCGAGACCGGTCAGCGACTTGCTCGCGGGCAAACGACTTGCTCGCGGGCAAACGACCGCGCCTCGTTGGGCGTGCTGCCCGCGCGCGTGCGACCGACGTCCGCCGCAGCCCGAAAGCGTCCGGAGCTACTCGCCGACTGGTTCGCTGGGATTGAAGTCGAGACCGACCACCCATTCGAACGTTGGTCGAAAGTTGCTCGCTGCGTCAGGAAGCACCGACAGCACGACACTCGTGTTCGTCCTGGCTGGCTTCGCGGATCGCCGAATAGTCGGTGGGCTCCAGCTCATCGCGCAGAAGATGGGGTTCGTTGAGTGCGCCGTGTGACCACATCTGCTGACAACGTTCGTGGTGGGTTCTGTTTTCTTCAGGTGAACGTGCGAGCCTGGTTTACGGTGTTTTGCTTTTGGTCTCACCTTCTGGTGACGTTTCGTCGGCGTATGGGTCGCTGCAACACATGTGCGACGCGGTCGGCGTTGGTGAGGTCCCGTCGCGAACGTGCGGGGAATGCAGTTTCATTATTCAGCCTGTGAACCGAGCGCATGTAAGTATCGATTGTTATTGGATGCAAAATACTTGCGGACGTTAAGCCGCTAAGTTCAATTGTCGTACTGTTCCCGGGTCTTGAATCGGATAAACCCTCTACGCCCCAGTGGCCATGGATACAAAGGCATGAAAATACCAAACTTGATTCGGAAGAGCGTGAGATTCGCTCTGCCGGCCTGTCTCGTAGCGGGCTGTCTCTACGACAAGGACGATCCGTGTGGCGACGGATTGGTGCAATACAAAGACGAGCTGTTGTGCGTGTGCCCGGAAGGGAGCGTGTTCACTCCTGAGGGCTGCGTCGAGTGTGGCGCGCACGAAGTTGCAGGGGCGACAGGATGCGTGTGTGAAGACGGATATCTTCGCCTGAGCGCAAACGGTCCTTGCGAAGAGGTGCCAGTGGGATTGGGTGCCGAGTGCGACCCATCCGCCAACGCCTGCGTGGCACCCTACGACCACTGTGAACCCGCGGACGGCACGGGATACTGTACGAGCGAATGCTCTGGCCCTGACGACTGCGAAAGTGGCTACGGCTGCAACGCGGATTCAATCTGCCAGAAGGCACCGTCAGGCCTCAACAAGCCGTGCTCGAGCGATGCAGACTGCGCCGGGGGCGAGGCGTCCTACTGCGATGTGTTCGTGACGATGTCGTGCCTCGTTCCGGGGTGTACGGTCGATCCCGACAACTGCTTCGCTGGGACCGAGTGCTGTGACCTCAGCGCATTCGGAATACCGGGGCTCTCGACCCTTTGCATCGAGGAAGGGGAGTGCATGCAATGAACATTCGCAAACACCACACGCGTCGATTGGTCGCGCACTTCGCCTTTCTCACGTCACTTGCGGTGATGCACACGGCATTCGCACAGACGGAGGACGAACCCCTCGACGTCGACGAAGCGGACGAGGCCGCCGATGACGATTCCTCGGTGGAGGAACTGCCTACCGCCGCTCCAACGTCAAAATCCGCGGTGACCGCATCCGTCGGCGGCGACGCTAGTGCGTCGGCGGAAGCGCCTGCCGCTGAGCCAACCAGCGCAGAGATGGACTCAACCGCTGGGGCATCGAGCGATGCGGATGCGGCGGCCGAGGCAGAAGCCGCGGCCATCGAGGCGCAACTGCTTCAAGAAGCAGTCGGCGACGTGTCGGAGAGCGAGTACAAACTCGACATCTACGGCTTCCTCGACTTCACCTACAGCCATCAGGTCAAGGAGTTCGCTGTCACCGCGCCGTACAACAGCTTCTATGTTGGGCGCTTCAACTTGTACTTGGCGTCAGACCTCGGTGACAACTGGCACAGCCTAGCCGAGGCGCGAATCACCTACTTGCCCAGTGGCAGTACCACCTTCAATCCGGATCTCACGATTACGCGAACCGACACCACCGCGACGGACTATTCGGACCTGAACCGACCAATCCGTTGGGGTGGCACGGTGATTGAGCGTGCCTGGCTCGAGTATTCGGCGCACCCGCTGCTCAACGTGAGGGCTGGTCACTGGCTGACGCCGTATGGCATCTGGAATGTGGACCACGGTTCACCGGTGAT
Source organism: Deltaproteobacteria bacterium (assembly GCA_003235365.1). GTDB lineage: Bacteria > Myxococcota_A > Polyangia > Polyangiales > Polyangiaceae > SZUA-265. Next base: position 10,315 of record QJWJ01000071.1, read on the forward strand.
CATCGGCGTTCGTCGGCCCTTCATCGTTGGTGAGTCGCTGCTGCCGGCATCGCAAACCGGCCTTCAGATCCACGGTCAACACTTGGTCGGTCCAGCGCAGCTGGGTTACCATTTTACCGTGTCCAACGGACGAGGCCCGATCGATACTCACCAAGACCTGAACCACAACAAGGCCATCGGTGGTCGATTGTTCGCCCGGGTCGACACGCCATCCGCCGGTACACTTCACTTTGGCGTGTCCGGCTACAAGGGGCGGTACACGGATCGCGGTCAGGAGTTCGTACCACTTCCCGATGGGACGTTCGAGACCCAGTATCCTCGTGTCACGGAGTACGAAGAAGCGAGTTTGGGTGGCGACCTGAAGTGGACTTGGGGTGGGTTTCTGCTCCAGTCAGAAGCGATTCTCAACGACGTCGTCTACGACGACCTGCGGCCGGCTGCGTTCACTGCGCCTCCTCAACCTCAAGGCTTCGCATCCGACTACCGCAGGATCGGTATATACGGCTTGACTGGCTACCGCTTCGACTTTCTCGGGATCATGCCGTTCGGGGGCGCGGAGTACTACGACGCTGGCAGTGCGGGGTTCTTGCGGCGGTCGGCTGCCATCTGGGGTGGTTTCAATCTACGCCCTACACCTCGCGTCGTGCTGAAGACTCAGTACACCTACTCGTGGTTCCCGAAGGAAGACCTGCCGGACAACTACCACTTCAACAACCTCGACTTCCAAGCTGCGTGGAGCTTCTGACATGATGACGAGACGCATGACAATCTTCGGGTGTGCAGTCGCATTGCTCTCACTCGGTCTGACAGCGAGTTCCGTGAGTGCAGGGAACTCGGGCGAGCCTCTCGCCGTCGTGGTTGCGAAGAACAGCTCGGTCAACGATCTGACGCTGTTTCAGCTCAAGCGCTTGTACATGGGCGACAGCCTGGACGATCCGAGCGGCAACAAGATGCTGGCGCTCAATCGCGGATCCCAAACTGCTGAGCGCATCGGCTTCGACAAGACAGTGCTCGGTATGACTCCAGAAGAGGCCGCTCGATATTGGATCGACCGGCGGATCCGCGGGCAGTCGGCGGCTCCCAAGGCAGTGGACCCGGGCAGCGTGGTTCAAAAGGTCGTCTCGAAGCTCAAGGGCTCGATTAGCTACGTGCGCCTGCGCGAAGTGAGCAGCGAGGTCAAGGTCGTGACCGTCGATGGACGAAAGCCAGGAGACTCTGGCTATCCCATCGTGGCAGCCCCGGCCGGGGCGACGTCGGGTGCGGCGTCATCGCGCCGCTGGTTCTGAGACGACGAGGTGGAGGCGGCGCGGCCCTTTGGGGGTGCGCCGCCTCTTGCTGATCGCGCAGGCCGAATGGGCGAGCACGATTCTCGGGCAGTTTTCAGGACCCGTTTGGCGAGGGCCCGAAAAACCGCCCCCGTTGCAGCTGCTTTCCAGACTCCATTCTCTGCTGCATCGAAGGAGCGTTTGCGAATCGCGAACGCTCCTTCGGCGCCTCGCCTCTCGCCCTGAGCGCGCGGGCTAGTGATTCGCCCGCGAGACGTTGAGCACATCCCTCGAGACGAGGGCCAGCACGGGTGTCAGGGAATGGTGGAGCGAAGGACGTGACGCCCCGTGCAGTGGGAGCAAGCCTCGGACGACCGCCTTCGTTCTCCAGCGGCCTACCTTGCCCGGGATTGTCGAGCAACGAGCGCGCTGCCGCGCGCGCCGTGCCTACGATTCTTCTTCGCGTTGCCGGAGCGACGACGCGGCCTTGCCCGAGCCAGAGACGGTCACGGTCAGTTGCCGCGGAACGAGGTCCTGGCTCCGGCGACCCACTGCCGCACGACGGTCACGAGCTCCGTGCCGGTCGTGTTCTTGGTGATGAAGCCGTCTGCCCCGCTGGCGCGGGCGTCGGTCTCGAGCAAGGTGGACTCACGGCTCGAATACAGCAAGACGGAGCAGCGCGATGGGGCGTGTTGCCTCGCGAGTTCGACGAGGCGCGTGCCGTTGACGCTGCCCAGCCCAACGTCGACTAGAATGACGGCTGGTTGAATTTCGCGGATGGCTTTGATCAGTCCAAAGGGACTGTTGAGCGCCGAGACTTCGAAACCAGCACCGCCGAGGGTGTGCTTGACGGACTCACAAGCGATCTCGCTGTCGTCGACGACGAGCACTGCGGGACGGTTGGCGTTCATTTCCTGCCTCCCGCAGCTTGGGTGGAAGCGTTGGTTAGTTCGGCTTTCGTCTGTTTGTACAACACGATCAACTCACGGACCTGCTTTTCTACGTTGAGCTCCCCCGCCTTGGCCATCTTCTCGAGTTCTGCAGCTTTGTCCCCCAGTAGCTGCGCCCCGAACGTGTATGCGCTTCCTTTCAAGCGATGTGAGCGCAGGCGCAAGGACTCGCTGTCCTCGACTGCCGCGGCCTCCTGAATGAAGTCGACGTCGTCGCGCGCGTGTTCGGTGAAGAGCTCGCACATGCGCGGCGAGCGCGGTGTCTCCGGGTCGAGCAAATGCCGCGACTGCTCACCGCTCTTGAACGTTACCCTCGCTGGCGGCGAGGCGTTGGTGTTTGCCACTGCAGCCTGTGCCTCGGCGATTGGGGGCGGCACTGCCCCGTCGGCGGGCTGGAACCTCCTCGCCGCGGCGAGCCACTTCTCGAGCATCAGCCGGAGAGCGTTGACCTGGACGGGCTTGGTCAAGAAGTCGTCCATCCCAGCGCGCAACACCTTGTCGCGTTCCTCGGCGAGGGCGTGGGCGGTCACGGCGATGATCGGGACCCGGCGTTGCTCTTTTTCGAATTCGAAGCGCCGCCAGCGGCGTGTCGCCTCGTAGCCGTCGAGTACTGGCATCTGGCAATCCATGAGTACGAGCGAGTATTCACGTTCCTCGAGGACGTCGAGCGCTTGCTGCCCGTCTGACGCGAGTTCGTAACTGTAGCCCAGCGAGCCAAGCAAGTCCTTCATGACCTCTTGATTGAGTGGGTGGTCTTCGACGAGCAAAATTCTGTACTGTCCCGCTTCGACACTTGGGGTAGGAGCATCCACAGACAGCGGAGGTGTGGGTAGCGACTCCTTGACGAGCTGTAGGCCTGGCAGCGCTGCCGCCAAATCCGCTTGTTTTACGGGCTTGAGCAGGACCTGATCCACCCATGGTGGAATGCCCTCCGCGTGGCTCGACTCCGGCCCGAGCGAGGTGAGCATCACGATGTGCACGTCGCCAAAGCGAGCGTCGCGACGCATCTGTCGCGCCACGTCGAGCCCAGACATGCCCGGCATTTGCATGTCGAGCACCATCGTCGTGAACGGATCGCCGCCCGCATGCGTGGCGTTCAACATGGCAAGGGCCTCTGGGCCACTGGCCGCGCTTTCATGGCGCACCTGCCATGCATCGAGGAGCTCCTCGAGGATCAGTCGATTCGTCTCGTTGTCGTCGACGATGAGCACGCGCTCCTTCTTGGCGCTGAACACCCGAGCTGTCGCATTGTTGTCTACCAATTCGAAAGGCAACTCGAACCAGAAGCGGCTGCCGTGGCCGAGCCTGCTCTCGACCTCGAGGGTGCCACCCATCAGCTCGACCAGCCGCCGCGAGATCGCCAGACCCAGCCCCGTTCCGCCGTACTTGCGAGTGAGTGAGCCGTCGATCTGCGAGAACGCGTGGAAGAGCCGATCCTTGTCGCCGTCGGCGATACCGATGCCAGTGTCGATGACCTCGAAACGGAATAGAGGGCGTGCCATCGAGCCACCCGCCTGGCTGACGCGAATGACCACCTCTCCCTCTTCCGTGAACTTCACGGCGTTGGCGATCAGGTTGCTGAGCACTTGGCGCAAGCGATCTGCGTCGCCCATGACTCGTTCCGCGAGGTTCGGCTGGATGTGAGTGGCGATCTCCAATTCTTTGGCGTGCGCCTTCTCCGACATCAAGACGGCGAGATCTTCAACCAGATCGCAGGGTGAGAACGGGTACTCCTTGATCTCGAGCTTGGCCGCTTCGATCTTGGAGAAGTCCAAGATGTCGTTGATGACCGTGAGCAGCGCGTTGGCGGAAGCGGAAATCGTGCTGGCGTAGCGTTTCTGTCGCGTATCGAGGCTGGTGGCGAGCAAGAGCTCCGTCATGCCGATCACACCGTTCATCGGCGTGCGGACTTCGTGGCTCATGTTCGCTAGAAATTCGCTCTTGAGCCGTGTCGATTCGAGTGCAACCGCCGTCGTCTGCTCCAAGCTCCGGAACGTATCCGAGATCAGGCGCAGCAACGGACCGATCCAGAATTTGAAAAACAGCCAGCTAAGCACCAGCCCGATGAGGCAGCCGCTGCCGGACATCAGTAGGATGTTGCGCTTGAGCACCATGCCCGAACGGAGGCGATCGAGGGATACGACGATGGCTACCTTGCCGATGGTCGCCGACTCGATGCTCGACTCTGCCCAGCTCCAGACGACACCGTTCTTCTCGTGCAGCTCGTTTGGCGTCGCTCTGAAAATTGTCTCATTGTCCAAGGCCAGGCCGTTGCCTGCGCGAAGCAACTCCTTGTCTTCCATTCCTAGAACGACGACGCCGGAGATGTCGGGATCTTCGACGTAAGCCGTCGCTGACGGCGCCAGTATCGAGGCATCTTGGGCCGCGATGCCGACTTCCATGGCTTGAGCGAGCTCCAAGGCGCCGTGCTGTGCCTTCCACCCCAAGTCGTTGCGAATGGACGGCGTCAGCCGGTCGAAGATGCTCGACACCAACACGAGCATCATGCCTGCCAACCCGGCCATCAGCACGAACGTGAATAGTGCGAGGAGGATGCGGATCCGGCCTCCGGAAGCGACTTGCCGTGCGCTGTCGGATACCAATGGTTCTGCGTTCGAGGTGACGCTGGGGATTGCGGGAGCTTGGGGGTGATCGCTCATCTCGTGTTTCTTGTTGGTATGTCTTCCGCGGGTTCACGCGATGACCTGGGTCATCGAGGCCTCGCGGTTGCTGCTGTTTTGGTACGACCGGCGAAGGATTTGATTGAGGGTACCGCAACGATGACCGGACGCTCGCAAATAGTGCGTCCACTTTGGAACAGATCTGGGTTGTATCCGGGTGGTTTACAGTGAGTCGATGTCATCTTCGAAATGGCGTTGTTGTCGATGCGACTCTGTCGAGAAATCCTGGACTCGCCCTGGCGCGTTTTGGCTGTACGTCTCGGTGCGAGATGTCCGTCGAGTCGCGTCCGCCTGCCGAGTGATGGCGGCGCCTTCGACTGCATTGGACATGACGGAAGCGGGTCAAGTGTGTGCGCCGAGGACCGCGCGATGGGCTTGGCGAGGGGTGGTTGTTACTCTTCGTGGATTGTTAACGTCTTTGACGGATTCGAAACACGGCGAGTCGAGTTGCGAGGACGCATTTGGTTGGGAAAGTTTGTCGCTTGCCGCGTTCCGCACTTTCCGAGCGGCGGAGCGATTGTATGCTCATGCATCATTGTGTGTGGCGGGATGGGCTTGGATCGCGCGGGCGGAACCTGCGCAACCACGGTTTGGTCGACGCGCGTCGTGGTGTGCTTCGAGTTTGCACTCGGGGGCGTGGCTTCTCGTTCAACCGTTCGACCACCTCGTGCGAGGACACGACCTCACAGATTGTCCACAAGCGCGGTTCGGCTAGCAGACCTGGCGTCGCATGATGACGACAAGCAACGCGATTCCGAACGAGGCGAGCACGGCGTGATTTCGTATTCGGCAGAGCGTGAACTTTGCCGGTTGACCACTCGCGCGGCGGAGGTAGATTGCGCGCCTACATCGATGGCGTGAAACGCCGAACCGAGTGATCATGGCGAGCCGGGGGGTTCGGTCGCTGGTTACGAAGTGCTGAAGGAGTACGGTAGGTGTGGTCGAAAGACCCGAGCCCAAGGGCTCGGTGACCAAGGACAGATCAACTAGCGCCGCTTGGCAGCGTCGGGCGTCCCGCTCCACCCGGGCGGAGACGATGTCGCGGGTTGTCGCGCGGCCGCCTCGAAGGCCAGACGGAACACAGATGAAATGAGGAGACCATCATGGGGGGACAAGGGAGCCAACTGAACGTTGATTGGCCGGCGCGGGCCTTGATTGTCGACAGCGATGCGCGCGGCCGTTCCGACATCGCGCGCGGGCTCACGGCGTATCGCGTAGAAACGGCGACCTCCGTTCAAACTGCGTTGCCTGTCATTCGCGCGTCCTCGAAGCTGCATCTCGCATTCGTCGAGTTCGACTTGGTCGACGGATGCGGCTTCTCACTGATGCGCGAACTGCTTCATTTTCAGGACGCTGCCGTTCGAATACTTCTGTCGACTCGGGCGGTCATCGAAAGCGTGCACGAGATCTTTCACGCTCATGCGTTTGTCCACAAGCCATTCGCGACTGCCGACATCGTCAGTATCGCGGCCCAGCGGTTGGGCCAGGGGGAACGGTCTTCAGGCTCGAAGCTCGCGTCCCCCGACCCGGAAACGCGCGCGCTTGGCTGCGATGGCCAACGTGACTGTCGAAAGGCGATCGGTGCAGAAGCCGTCCGGGGCAGGGTCATCACCGCACAGCATCCGGACCAGCGCCGCCTGGATGACGTGCACCGCGGCTCGCTCGACCCAGGGTCTGGGCGACGACGCGGCGGCGTCCGGCACAAGTTCGCGGGGGGCACGGGGTGAGGTGCGCGTGAGAGCCTGCGCCATCGAGTCGAGCTCGCGTCGCTGCCCGCGAGCGCGTACTGTCGCCGGATTCGTTGCGCGTCGTAGCTCCTCCCAACACGGGGACTTCTGCCAGTACGGCTCGGATCGGCGTCGCTCTCGTCACCTGGACCGATCGACGGTTCGCTCCTTCAGCAAGGCCTCGAGTTCGGCGACTCGGGCTTCTGCGGCCTGTCGAGCCTGAGCCTCGGCTCGTCGAGCCTGAGCCTCGGCTTGTCGAGCCTGAGCCTCGGCTTGTCGAGCCTGAGCCTCGGCTTGTCGAGCCTGAGCCTCGGCTTGTCGAGCCTCCTGAGCCGTTGGGACCAGCACGAGAGGATCTCCGGTCGCTATCCGCAGTGCGCGCGCCGTCTTCCCAACCGGCGCAATCACCCAGTACAGATCGAGCACTAGTGACGCAGCCTGGTTGCTTTCCACGAGCCGCTCGCTCAAGCGCCCGTCCACGCGGTCCCATATGCGCAGTGCGGGCTTGCGTTTATCGAGCAAGTTCAACCGCACCAATTCTGAGACGCCCAGGGTCTGATATTGCGCGAGCTTGGCGTTCCAGTCGGCGGGCATCGAGTCGCTGTCGCTGGTGATCTCGACGGCCACGTCCGGTGCGCCTCGTTCCCAGACTTTCCAGGTGCGGACCGGTTCACCCCGAGGGCTACGCTTGACGTAGACATCCGGCGCGAGACACCGCTTGGGGTTACCGGCGTCCCAGTAAACGAACTGATCAGAGCCGACGGTGAACGGTTCTCCGAGGTGCTCGGACAAGAGCAGGTATAGGATCGTTCGCAGATCGAGGTGAAGTTGTGTCTCAGGCACGTCGGCAGACTCCGGAAAGATGAGCGGCGAGGGTGGCTCCAAATACCGAGCGCGGTTTGCCCGGTCGGACGACGGCGGCCCCTGCGAGGGCAGTCCTTGCGGGGGCTGACTCTGCGACGCTTGACTCATGGCTCAACTCTAGGCTGATCGACGACGCGAGACAACGGCTCGGAAAACGACGAAGTGGGGTTGTGTCTCGTCGCGTGCCCGCCGAACGTCTCGAGAGCTCTGAGCACTTCAGCGGCCGGAATCCGGCGCTTGAAGCGGATGATTCGCGCTTGGGGGGGGAACTCGTCATCGGAACAATTGCGGTTTTCGTCGATGCACAGAATGAATCGAGGCAGACGGACTCGGTCGAGGCCGTCGAGCTTGCGGCGAAGGTACTCGGGGGTCCAAAACCCGACGATTTCGAGTAGCGCCCAGCGTTCGCGCTGGGTGCGATGACGCAGCAGAAAGTCCGGAAAGATCCAACCGTCGTCGACGGAGACGGCTTGCGGCTCGCGGATGACGTCCCAGTCTCGGGCCAGCTTGCCGAAGTCCTTGGCGAACCGCTCTTCGAGCTTGCTGTCGTAGGCTTTGCCGGGCGCACTCGGGACGACGGGGTCACCCGATCGAATCGTGAATTCGACGAGTCCATTCGACAGAGCGCAGGTTGCGCGGAGCAAGAACCGCTGACACCGGGCGACGCGAGGGATCAAACTCGAAAGGGCGCGACCGTAGACGAGTGTGTTGCGAAACAACGCGTACGGTCCTGAGATCGACAACGTCACGGACTTGCCGTGTCGCGTCGGCTCGGCCACGCACAACAGGCCGCGCAGTTTGACCGCACTCACCAGTGCGCGCACGTTGCCTTCGGCTTGGATGCGAACGACGGTCGCCCTGCGCAGTAGCGACGCAACGATCGCGTGGTTGACGCGCAGCGCGAGTTCCGTACTCGATAACGGCTCGCTGAGCGGGGCGACTCGACGTTCCGACGGTAGATCTGCGAACAGGTGCGCTTCGACGTCCTCGGGGCTGATCTGCAGCTCGTCCGCTGCGTGTTGCAGAGCCAGGGCGCGCGTGGGCTGGCACACGCGAGCAGCAAACAGCGCTTTGCGGATTGTCGCTGGTGGACGGGGGGATTCGATACGGTCTTCGTAGTGACGCAACAACACGCGGCTGGCGACCAGGAGCTTGTCGCGAGGCGCGACGGTCGTCAGCGGTTCGCTGAGCCGTTGCTCGAGCTCCCCGCGGCGACACCCGACGTGGCGCTCGCATTCGGCGCGCAGTTCGTCGAGCCATACGTGGTCTGCCTCCGTCAGGTAGCGAGGCACCACGCGTCTGCGCGCTCGGTCAAGCGGCAGTGATCGTTCGGGCAGCAAGGGCTCTTCTCCTTCTCTGCGACGAGTTGACTTCACTCGTGCCCGACGCGACCAGCTCGTAGACGGTGGCTCGTTTCCCAGCCGCTGGGCGTAGTAGGCGCCCCACGCGCTGCACGTGTTCGCGGTCGCCTTGGGTTCCTCCTACGATGATGGCCACGTCGGCGTCCGGCACGTCGAGCCCCTCGTTGAGCACTCGCGACGAGACCAGCGCGCGCACCTCCCCGCGGCGGAAGCGGTCGAGCGCTGCGTCGCGTTCCTTGCGTTTGATGTCACAGGTCAGAGGTGTGATGAGGTGCTCCCGGGCGATTTGGTAGGCGGCCCTGTTGTCCGAGGTGAACACCAGTACGCGCGCCTGCGCATGGCGGTCCAGTAGCCCGCCGAGCAGCGTACGTTTCGACTCGGGAAGCGCTTCGATCTGTTTGGCCCTGCGCCAAGCGGCCAGGGCGCGTCGCCCCTCGTCACTGCGCGAGGCGACCGCGACGAACTCGTTCCACGTGCCGTCGGGTGCCGAACGCCGGAATAGGGCGAAGATCCGCGCAAAGACAGCGTGCTCGGCGCGGTAACGCGACAGTTCGTCCGCGCTGAGTGGGGCTTGCACGACGACGCTGTCGAAGTTGGCGAGGTACACGCCTGTGAGATCCCCGATTGACATTTCGAATCGCACGGGGCCGAGCAACTCCTGCAAGCGCTCTCGAGCGATGGGCTCGCCGGGGGGCGTGGCCGTCAGGCCCAGCCGCATCGGGGCGACACACATTTCGAGGGCTTCGTCTTTGAGGCGATTTCCGAAGTGGTGGGCTTCGTCGACAATCAGCAGCTCGAACTGTCCGCCGAACCGCGCGGCGCGGCGCACTCCGCTTTCGAACGTCGAGACCGTGATGGCTTCGGTTTGGCGTCTACCATCGCCCCAGCAGCCAATGGCACCGTCGTACACCGTTACCAGTTCGGCCAGCCACTGGTGGAGCAAGACGCGCGTTGGGACCAAGCAAAGCACCGAGGCGGGGGTGACTGCCCGCATGGCAGCAATCGCGAGTCGCGTCTTGCCGCTGCCGGTTGGCAGTGAGACGATCCCGCGCTGCCCGCCAAGCTGCCAGGCGGCGAGCGCGGCGTGTTGGTACGGACGCAGCGTCGCCTCGCCCTTCCAGCGGGCGGACGCCAAGCGCCGAGCAGCTCGCACCGTGTCGTGCACCACGATCCCGGCGGCCCCCGTGGCAGCGAGCAGATCCGAATACCGAAAGGCGGGTGCTCGATACACGTTCGCCCGCGGGTCCCACAACACACCCGGAAGTGCCTCGGCCTGCCCACGCGACAAGTGCTCGAGTACGAGCGTTCCTCGGTCGAAGCGAATCTGCGCTGTGCTGGAGACGAGCAGTGGGTTGGGGTCGAGCAGTGGGTTGGGGTCGAGCAGTGGCAGGCGTGGCATCTCGCCTCCCATGCTCAGCAAGTCGCGTGCCGCTCCCCAAAACGTGGGGCGCGACGCGGGAAGGCGCAGTCCACGTTCATGGCGATCAGTTCCAGCCGTGGCGACATGTCGGCTACGGCCGACGGGTGCCACCCGGGTGCCACCCCATGTCGTTGATGGCTACGGCGGCAATGATGGCCGAACTGTGGCAGGTCGACAGCGCTGCCGTGGACCCATCAGGACCGAAGCAGCTCAATGACGGAACGGCACGTTGCTACGCTGCCCAGCCACCGCTCCAGCTGGGCGGCGTTGGCGCTTCGGATGTGCTGACGCTCGGAGTCCGACGCGATCAAACCGCGACTGACGAGTACCGCCAGAAGCGCGTCCGCCCTACCCTCCGCTCTGCCCTCGTCGCGCCGAGCATCGAGGGCGCTGAGCAGTAGGGCGTTTTGCTTATTCAGCAACGCCTGGGCCAGGACGTTGTCGACTCTCGACGTGCGAACGATAGCCGCGATCGGTAGCGGTACGGCAAACACCCGATCTTCGATCATCGCCGCAGGGTCCAGCGGTTGCCACGAGTTGGAGCCGGGGTCCCATTCGAACGCGCAATCGCGCCGCGCATCGGTGGCGAACACCCGGCGCACACCCCGGGCGACCAGCTTTGCGGCTTTTCGAGCTGCTTCGCTCAGGGTTTGGGAGTTGACGACCTCGAAGGCGAGTTCCTCTAGCTGGCGCCCCCCGGTTTCGGCGTTTCGCGCCTTGGGAAACACGCTGACGTCTGGAGCGATGTCGTCGATCTCCGTCAAACGGGTGAGCATGTCGCTGGCGACATCGTAGTCGTCGGCGGTGTGCGCCTCGAGCACCGCGGATAGCTTGGAGTGACGTGACCCGTGCGGTTCATCCGAGGCGGCGACGTACAGCACTCGGCCGTCGCGGATTTGGTAGCGCGTTCCCGGGGCGACGAGCCGCTCGTCCACGGCGGGCAAAGGACGGGCGACGGCATTCTCACAGAGCGGATCTGTGGGAACGGCGGAGCTGGACATGAGGCGAGCCTACCAGTTTCGCGCATGGAGACCACCGCGGAGAGGCTGCGGCGTTGCGGCGTTATGCTGCAGAAGCGGAGTGGCACGGGTGCACTAGCCCCAGCGGCGCGACCGATGACGCTGGGGCGGGTGGGCGCAGCAGCCGCTGAAGGCCGCGAGGGCAGCGGGTGCCATGAAACGCCATGGGGAGAGCTCTGCCGATTGGATGGATTGGATTTCACGTCAGGGCCAACCATCGGTCAGCGCATCGTGCGGTTGCGTGGGAAGTGAATCAGAGTTGGCAGTACTTGGGGTTCAAGGCCAAGCACGACTTCGTCGACTCGCAGTCGTCGGCATTCCCGCAGGGCAGGGCACAGACCATGGTCTGACCCTTCGTGCGGCAGAGCCCGTCATCGAGTCCGGTGGCACCGCAATCGGTATCCTGAGAACAAGTTTTCGCTGCGTTGTAGTCGCCAAAGCCGAGACACGTCGTCTTCTCGAATCCACAGTAGGTGCCGGTGTCTCCACCGAGCGAGGTGGCGGTAGTCTCCTGGCTGAATGGCCAGGCGATGCTGTTGGAGCAGTCGGAGAAGGCTGCATCCGCACCACCCTTTCTAGGGAG
>QJWJ01000390.1 GCA_003235365.1 Deltaproteobacteria bacterium
AGGATGAGCAAGTTGGCAGCCCTCGGGTCCTGAACCAGGGTTCGAGACGCGTAGCCGGCCCTGCTCGACATCGCCGGGTATTGCAGCAGATTGGATTCAGATTAGCGAGTGGTCGACTGGAGCATCTAGTCACCGTGAAGTCGAAGGTGCCGAAGGAGACGCCGCCTCGTTCGGCACTTTCCTTCATGAAGCGAACTCGCTCACAATTACACCGGGACTCGAACAGCACCGAGCCCCAGACCCGCAATGCCAACTCGTAAGCCTGCGACAGCTCGCGGCCCTGGACAAGGTCACGTCGTTCGCGACCCCCCAGCGCGTAGGCCGCTTCTATCCCAGTCTTCACGACACCGACCAGCGACGCGAGATTGCCGATGGTGAAGAGTTCCGTCACGGAATCCACATAGCACGAACGGGGATAGCATCACAGTCCACGTCCTACGGACTCCTCCCCTCGTTCGGCACTTCACACATGCGGAGATGCCACCAGCCGCGTCAAATCCCGTCTCGCCCGCTGGTATCTCACTGTAATCGCACGGGACGAGCAAGGCAGACCTGGAAGGCCAGCTCGAGGACGGTTATGATCCGCTCGTGGCGTCCTGGGTGGGACGCTGGGAAGGGGAATGTCAAGATGTCCACGAGCCACATTTCGGAGTTGGGCGCTGATGAGGAGCCGGATCCCACCCCGCGAGACGCGGTGATTTGTATCGGTGGGATGTTGAGCGCGGAGGGTACGTCGCTGAGCGACGTGGCGCAGCGTTTGGCGGTGGCGTTCGACAACGCGGCGCCTTCGCGTATGGTGTTCACGGCCAAGCCCGAAGGCGTACGAAGCCATCGGGAGCAACGCTACCGTGTGACGACGTTGTTGCGCTTAGACGGCAAAGACAAGCGCGAGTTCATGGATATATACGCATTCGAGTACCGCGGTTCGCTATCGGCCACGCAAGGCGCCGCGTCGCCTTCGAGACAACTGCTCTCGATCGTTCTGACGTTGATCACCAACGTTGGAGGGCTGCTGGGTGCCCTCCGAGCTCGAAGCCAGAGTCGTGTTCTCAAGGTGCAGGTGTTCTACGGGGCGGGCCTGTTTGGGCTCGTTGCCCTCTATGGCGCCGTGCTGGCGGTAACCTTGTTCGCGACGGTGATGCAGACAGCGGGTCGCATCCCCGCATTTGGCGCACTGGAGCCGACTCTGGCAGGTATGAACGGGTGGTTGTCAGCCGCGCAAACCAGCATCATTGGGATCACGTTCGTGGGATTGTTCACCTCGTTCAACATCAAAGAACTTCTGGCGAAGACGGCGCCCACATTAGCCTCAGCGATGGCCTATTTGTCAGTTGGCGAGCAGCGAACGCGGCTAAACGGCGAGCTGCTGCGCTTGCTCGACTACCTAGGTGAACAGCAGGAGGTCAAGTATCGCAAGATCCACATAGTTGCGGTGAGCTTTGGCAGCATCGTAGCCTTGGACACGCTGTTTCCAAAAGAGACCGCACCAAGCCACAAGTTCGAGCAGATCGACACGCTCGTCACCATCGGCTGCCCCTTCGACTTCATCAGGACGTATTGGCCCCACTACTTCGAGGCGCGCCACGCTCTGGATGGAACGCCCCGACGTTGGATCAACGTGTTCGCCGAATACGACGTATTCGGCTCCAACTTCGAGAACCGGAACGACAAGACTCAGCATGTGGAGGAATCGGGGATCATGGTGCAGTGTGCTGACGGAACTTCCAAACTCCGCGGCCCGAAGCAACCGGACAACGTACGCTTCGGCCAAGCCCCCATGGGAAAGCCCGGCTTCTGGCAGTGGGTCCAGTTCGTAGGTTTCCGCAGTCACTCCACGTATTGGGATCGCTCAGCACCGAATGCAGTCAGCTGCTTTCAGCCGATTGTTGATGCCCTTTACGGATCGGACGAAATCGTGAGGGACTCCGCGGTGAAGCCAGAAGCGACGGCGGCCAGCGCATGATCCCAAAGGCGCAGACAGCTCTCGGACGCGTGGCAACGGCTCGCCTCACCTGCCCCGCGGTGGTGGGGCCGGCGTGCGTATCGACTTGCTGTTCTTTTTAGCCCGGCATCGACTAGGAATTCGAAGCTCGCATACAACGCTGCGTGACCATCACGCCGTTGTGTCACGGCCCGATCGTTCTTCGACCTGGTTTCGCGCCACCCCTCGACGCGGGGCGGCGTCGCGCATAGCATGGGCGCATGGAGGCAATTCAATCGGACGGCGGCGCGCGAGAGCGAGTGCAAACTGCTATCAGCAACGCTGCGTCTGCGCTGGTCGATCGACAGACACTGCCGGAGCTGGTCGCGCTGGCGGCCGTTGCCGAGGAACACCTGCTCGTGATTGGTCCGCCGGGTACCGCCAAGAGTGAAGCCGTGCGCCGCATCGCTCGCGGGTTCGAGGCGAACTACTTCGAGTACTTGCTCGGTCGTTTCACCGAACCCAACGAGTTGTTCGGGCCCGTCGATCTGAATCTGCTACGCCAAGGCAGAGTCGAGACCGACACGACCGGCATGCTGCCAGAAGCTGAAATTGCCTTCCTCGACGAAGTGTTCTTGGCGTCCAACGCAATCCTCAACACGTTGCTCGGCGTGCTCAACGAGCGGCGTTTCGTTCGCGGGCACACGCGCAAGGATTGCCCGCTCAGAGTCTGTGTGGGGGCCTCCAATGGGCTGCCCGAAGATCCCTCACTGGCGGCTTTCGCGGACCGCTTCTTGCTGCGCACGTTCGTCGAACCCGTGTCGGATTCGAGCTTGGAGACGTTGCTGGAAGTCGGTGCGCAACGCACGGCGTCTACCCCGGTGGCCACCCTGGCTGATCTCGATCAGTTGTCCCGCACAGCCGCCGCCGTGCGGCTGGATGCGGTGCGCCCGCTGCTGGCCCGCTGCGTTCGCCTGTTGCGTTCGAGCGGCATCACCCTCAGTGACCGACGCTTGGTCCGAACCCAGCGGGTGATCGCCGCGGCCTGCGCCTTGCGCGGCGCGGACAGCGCAAGCGGGCAAGATTTGTGGCCGCTGGTGTTCGCCGTGCCGACGATGGACGCCCAGCTGCAGGCGCGAGAAGTTCTGGCTGAGGTGTTGTCGCTGAGCGTCAACGCGACGCTCGTACGCGCCAGCGAAGATGCGTCGTCGAGCGCCGCGGCGCGCGCCGAAAGGCTGCTGCAAGAAGGCAAACGACTGGCCAACGCCGACAAGACCGACCCCACCGACCACAGACTCCGCGTCGAAGCCTGGCTGCGAGAGCTCGACGCAAGCCTGGATGCGAGCGCCATCTCCGGCAACCTCGCCGACACTCGTGCAGCGCTGCAACGCGAGCTGCAGGCGTGAACTCGACACTGGCGATTGAGTGGCGCCAAAGGGTGGTGCCGAAAACGCCGGATGGCGCCTGGCTCGACCCAGCTGCGGTGCGCTGGCTGTTGGAGTTCTCACCGCGCAAAGATGGACTGGGCGAGCTGCGTGGTCTGGCGACTGCGGAGGGCATCGTGCTCGTCGGTCCGGTTGAGGTACTGCCCTGGGCGCCTGGCATCGTGTACCTGGCCGCTCACCTCGAGGGTCGGCTGTGGTTACCTGTTCACGCGGAGCCGACCCTGCCTTTGGGCTGGGTGCTCGAAACCTTCTTGCAGCGAATGGGCAGCGGCAGCGCCGTCTTGTGCCTCCCCGAGCGACGCCAGCTCATCGCACTGGACGAGCTCGGCCCGATCGCCATCGACCGACTGAGCCAGTGGGTTTCCGAACGGGTGGCGGTGTGAAGTTTCCCCGAGGCTTGGAGTCCTATCGAGAAGTCCTGGGCTTGTTTCCTGAGGATCTTGCTGGCGCGTTGCTTCCTTGGGTGGCGCAACTGGATTCGGCGCTCGGCAAGCCGACGGCTGACTTCGACAATCGCGGTGAACCCGACGGGTACGACGGTGTCGCCTCTCGCGGAGACTACGAACGCCTGCTGACTAGCGAGTGGGCATGGGCCGATACCGAACCCCTCGAGTTCCTTCGCCGTTCGGTGATGAGCGAGCAGCTCTTCTTCCGTCGCGCGTTCGAAAGCCGGCGCTCTTCACGTCGCGTCATTGCTGTTTTCGATGCGGGCCCCACTCAGCTCGGCGCTCCGCGTCTGGCCCACCTGGCGGTGATGCTGGTGCTGGCTCGTCGCGCCGAACGCGATGGGGGCAGCTTCGAATGGGGCTCGGTCGTCGAACCCGACCAGCGACGTATCGGCGTCGAACGCGAAGGACTGCTCGCCCTGTTGAACTGCCGCACTTGGTCGTTGCCCAGTTCTCAGAGTTTCGACGCGTGGCTGGACAGTGCCGGCGACGGCGCAGATCTGTGGTGGATCGGCACGGCGCCACCGCGGGCGGTGAACGTCGTCGCCATCGAAGAGTTGGAAACCTCCCTGCGCGTCGAGGTCAAGACACCAGGTCGGGTGCACTCGCGCATCGAGTTACCACTACCCGGCCGAGCGATCGCGCATCGGCTGCTCAGGGCGCCGTTCGCGGACCCCGTGACGAGCACCCGCGGCGTGGCACTGTCGCGAACGGGCAGCCGCGTGATCGTCTGCTCCGAATCGGGAAAAGTTCAGGCCTTCGGCTTGAAGCATCCTGAATCGTCACCCGAGGAATTTCAGGCGCCGGCAGAAGAGCAAGTGCTGGCGGCCGACTTCGGACGCAGCCGCCTCGTGGTGTTCACGTTGGTCCCCCAGGCCGCCGAGCTTCGGATCTGGAGGGATTCGACTGAGCCATACTGCAGCGTGCCCCTGGCAGATCTGCCGATGACCTTCGAGGCGCCCGAACCGGGTAGCCCGCTGCTCGACTGCTGCTTCCTGGGGAAACGGCATCCGCTCGCGGCGGTGGTGGACGCGCGCGGCACCCTGTTCGAGGTTGCGGCCAAGCCACGTGTGCTGGCCACCCACGTCGGTGCGTTTGCCGTTGGCAACGACAGCTTCGCAGCGCTCAGCACGGTTCATGGCCGATCGGGCGCGGTCCACCCCAAGCTCGAATCGTGGGACCTGGCGGGCAACCACTCTACGCACGCCATCCCTTACGCGGTGAGTGCCAGAGCCGGCTTCTTGACCCACCGTGGATACACGAGCTTGGTTTGGGCCGTCGAGAACACGCGTGAACCGGCGAAGCCGTCGCAGTGGTTGGTGAGTGACGGGCCAATGCAATTCGAGAGCGTGTCGATGGCGCCGAGCGAGGAAATCTTGGGAGTCGGGTTCCTCGATGAACCGGGGCTGTTCTTCCAGCGCGACGGCCAGTTGATGTTCGCCACGGCGCGCACCGAGCGCACCGTGATGACTCTCGACGGCAACATCCGCAAGATGCACGTGGGCTGCGACCGGAGTACCGCAGCGCTCGAGCTTCACGGCGGCCATTGGCAAGCTATCAACCTTCTCTCGGGCGAGGTTCTGAGGAGCTCGTGGCACAAACGTTGAGCACCCGATTGAGAACGCTGTTGCATCACGGCCACGTCGATGCGTGCGGCGTGTTGTTCATCGGGGTCCCCGTTCGACAGATCGCCGAAGCCTTCGCCCAGGGCGATAGCCTACTGGGTTGCAAGGGCGGGGACGATGAGATACTCGTGTTGCAGCACGCAGCACCCCGCCGCGTTGCGACTAGGAATTGCCGCGGGTTAGCGCTGACCCACATCAAAGGGCACTGGAGCGCTCTGCCTCTGGAAGACGGACAACTCACCAAGTTGGAACTCGTCGAACCGACACTGCTTTGGGCCCACGGAGGCCAAGTGCGTTTGCTCCCGCTGCAACGCCTTGCCACAGTCTCGGCCGGAAGCTGGCTCGACACGACTGGCTACATGACGCTCGAAGCATCGTCCCTCGCCCCCCCTCCGCCGCCTCTCGTCGAACAGGCGCGACAGCTGGATGCGGATGGTCGGCAAGCGTTCGGTGACAAGGTGCCGCCGGCGAGCGAGAAGTTGGCGGCGTTCCTGCGCGGTTTGGAGCAGAACCCACCGCGCCCGGACGCTCGTCGCGCACGCCGACAGCCGCACACGGGCCGGCGAGCGACGCCTTGGCTTTGGCTTTTGGCGTTGCTTCTCATCTTCGGGCGGCTCGCTGGAGGCACGGACCCGGTTCGGTGGTCGTTCCTGCTCGCGGCAGCACTGATTGCCGGCCTAGTTGGGATTATGCTCAGTACCTCAAAGCCCAGCGCCTTCAACTTGGGCGGCGTCAAGCACTGGCGCGCACCCGCGCCGAACCCCGCCGCGCGACCTGCTGCTTCGTGGGCGCGGCGCTGGCTTCGAATCGCGTGGGTGAAGTTCGCCGCTCAGTCGCGATTGTCTTACGTGTACGGATGGAGACAGGCGACATATCTCCGCAAGATGTTCGAGCTGTTCGAACGCGGCCAACTCGACGAAGCATTGCGCCATGCGATCCCGACGAGCAAGAAGCCTTGGACCGGTGATCTCTCGTCTCTTTCACTCAGCGTGCCCCGGCCCAGAGCCGATTTGACGCTATCGACACTTGGCGGCTCGGGCGCAACCTATCTCGCTGACCGCGACCTGCTCGAACAGATGCGCCGCACCTATCGCCGCGCCTACGAGCAGCTCGTGGCCGCAGAGCGCTACGAGGAGGCCGCCTTCGTGCTGGCGGAGCTACTCGATCAAGTGGAGGAAGCGGCACTGTTCCTCGAATCACATGGTCGCTTCGAGAGCGCAGCCCGCTTGTCGGAAGCCCGTCAGCTACGCATCGAGCTCATCGTGCGCCTGTGGTTGCGCGCGGGCGACGA